>CAZLGF010000001.1:0-10271 GCA_964558955.1 uncultured Coriobacteriaceae bacterium
TGAGCTTCGTCGATCAGGATGACGTCATGGGCGCGCTCGAGGACGTGCTCGCCGAGGCGTTCGCGGCCATGGGCGTCGAGATGCCCACGCCGCTGCGCCGCATCTCCTATGCGGACGCGATGGACACCTACGGCACCGACAAGCCCGACACGCGCTACGGCATGCATCTCATCGACCTCACCGACGTCTTCCGCGACTCGTCCTTCAAGGTCTTCTCAAGCGCGGCGAACACCGAGGGCCACGTCGTCAAGGCGCTGAACGCCAAGGGCGCGGGCGCCTGGCCCCGCGCGCAGATCGACAAGCTCGCCAAGGTCGCCGAGACCTTCGGCGCCAAGGGCCTCGCGTGGATCGCATTCCGCCCGGACGGGTCGGTGAACTCGCCGATCGTCAAGTTCTTCTCCGATGACGAGATGGCGGAGCTGCGCCGCCGCTGCGAGGTGGAGCCCGGTGACCTCGTGATGTTCGCGGCCGGTCCGCGCCTCGCCTCCAACGAGATCCTCGGCGGCATGCGCGCGCACATGGCTGACGCCCTCGACGTGCCGCGTGAGGGCCACGACTTCCTCTGGGTCGTCGACTTCCCGCTCTTCCATTGGGACGATGACGCCAAGCGCTACGCCTCGGAGCACCAGCCGTTCACCCAGCCCGTCGAGGACGACATCGAGCGTCTCGAGAGCGACCCGCTGTCGGTGGGCAGCCGCACGTACGACTTCGTCATGGATGGGTTCGAGGCGGGCGGCGGTGGCATGCGCATCCATGATCCCGCGCTGCAGCTGCGCGTGCTCAAGCTCCTCGGTTTCACGGAGGAGGCCGCGCATGAGCAGTTCGGCTTCCTGATGGAGGCGCTCGAGTACGGCGCGCCCCCGATGGGCGGGTTCGCGCTCGGTCTCGATCGCGTGTGCATGCTGCTCGCGGGCGTCGACTCGATCCGCGACGTCATGGCGTTCCCCAAGACGAGCTCCGGCTCCGATCTCATGAGCGCCGCGCCGAGCCCCGTCTCGGGCCGTCAGCTCAAAGAGGTGAGCCTGCGCCTCATGTAGGCGAAACTCGACCGTCATCGTCGGCCGTGGGCCGGCGTGCATGATCGCCCCGTCCGCGGCGGCCTTTGGGCAGCTGCGGGCGGGGCTCATGCTGACGCGGGGCCGCGCCGTCTCGGCCGCGCGACCGTTCACGCGCTCCCCGTGAAACGCGGTTGAAACGGCCGTATAATGAGGCAACCGCTACCCGAGGGAGGAGTATGGTCAGCTTCGTTCACACCATCGTATCCGCCCAGGGTCTGCATGCGCGGCCCGTGGCGGCGCTGTGCCGCTGCGCGCTCGATCATCAAAGCGCCATCACGGTGCTGTGTCGCGGCAACCGCGCGAACGCGCGCGACATGATCGATCTGATGGCGCTCGACGCGCGCTGCGGAGACGAGATCGAGATCACGGTCGAGGGGCCTGATGAGGCGGCGGCTGCTGAGGCCGTCCGCGCGCTGTGCGACCAGGTGCTGTGAGGCGCCTCGCGCCCCGATCGTCGCGCGCCCTGGTTGAAGAGAGGACCCATGGAGTCCATCATCACGCTCGCCCCCGTTTTCAAAGAGACGATCTGGGGTGGGCGCAAGCTCGCGACCGAGTTCGGCTACGACATCCCCGCCGGTCCGGTGGGGGAGTGCTGGGCCATCTCGGCGCATCCTGCCGGTGACTGCCTGATCACGTCGGGCGCCTTCGCGGGCAAGCCGCTCTCCTGGTTGTGGGCCGAGCATCGCGAGCTTTTCGGTGGCGCCTCGGGCTCGGGTTTCCCGCTGCTCGTGAAGATCATCGACGCCCAGGACGATCTGTCGATCCAGGTGCACCCGGATGATGCGTACGCCGCGGCGCATGAGCGGGGTTCACTCGGCAAGAAGGAGTGCTGGTACGTGCTCTCGGCCGAGCCGGGCGGCACCATCGTGGTGGGCCAGCGCGCCCGTTCGCGCGCGGAGTTCGCGCGGATGGTCGACGAGGGGCTCTGGGATGACCTGCTCAACGAGATCCCCGTGCGCGCGGGGGACTTCTTCCAGATCGATCCCGGCACGGTGCACGCCATCAAGGGCGGCACGGTGATCCTCGAGACCCAGCAGTCATCCGACGTCACCTATCGCGTGTACGACTACGACCGCCGTCAGGACGACGGGACGCTGCGCCCGCTCCACCTCGCCCAGGCGCTCGACGTGATCGACTTCGCGCGGAAGCCTCCCGCGACGGGCGCGGTCGTGCGGAGCGACCACCCGGTGGTGACGCTCGAGCGTAACGATCGCTACACGGTCGAGCTCGTGCGCGTGGGCGGCGCGCTCACGGTGCCCGCGGAGCATCCGTTCACCTGCGTGAGCGTGATCGAGGGATCGGGTGCCGTCTGCGGCCGGGCGGTGGCGCGCGGGACGCACCTGCTCGCGCTCGCGTCGTGCCGGGCCCTCGTGCTCACCGGCGAGATGACGCTCATCCTCTCCCACCTCTGAGAGCGCGGGCTGCGTCTCTCGCACTCGGACGACCGGGGCATTTCAGGTCTTCAGGTTTGCCGTAGCTAATTTGTGCTTGACAAGGCGTAAAGGGAGTGAGAGTTTACTAGGGTGAACGCGCATCAGCGCGGAGCATGCTCGTGCCCCGATGCGACGTTCGCGCAATGATGGCGTTTCGACGAAGGTGATCGCTTGATGGAAGAAGGGCCGCGCGTACCGGCGATGCCGCTCTCGTTGGTGAAGAGCGGCGAGGACGTGACCGTGCAACGGGTGCGCGGCGCCGCGGAGCTCAAGCGCCATCTCGCAAACCTCGGCTTCGTCGAGGGTTCCGAGGTGCACGTGGTCTCCGCATCGAAGAGCAACGTCATTGTGATGGTGAAGGGGGCGCGCTTGGGCCTTGATGCCAAGGTCGCAAGCCGCATCATGACCGTTTAGGGCACGTGACGCGCACCGGGGCGCGGAAAGGCGGCTCCGGGGTGAATCGCGAGAACGGTTGAGAGGGTTCTGGAAAGGGGGATGCCATGAAGTCACTCGGAGACGTGAAGGTGGGGGACTCGTCAGTCATCGTCAAGCTACACGGTGAGGGCGCGCTTCGTCGCCATCTGATGGACCTCGGCCTCATCAAGGGCACGACGTTTACCGTCGTCAAGGTCGCGCCGCTCGGTGACCCGATCGAGATCAAGGTGCGCGGGTACCAGCTCTCCATCCGCAAGGAGGAGGCTGCCGTCATCGAGGTTCAGTAGCGCGCGGAGCGCATGTTTGCGCAGGTAAAGTTAGGTAAATCTAACTTTTATCCAGCGCGAGCAGACTGCAGGACGCGCGACGCGCGCCATCGAGCGCGCGGGCGGACATCGCGGAGCATCCGCACGACGACAGGTCGCGCCCTGGGGCGCAGATGAATCAACCTGGAAGAAGGATCACATGGCAGCTTCACAGCTACATGTCGCGCTGGCGGGAAACCCCAACTGCGGCAAGACAACCCTCTTCAACCAGATCACCGGTCAGAACGGCTATGTGGGAAACTGGCCCGGCGTCACGGTTGAGAAGAAGGAGGCCCGGCTCTCGAGTGACAAGAACGTCATCATCACCGACCTCCCCGGCATCTACTCGCTCTCCCCGTACAGCCCTGAGGAGCAGGTCTCGCGCGACTACCTGATGAGCGGCGAGCCCGACGTCGTCGTTCAGCTGATTGACGCGACCAACCTCGAGCGCAACCTCTACCTGGCTCTGCAGGTCATCGAGACCGGCCTGCCCGTGGTCGTGGCGCTCAACATGGCTGACCTCGTCGAGAAGAACGGCGATCAGATCGACACCGCCAAGCTCTCCCGCCGCCTCGGCGCGCCGGTGGTCATGATCTCCGCCCTTAAGAACAAGGGCATCGACAAGCTCTTCGCCGAGGTCCGCAAGGCCGCCGGCACGGTGCCGGCCAAGGGCGACCTCGCGTTCGACGCATCCATCGACGAGGTGCTCGGCAAAATCGAGGCGCTGCTTCCCTCGTCCGTCTCTGCCGAGAAGCGCCGCTACTACGCCGTCAAGCTCTTCGAGCGCGACGCGGACGCCACCAAGCTCCTCAACCTCACCAAGGACAACGCCGCAACCGTCGAGAGCCTGATCGCCCAGTGCGAGCAGGATTGCGACGATGACGCCGAGTCCATCATCACGAGCGAGCGCTACGCGCTGATCGCGCACATCCTCGACGAGTGCTACAAGCCCGCTCCCGAGAAGCTGAGCACCTCCGAGAAGATCGACCGCGTGGTCACCAACCGCGTGCTCGGCCTGCCCATCTTCATCTTCATCATGTGGCTCGTGTACTACCTGTCCATCTCGACCTTCGGCACGGCCGGCACCGACTGGGTGAACGACAATCTCTTCGGCGACGGTTTCGAGATCCTCGGCGCGAGCTTCCCCTCGATCCCCATGGTCGTCGAGGACCTGCTGGTCGCCGGTGGCGCGAGCGACCTCGTCATCAGCCTCGTGATCGACGGCGTCGTCGGGGGCGTGGGCGCCGTGCTCGGCTTCATCCCGCAGATGTTCGTGCTGTTCGTGCTGCTCTCCTTCCTTGAGGATTGCGGCTACATGGCGCGCGTCGCCTTCGTGATGGACCGCGTCTTCCGTCGCTTCGGTCTGTCGGGCAAGTCGTTCATCCCCATGCTCGTCTCCACGGGCTGCGGCGTTCCCGGCGTGCTCGCCACCAAGACCATCGAGAACGAGAAGGACCGCCGGATGACGGTCATGACCACGACCTTCATTCCCTGCGGCGCCAAGCTTCCCATCATCGCGCTGCTCATGGGCGCGCTCGTGGGCGATGCCGAGTCCTGGTGGATCAGCCCGCTCTTCTACTTCCTGGGCGTCGTCGCCGTGATCGTCTCGGGCATCATGCTCAAGAAGACCAAGCTCTTCGCTGGTCGCCCGACCCCCTTCGTCATGGAGCTCCCGAGCTACCACTTCCCCTCCATCAAGTCCTGGTGGCTCCATATCTGGGAGCGCGTGTCTGCCTACGTCAAGAAGGCCTTCACGATCATCTTCGCCTCGACCGTCGTCGTGTGGTTCCTCTCCAACTTCGGCGTGATTGACGGCAGCTTTGGCTTCCTCCCCGACATGACCGACGCTGAGGAGTTCATGGACTACTCGGTCCTCGCCATGATCGGCAGCGCCATCGGTTGGATCTTCTCGCCGCTTGGCTTCAGCTCCTGGCAGTCGACGGCCATGTCCGTCATGGGCCTCGTCGCGAAGGAGAACGTGGTCGCGACCGCCGCGTCGCTGGTGAACATCGCGGACGCCGGCGAGACCGACCCCGAGCTCTGGACCGCCTTCGCGGCCATGTTCCCGCACATGGGCGCCATCGTGGCCTTCGGCGCCTTCAACCTGCTGTGCGCTCCGTGCTTCGCGGCTATGGGCACCATCCGCGCCCAGATGAACTCCGGCAAGTGGACGGCCATCGCCATCGGCTACGAGTGCGGGTTCGCGTGGGTCGTGGGCCTCATGATCAACCAGTTCTATCTGGCATCGACCGGCGTGTTCAGCATCTGGACCGTGGTGGCCGTGGTGTGCGCCGCGCTCATCCTCTTCCAGCTCTTCCGTCCCATGCCCAAGGGCGCATGGGAGGACGAGGAGACGGCGTCCGCCGCATCTGTCGCGTAACTCCTGCGTGCTCACGCATGTGAACGGCGAGCTGGCCGCGTCCGCGGGCGGCTCGCCGTCTCGCTTCGCGGCTGCGGGCGGGGAAATCGGGTAGAGTCTGATCAGGTACGCACAGGAGGTGCCCATGAGCCTGCTTGACGTGATCATCCTCGCGGCGATTGCCGCCGCGTTCATCGCGGTCTGCGTGCGCGTGCGCAAGAAGGGCACGTGCGCCGACTGCATCGAGGGCGGCAGCTGCAGCCACGCCCATGCGGGCGGCTGCCCGGCCGCCAAGGGCGTCGACCGCGTGGCCGAGGAGCTCGGGCGCGGCGTCCGGTGATGCCCGCGCGGCCCCGATGAGGGGTCATCGGTTGGAAACGGCCTAGAAACATAGGTGTGCAAGAGTGGGGAAGCGCGTGGTACGATGACGCGCTTCCTGCTTTTATGGTATGCAGCCGCGAGAGGATCGTCTCCATGGACCAGCAGCAGAATATCGATTTCGTCATGCGCACCGTCGAGGAGCGCGGCATCCGCTTCATCCGCCTCTGGTTTGCCGACGTGCTCGGCCGTCTCAAGAGCTTCGCGATCGCCCCTGAGGACCTCGAGGTCGCGTTCGAGGAGGGCATCGGCTTCGATGGGTCGTCCATCGAGGGGTTCACCCCGCTCGAGGAGGCCGACATGCTCGCCTTCCCCGATCCCTCGACCTTCCAGGTGCTTCCGTGGCGCCCGACGCACGACGGCGCCGCCCGCGTGTTCTGCGACATCTGCACGCCCGATCGCAAGCCGTTCGCGGGCGATCCGCGCGAGTGCCTGCGCCGCATGTTCTACCGCGCCGAGGAGCGCGGCTACATCATGAACGTGGGCGCTGAGCTCGAGTACTACTATTTCCCCGACGATCACACGCCCGAGCCGCTCGATAGGGTGGGCTACTTCGACCTCACGCCCGACGACTCGGCCCGCGACCTGCGCCGTGAGACGGTGCTCATGCTCGAGAAGATGAGCATTCCGGTGGAGTACACGTTCCATTCGTCCGGTCGCTCGCAGCACGGGGTGTCGCTGCGTCATGCTGAGGCGCTCACCGCGTCCGACGCCATCATGACGGCCAAGCACATCATCCGTCTTGAGGCCTATGAGGCCGGCATCCACGCGTCCTTCATGCCCAAGCCCATCAAGGGCGAGCCGGCGAGCGCGATGTTCCTGCATCAGTCGCTCTTCGACCGCGAGGGCAACAACGTGTTCTGGGGTGCGGACGATCCGGTGTACCACCTCTCGCCGATCGCCAAGAGCTACATGGCCGGCATCCTCGACCATGCGGCTGAGATCTCAGCCATCGCGAACCCCACCGTCAACTCGTACAAGCGCCTGCTGAGCAGAGAGGACCCCACGCCCAAGACGGCCACCTGGGGCCGCCGCAACCGCGCGACGATGATCCGCCTTCCCATCTACAAGCCGGGCAAGCAGCTTTCGACGCGCATCGAGCTGCGCTCGCCCGACCCCATGGCGAACCCCTATCTCGTCAACGCCGTCACGCTCGCCGCCGGCCTCGACGGCATCGAGCGCGGGCTTGAGTTGCCGCCCGAGGCGACGACCGAGATCCTCTCGCGCGACGTGCGCGAGCTTCGGGACGCCGGCTACCAGACGCTTCCACAGAGCCTGGACGAGGCGCTCGACGTGTTCGAGGACTCGGCGTTCATGAAAGACGCGCTGGGCGAGCACATCCACGCCTTCTTCCTGCAGAAGAAGCGTGATGAATGGGCGAAGTACGCCTCAACGATCACCGCGTGGGAGCTCGACCGCTATCTCGCCAACTCATAGCGCGTCCTCGACAGAGTGTGCTCGCGGGCGGTGCATGGCCGGGCGTTGCCGGGTTCGCACCGCTCCATCTCTGCCGAGAGCCACGCCGCTCATGGTGACAAGAACCCCCGGCGCTAATCTATCGCCATACGCCGCTCACCGGCAAGTTTTCGCACTCGACCGAACTGCTCTTGCGCTAAGATGGTGTGCATCTATTGCCATAGGAGGAGGTGTGGCATGGCAGAGAGAAGCATCCTGTTCATGGCGCGCACAACGCGCTTCCATGAGTTCGCTCGGTCGCTCACCGCGACGATGGGGATCGAGGTAAGCCTCGCCACGCCCGACTCCCCGCATGCCGCACACGACTTCGACCTGCTCCTGCTCGACGCCGATGGCGTTCGCAACGACCGCATCGAGCAGATTGCCAAGTGGCTCGACGACCGGGGCAACATCCCCATGCTCGTCATCGCTGATGACGACACCCTCCCCACGCTTCGCCTGCCCGCCCGCTCCCACGCGGACTTCGTGTGCCCCACGGCCCGCCCCGCCGAGCTCGAGGCACGTGTGCGCCGCCTGCTTGGGCAGGACGACGCCTTCGCGGTGAACGACATCCTCCACGTGGACAACATGCTCATCAATCTGGCGACCTATCAGGTCTATCTCGATGAGGAGCCGGTCGACCTCACGCTGATGGAGTACTCGCTCCTGTCGTTTCTTGCCACGCACCCCAACCGCGCGTACTCACGCGAGGTCCTGCTTCATCGCGTGTGGGGCTTCGAGTATTGCGGCGGCACCCGGACCGTCGACGTGCACATCCGTCGCATCCGCTCGAAAGTGGGTCCGCAGATCGCCGCGCACATCACGACCGTCCGCGGCGTGGGCTACCTGTTCAAGGACTGACGGCGGCCGCTGATTCGCCGGACGATCCGTCGCGCCGCAGAGGGCGCACGGCGCCGCGAGGGGCATGTGCCTTCGCCGGCGTATGCCTTGCCCTGCATAGAAATGCTGCGCAGCCTTTCTTACGTATTGCAGAAGAACACTTACGTCTTCCATAAAACGAAGGTAGGCGTGGGATAAAACTCATCAGGACGCGAACGGCCATGCTAACGTGGGTACAACATGGCAAGCATCGTTTGTCGAGAGGAAGCGACCACACCATGAGCAGTGATAGCACCCCGCGCCGCCCGGATGAATGGGATGATCTGAACGCCTCGACCAACCGAGGCGGTCAGGACGGCCCGAGCACCGAGAGTGACCGGAGCGATGGGGCGACCCCGGGCACCACGCAGATGCCCCGCGTCGAGGTGGAGCCGACGCCCGTCGCGGACGAGGCGCCGGCGCAGCAATACCCCTTCGTTCCCACCACCGAGGTCTCCACGCGCACCGTGGTGAAGACCAAGACCAAGAAGATCCCGGTGTTCATCGCGTCGCTCGCCGGCGTGGTGGTCGGCGCGGTCCTCGTCGTGGCGCTCATCATGTCGGGAGCCTTCCGCATCACGAGCTCCAGCACCGACTCCGATGACTCCTCCTCGACCACTCAGACGATTGAGATCGACGCCGAGGACGTCACCCTGGCCGAGGTCGTGGCCGCGAAGGCCCTCCCGTCGGTCGCCTCGATCACGGTCGAGACGGCGGACGGCTCGGGCGTCGGCTCGGGCGTCGTGCTCGACACCGATGGCAACATCATCACCAACTACCACGTGATCGAGGACGCCGTCACCATCACGGTCACCCTGAACGGCTCGAGCTATGAGGCCGAGGTCGTGGGCAGCGACACCTCGAGTGACCTCGCGGTCATCCGCGTGCTCGATGCGGACGAGGACGATCTCGTGCCCATCGAGATCGGCGACTCCGATGACCTGTCGGTCGGCGAGTGGGTCATGGCCATCGGCAGCCCCTTCGGCAACGAGCAGTCCGTCTCCACGGGCATCGTGAGCGCGCTCTATCGCTCCACGGCGCTGCCGTCCGCCTCGGGCTCCACCATCTATGCCAACATGATCCAGACGGATGCGGCCATCAACCCGGGCAACTCGGGCGGCGCGCTCGTGAACGCTGAGGGGCAGCTCATCGGCATCAACTCGATCATCGAGTCGTATTCGGGATCGAGCTCGGGCGTGGGCTTCGCGATCCCGGTGAACTACGCCATCAACATCGCGAACCAGATCATCGCGGGCGAGACTCCGGCCCATCCCTATCTCGGCGTCTCGGTGAGCACGGTCACCGCCACCACGGCGAGCCAGTATGGCCTCACGGTGAGCGAGGGCGCCCTCATCAACGCGGTGACCGAGGGCACCCCGGCCGAGGAGGCGGGCCTTGAGGCGGGCGACGTCGTGACCGCGGTGGACGATGACGAGGTGACCTCAGCTGACAGCCTCATCATCCTGTTGCGCGAGCACGAGATTGGCGAGACCGTCACCCTGACGGTGGTGCGCGACGGCGAGGAGCTCTCGATCGACGTCACCCTGGGTTCCGATGCCGAGCTTCAGACCGAGGAGCAGGACAGCTCGAGCGGATCGAGCAGCATGACCCAGGATGAGTTCCTCGAGTACCTTGAGGACCTCCTCGGCAACCGCTCCCAGAGCTAGGGGCGCAGTGGGATCGCCGAGCCGGCGAGCGCGCCCGCTAGCGGGAGCGTGACGTGTCGGTTGCGGCTGCCACGCGCTGTTCGCGCGACGGTGCCAAGATGAGAGAACGGGGTTCGGCCTGCGCGCCGGACCCCGTTTGCATGCGGGCCGCCACCCGTAGGTCACCCATCCCCTGTTTCAGGCGATGGGTCGGTAGGGGTGAGCATCTGACGTGCGCTTTCGTCTTGTACGGGGGCGTGTCGCAGGCCGCGGCGTCGATCACCTGAGAGAGGTGTTCAAAACGTGGAGACAAGGGCTAAAAT
>CAZLGF010000001.1:10371-52964 GCA_964558955.1 uncultured Coriobacteriaceae bacterium
CGCGGCGTCGATCACCTGAGAGAGGTGTTCAAAACGTGGAGACAAGGGCTAAAATACATTCCTAATGGACACCTATGGTGATCCTGCGAGGTTCGCCTGACCTCGCGAGCGACAAGAGGGGAAAGGGGAGTTGATGTTCTCTCTGCACAAGACGCTGGGCGGTGTGCATCCGCCCCAGTGCAAGGACACGCGTGACTGCGCGGTCACGACCCTCGCTCCGCCCGATCGCGTGCGCATTCCGCTCAACATGCACATCGGCGCCCCCGACACGCCCTGCGTGTCCGTGGGCGATCACGTGTATATCGGCACGCTCATCGGTGACGGGGAAGGGCTGTGCGCGCCCATTCACGCGAGCATCTCGGGAACGGTGACCTCGGTCGCCACCGAGACGCTGCCCACCGGCCAGACCGCTCCCGTGGTGGAGATCACCTCGGACGGCGCGATGGAGGTCGATCCGTCGCTCACGGTTCCCACGTATGAGACGCGCGACGAGTTCATCGCGTGCGTGCGCGCGTCGGGCGTGGTGGGCTTGGGCGGCGCCTCGTTCCCGTCATGGTTCAAGATGAAGGCTCCCGCGGGCAAGAGCTTCGAGTTCGTCGTCGTCAACGGCATGGAGTGCGAGCCCTTCATCACCAGCGACTTCCGTCAGATGATCGAGCACGCCGAGCGCGTGATCGACGGCGTGGTGCGCATCGCGCGGGCGCTCGAGATCCCCGCGGCCGTGATCGGCGTGGAGGACAACAAGCCCGAGGCCATCGAGATCCTGCAGCAGACCATCACCGAGAAGGGCGTGGGCGACCTCGTCGAGGTCATGGGCGTTCCCACCAAGTACCCGGCCGGCGGCGAGAAGGTTCTCATCGAGGCGACCACGGGCCGGGCGGTCCCGGCGGGCGGGCTGCCCGTCGACGCGGGCTGCCTCGTGCTCAACGTGACCACGGTCTCCAAGATCGAGGAGTACTTCCGCTACGGCGTGCCGCTCGCCCGCAAGACCGTCACCATCGCCGGTGACTGCGTGAAGAATCCCGGCAACTACCGCGTGCCGGTGGGCATGAGCGTGCACGACGTCATCGAGGCCACCGGCGGGCTCATCAAGGAGCCGCGCAAGATCATCATGGGCGGCCCCATGATGGGTCGGACCATCACCGACATCGACTGCCCCATCCTGAAGGCCAACAACGCCATCCTCTGCCTTGATGACGCGGCGGTTCTTCCCGATGAGACGCCGTGCATCCGCTGCGGCCGCTGCGTGCGCGCGTGCCCGCTCGGGCTCATGCCGTTCGCGCTCGACGCCGCCTCGCGCAGCCACGACGTGGTCAAGCTTGACGAGTACGCGGTCATGAACTGCATGGAGTGCGGATCCTGCGCCTTCACGTGCCCGGCGCACCGTCGTATCACCGCCTCGATCCGCGAGGGCAAGGGCGTCTATCGCTCCGAGGTCGCGCGGCTCACCCAGCCTGCGAAGGAGGCGTAAGCGTCATGGATCTGATTAACGAGGCATCGCCTCACTTCCACGGGACGTCGAGGACGCAGCGGATCATGGGCGCCGTCTGCCTGGCGCTCGCTCCCACGCTCATCGCCTCCCTGTTCCTCTACGGGCTCCGCGCCCCGCTGCTCGTGCTCGTCTGCGTCGCCACGGCGCTCGTCTGCGAGCACCTGTGCTGCATCATCATGCGGCGCGAGTCGACCGCGGGCGACCTCTCGTGCGTGGTCACGGGCATGCTTCTGGCCTTCACCCTGCCGTCGACCTGCTCGTTCGCCGTGGCTATCGCGGGCACCGTCTTCGCCGTGGTGATCGCCAAGATGCTCTTTGGCGGCATCGGCTGCAACTTCGCCAACCCGGCGGTCGCGGGCCGCATCTTCATCATGGTGGCGTTCCCCTCCGCGCTCTCGTCCTACCCTGACGTGGCCGGCAAGGCGCTCGACGCCATCACCGGCGCCACCCCGCTCGCCATGCTGTCATCGGGGGCCGACTCCTACAGCTATCTCGACATGCTGCTCGGCAACCATGCGGGCGCCCTGGGTGAGACCTGCATCATCACGCTGCTCGTGGGCTACCTCTTCCTGCTCGCCATCAAGGTGGTCGACGGCTGGGCGACGCTTCCCTTCATCGCGACGGTCGCCGTGATCACCGGCCTCGCCGGTGAGGACGTGGTCTATCAGCTGCTCTCGGGCGGCCTTGCGCTCGGCGCCTTCTTCATGGCGACGGACTACACCACCACGCCCATGACGCCCAAGGGCAAGATCATCTTCGGCGTGGGCTGCGGCCTCATCACCGCGCTCGTGCGCATCTTCGCCTCGGCGCCCGAGGGCGTCGCCTACTCCATCCTGTTCATGAACATGCTCGTTCCGCTGATTGATCGCTTCACGCGCTCGCAGCCGGTGGGAGGTGTCAAGCATGCCATCGTCTAACGAGTCTTCCCGCGCGCTCACCCCTGAGGTGCCCTCCGCGGCCGAGACCGAGGCCCCGCGCCGCTCCTGGATCGCGCGGCATCGCGACAGCGCGCCCTACGCCTTCGTGGTCACGCTGCTCGCGGTCGTGATCTGCGGCACCGTCATGTCGACCGCCTACTTCGTGGGCCAGTGGGGCACGAGCGCCTTCGCCGACGCCGACGCGGTGCTTGATGAGGCGCAGGGCGGCTCCCAGCGCGCGCTGCTCTTCCCCGACGCGTCTTCGTTCGAGCAGGTTTCCGCTCCGTCCATCGACGGCCTCAACTCGGTGTACGTGACCGAGAGCGGCGACTACGTCTTCGATGTGACCTCAACCGGCTACGGCGGCGACGTCGAGATGCTCGTGGGCATCGCGTCGGATGGCACGGTGGCCGGCATTCAGGTCATCGCCGAGAGCGAGACCGACGGCATCGGCTCCAACGCCCTCACCGAGGACTATTTCGACACGTTCACCGGCTTGACCGCGACGGGCACCCTGACCGTTGAGGAGGCGACGGGCGACGAGACCGAGGTCGACGGCGTCTCCGGTGCCACCTACACCTCGAAGGCCGTCGTCGCGAATCTGAACATCGCCTTCGAGGCCTACGCTGAGCTGGGAGGTAACTAGGATGGCCCTGCATGAATCAGTCGTGCGCGCGCAGAACGAGCATGCCTCCGCGCTCGTGCGCACGCCCGCCTTTCTCCTGGTCGCCGGGTCGCTCACGGGCCTCGCTGCGGCGACCTCGCTTGAGAATGGCGTCGCGATCGGCGCGGTGAGCGCGATCGCCATCGTGGTGATGGCGCTCGTCGCCCGTCCGCTTCGCGCGCTGACCGGCACGCATGCGCGCGTTCCGGTGCTCTTGCTCGTGAGCGCGACGGTGGTCGTGCTTCTCTCGTTTGCCGTGCGCGTCATCAACCCCATCGTCTATCAGGATCTCGGGTTCTACCTTCCGCTCGCCGCGGTCAACGGGCTCGTCGCGTGCTTCATCTACGATGACGGCTTCACGGCGTCGCCTGCGTCCTGCACGCCGCTCACCGCGGTCTTCGGTGGTGCCTGCACCTTCGTCACGCTCACGATCATTGGGCTCATCAACGGCATGTTCACGACGGGCGAGATCTTCGGCCTGGTGAACGATGAGCTCGCCTCGTCGCCGATCGCGATCTTCGCCACGCCGGCGGGATCGCTGCTGCTGCTTGCGCTCGCGGCGGCGTTCGTGAACTCGGTCGTCGCGGCCTCGCTTGCGAGCCGCGCCGCGGACTCCAAGGAGGGTGAGGACCGATGAGCGTTCTGAACGCGCTGTTCACGGCTGCCTTCGACAACAACCTCGTGTTCGCCCAGATCGTGGGCATGGTCTCGGTGCTGCTCATCGCTGAGCGTCCGCAGGACGCCATCCGCTTCGGCGGGGTGCTCGGTGCGGCGTGCTTCATCGCGGGGCTCGTGGGCTGGCCGATCTACACGTACTACCTGTCCTACTGGGGCATCACCTACATGGCGCCCGCGGTGCACCTCGTGGTGAGCGCGGCGGTGATCTTCATGGTCGGCGCCATCAAGATCGCGATGAAGCCGGATGTTGACCGCGCCCGCGTCGTGCGCGCGTGCGTCCTGCTGGCGATCAACGCGGCGGTGCTCGCGGTGCCGCTCTCGCTCGCGGATTCGACCGACGTCACCACGTTCGGCGAGGCGGGGGCCACGGCCCTCGGGTCCGGCCTCGGGCTCTTCATCGCCGTGGTGCTCTTCGCGTCCATCCGCGATCGCATCGACGAGCGCCTTGTCCCACCGGTTCTGCGGGGCCTGCCGATCTCGCTGATGACTGCGGCGCTCATGGCGCTCGCTTTCACGGGCGTTTCCGGCATCGCCGGCGGACTGTTCGCGTAAGGAGGCAGACCATGGGAATGTATGTGGTGGCGCCCCCGGTGATCTTCACGGTGCTCATGTTCGTCCCCACCGTGGTGCTCGCGGTCGCGACGATGCTCGTGCGCCGGGCGGACCGGCTCGAGGCGCAGGCGGCCGAGCAGGCGGATGACGCCGCCGAGACGGCGGATCCCGACGCTGCGTAGGGCTGGCGAGCGACGTTCTTCTCCGCGCGGATGGTACTCTTATCGAGTGACAACGCGACGCGAGGAGGATGTCCGTGGAGCAGCATGCCTTGTTTGACGCGGGTGTGAGCACAACGCCCGCTGAGGATTCCAAGAGTGCTCATGATGCGGCGGATGCCGCGGGAGATGCCGACACGGCGCCCGCGGTATCCGCTGACGCGTATCGCGCCGCCGTCGCGCGCGCGGCCGAGCTTCGTCATCTGCTGGACTACCACGCGTATCGCTACTACGCGCTCGATGCGCCGGAGATCACCGACGCAGCCTTCGACCAGCTGCTCGGGGAGCTGCAGGAGATCGAGGCGGCTCATCCGGCGCTCGTGACGCCCGACTCCTACACGCAGCGCGTGGGCGGCTACGTGTCGGAGCAGTTCGTGCCCGTCACCCATCAGGCGCGCATGTACTCCATGGATGACGCCATGAACCTCGACGAGCTCGATGCGTGGCTCGTGCGCACCGAGGAGGCGCTCGGCGCGGGGCGGGCCGCCTACACCTGCGAGCTCAAGATCGACGGGCTCGGCGTGGCGCTCACGTATCGCGCGGGCTCCTTCGTGCGCGCGGCGACGCGCGGCGACGGCGCCACAGGCGAGGATGTGACGCTCAACGTCCGCACCATCGCCGACGTCCCGATGCACCTCACTGCCGCCGCCCTCGAGCACATGGGGGCGGACGCCCAGGCCACCATCGAGGTGCGCGGAGAGGTCTACATGCCGAAGGAGAGCTTCGCGCGGCTGAACGACGAGGCCGATGCCGAGGGACGCGCCCCCTTCGCCAACCCGCGCAACGCCGCCGCCGGGTCGCTCCGGCAAAAGGATCCCCGGGTTACGGCCAAGCGCGATCTCGCGACCTTCCTCTACGCCGTAGCCGACACCGCTCCGCTCCACGTCGATTCGCAGCACGGGCTTCTGCGCTGGCTCGGCGACGCGGGCTTCGCGGTCAACCCCAACGTGAAGCGCTGCTCGACGCCGGCTGAGGTCCACGCGTTCTGCGCCGAGGCGCTCGCGCGCCGCGGCGACCTTGCGTACGACATCGACGGCGTGGTGGTGAAGGTCGACTCCTTCGCGCAGCAGGACGAGCTCGGCTTCACGGCGCGCGCTCCGCGCTGGGCGATCGCGTTCAAGTTCCCGCCCGAGGAGAAGGAGACGGTGCTTCGCGCGATCCGCATCCAGGTGGGCCGCACCGGCGTGCTCACGCCGGTCGCCGAGTTCGATCCGGTGACGGTTTCGGGCTCGACCATCGCGCGCGCGACCCTCCACAACATCGACGAGATCAACCGCAAGGGCGTGCGCGTGGGCGACACCATCGTCGTCCACAAGGCGGGTGATGTGATCCCCGAGGTCGTGGGCCCGCGGCTCGACAAGCGCCCCGCCTCGGCCACCCCCTTCGAGATGCCCGCGACCTGCCCCGCCTGCGGCGCGCCCGTGGTGCATGACGAGGGGGAGGTCGCCTATCGGTGCGTGTCGATCGACTGCCCCGCGCAGCTCAAAGAGCGCCTGGCCCATTGGGTCGGGCGCGGGTGCATGGACGTGGACGGCGTGGGCGCCGAGATGATCGACAAGCTCGTGGAGGCGGGCCTCGTGCACGACGTGGCCGACTTCTACCAGCTCACGGTCGATGACGTGGCCGCGCTCGAGACCGGCCGCACCTACCTCAAGGACGACAAGCGCCGCGGCGTGAAGGCGGGCGACCCCATCCGCGTGGGCACCACGATCGCGCAGAAGGTGATCGACGAGCTCGCGCGCTCGAAGCGCCAGCCGCTCAGCCGTGTGCTGTTCGCGCTGGGCATCCGTCATGTGGGCAAGAGCGCGGCCGAGCTCATCGCGCGGCGCTTCCTCACGCTCGAGGCGCTCATCGGGGCCAGCGAGGAGGACGTCGCGGCGATCGACGGGATCGGACCGAAGATCGCGGCGAGCGTGAGGGAGTTCCTGTCGGTGCGCGAGAACCTCGCGGTGCTCGAGCGCCTGCGCCGCGCGGGCGTCAATCTCGAGGAGGACCTCGCGGAGGAGGCGTCGCGCGTCGCCGCGCGCACGGGTGTGGCGACCGAGCTCGCCGCTCGCCAGCCGCTCGCCGGTCTCACCTTCGTGCTCACGGGGACGCTTGAGCGCCGCACGCGCGGCGAGGCGGGCGAGGCGCTCAAGGCGCTCGGCGCGAAGGTGACGGGGTCCGTTTCCAAGAAGACGAGCTACGTGGTCGCGGGGGCCCAGGCGGGCTCCAAGCTCACCAAGGCTGAGAGCCTAGGAATCCCCGTGCTCGACGAGGAGGCGCTCGAGCAGGTGCTGGGCACCGGTACCCTGCCAACACCTGAGGAGGTGGACGCTCGTGCATGAGCTGCGTCGGATCATAGGTTTTCTCGGTCCCTATCGGCGCGATGCCATCCTCGGCATGCTGTTCGTGATCGTCGAGAGCGCCTTCGAAATGGTCATCCCCCTGCTCATGGCCGACATCATCGACGTGGGCGTGGCCACGCGCGACGTGGGCTACATCGTGCGGCAGGGAGCTTACATGGGCGTCTGCGCCCTGCTCGCGCTCGTCACGGGCTTCGGCTACGCCCGGTGCGCCGCGCGCGCCTCGTACGGTTTGGGCGCCCGCCTGCGCGCGGCCGAGTACGAATGCGTGCAGAACTACTCCTTCGCGAACCTCGATCACTTCGAGACCTCATCGCTCGTGACCCGCATGACGACGGACGTCACGGTCATCCAGAACGCCCTCAACGCGGGCTTCCGCCCCTTGGTGCGCGGGCCCGTGATGCTCGTCATCGGCTTCGCGCTCGCGTTCTACCTCAACACTCGGCTCGCGCTCGTGTTCGTGTGCGTGGTGCCCGCCATGGCCTGCGCGATCGCGTGCATCGTGCGATATGTGAGCCCGCTCTACGGCGTGCTCCAGACCACGGTCGATCATCTTAACGACGTGGTGCAGGAGATGCTCACGGCCGTGCGCGCCGTCAAGGCCTACGTGCGGGGCGATTACGAGTGCGAGCAGTTCCGTCGGGTGAACGAGGAACTCGCCGCCACGAGCGAGCACACCTTCCGCTTCGCCGTCCTCAACATGCCCGTGCTCTACACCTCGATCTACACCGCCACGACGCTCATCATGTGGTACGGCGGCGAGATGATCCTCGACGGGGCCTTGCAGGTGGGCGAGCTCACGGGCTTTCTGTCCTACGTCATGCAGATCCTGAACTCGCTGATGATGATCTCGAACGTCTTCTTGCTGCTCACGCGCTCGCTCGCGAGCGTGCATCGCATCGCGGAGGTTCTTGACGAGACCGTCGAGCTCACCTCGCCCGCCGACGCCTGCACCACGGTTGCCGACGGCTCGATCGAGTTTCGCGCCGTGTCGTTCAAGTATCGCCCCGACGCGCGCGAGAACGTGCTCGAGGACGTGACGCTCTCGATCCCGGCCGGCTCGACCGTGGGCATCCTCGGTGGGACGGGCGCAGGAAAGACGACGCTCGTCCAGCTCATCCCGCGACTCTATGATGCGACGGCAGGGCAGGTGCTCGTGGGCGGCCGCGACGTGCGCGACTACGACCTCACGGCCCTGCGTGACGCGGTGGCGATCGTGTTGCAGAGCAACACGCTCTTCACCGGCACGGTTCGCGAGAACCTGCTGTGGGGAAACCCACACGCAACCGCCGCGGAGCTCGAGGAGGCCTGCCGCCGGGCGCGCGTGGACGAGTTCCTCGATCGGCTGCCGGGCGGGCTCGACTACGATCTGGGCCAAGGTGGCGTCAACGTCTCGGGTGGTCAGAAGCAGCGCCTGTGCATCGCGCGCGCCCTGCTCAAGCACCCGAAGGTGATCATCTTCGACGACTCGACGAGCGCGGTCGACATGGCGACCGACGCCCAGATCCGCGCGGAGCTCGCCGCGCTCACGGGTGTGACCAAGATCATCATCGCGCAGCGCGTGAGCTCGGTCGAAGATGCCGATCAGATCATCGTGCTCGATGACGGGCGGGTGAACGCGACGGGCACCCACGCCGATCTGCTCGCGGGCAATCCCATCTACCACGAGATCTACGTCTCGCAGACGTACGGGGCGCAGGCGGCCGCGGCCGCCGCACCCGCGGCCGGCACTGCGCCCGCGTCCGATGTCGGCCCGGCGCAGGCTGCTCCCGCCCCAGGCGGTGGCGCCGATGTGCGCTCGTGCGCGTCGGAAGGGGGTGAGCGCTGATGGCCTCGCCGGGAAACAAGCCCAAGAACCTGCTCGCGACCGTTCGCGCGCTGATGGCCTATCTGGGCCGTCATAAGCTGCTCTTCGGGGCGGTCGCCGTGCTCGTGGCGATCGCGGCCGTCGCGAACCTGCTCGGCACCTACATGATTCGCCCGGTGGTCGACGCGCTCTCAGCCGGCGACGTCGACTCCTTTATCGAGGGCGTCATCCTCACGGCGACCATCTACCTCGTTGGCGTCCTCGCGTCGTTGGGCTACACGCAGATCATGGTGCACGCGGCTCAGAAGGTGCTCGTCGACATCAGGCGCGACCTGTTCGGCCACATCCAGACGCTGCCGCTCAGCTACTTCGACAGCCGCAGCCGCGGCGACATCATGAGCCACTTCACCAACGACGTCGATACCGTCGCCGAGGCCATGAACAACAGCTTCGCGCTGGTCATCCAGAGCTTCATCCAGATCGTGGGCACGCTCGCGATGATCTTCTACCTCAACTGGCGGCTCTCGCTCATCGTGGTCGTGGGATACGCGGCGATGTTCGCCTACATCGGCTTCTCCACCGCGCGGAGCCGTCGCTACTACCAGCGCCAGCAGACCGTTCTCGGCGAGCTCGACGGCTACATCGAGGAGATGGTGACCGGGCAGAAGGTCGTGAAGGTGTTCAACCACGAGGCCGAGAACGTCGCCTCCTTCCTCGATAAGAACGAGCGGCTGCGCGTGGCGGGCACGGGCGCGCAGTCGTACGCCGCCTCGATGATTCCGGCCGTGGTGTCCATCAGCTACGTCAACTACGCGATCGTGGCCGTCATCGGCGGCTGGATGGCCATCACGGGCATGACCGACGTTGGCGCGCTCGCGAGCTACCTCGTCTTCGTTCGTCAGACAGCCATGCCCATCAACCAGTTCACCCAGCAGTCGAACTTCCTGCTCTCGGCGCTCGCCGGCGCCGAGCGCGTCTTCGCCGCGATGCGCGAGCCGTCCGAGGTCGACGAGGGGACCGTGCGGCTTGAGCAGACGGGCAAGGGTTCCTGGGCCTGGCGGATCCCCGAGGGCTTCGGCATCGGGGTCTGGGGCGCGCTCGTGCCGGTGGCGGAGCGTGATGACCGCGTTGCCCCCGGCGCGTGCGACGCGGCTGCCGAGACGGACGCCGCGAACCAGGCGCCGGCCGTGGACGCCGGCGCCGTCGTCGCCCAGACCGCCCGCGCGGCGGACGGGACCGTGCTCGCCTGCGGGCTCATCCCGCTCCGAGGCGACGTGCGCTTCCATGACGTGAGCTTCGGCTACACGCCGCGCAACGAGGTGCTCCACCAGATCAACCTCTTCGCCAAGCCGGGGCAGAAGATCGCCTTCGTGGGATCGACCGGTGCGGGCAAGACCACGATCACCAATCTGGTGAACCGGTTCTACGACGTGCAACAGGGCGAGATCACCTTCGACGGCATCAACGTGAAGCACATTTCCAAGGACGCGCTGCGCCGCTCGCTCGGCATCGTGCTCCAGGACACGCATCTGTTCACCGGCACGATCGCCGACAACATTCGCTTCGGCAAGCTCGACGCGACCGACGAGGAGGTGCGCCGCGCCGCTCAGATCGCCAACGCCGACAGCTTCATCCGGCGCCTGCCGCAGGGGTACGACACGATGGTGACCTCGGACGGCGCGAACCTCAGCCAAGGTCAGCGGCAGCTTCTGGCCATCGCGCGCGCCGCCGTGGCCGATCCGCCGGTGCTCATTCTCGATGAGGCGACGAGCTCGATCGACACGCGCACCGAGATGCTCATCAGCCGCGGCATGGACCAGCTTATGGAGGGTCGCACGACGTTCATGATCGCGCATCGCCTCTCAACGGTGCGCGGCGCGGACGCCATCATGGTGCTTGATCATGGCCGCATCATCGAGCGCGGCACGCACGAGGAGCTCTACGCGCTCGGCGGGACATACTGGGAGCTCTGTCAGGGGCTTCGCGAGCTCGATTAGCATCGTCGGAACATCAAGGAGGAAATCGTGGCGAAGCTGTATCTCATGCGACACGGGCAGACGCTCTTCAACGTGCTCAAGCGCAAGCAAGGGTGGTGCGACTCGCCCCTCACTGAGGACGGCATCGCTCAGGCGCGCCGCGCGGGGGAGTGGATCCGCGAACAGGGGATCACGTTCGATCACTGCTACTCGAGCACGTCGGAGCGGGCGTGCGACACGCTCGAGCTGGTGGTTCCCGGCATGCCGTATGAGCGTCTCAAGGGACTCAAGGAGTGGAACTTCGGCGTCTTCGAGGGCTTGACCGAGGACATCAACCCGGCGCTGCCGTACAACGACTTCTACGTGCAGTTCGGCGGGGAGGGGATGATGGACTTCCGCGAGCGCATCGTGCGGACGATCACCGAGATCATGAACCGTCCGGACCACGAGTGCGTGCTCGCGGTGAGCCATGGCGCGGCGTGCGCGCAGGCGATGCGCGGCCTCTCGTACGACTACTTCCGCGCGACGGGCAAGCGCGTTGGCAACTGCGGCATCATCGAGCTTGATTACACGCCGGAGACGGGCTTCTCCGTCTGCGACGTGCACAATCCCAATAGCTAGTTGAGGCATGCCCGGGCGCGGGCTGCCGCGAGCGCGCGGTGGCCCGCGCCGTCGCCTTGCGGGGCGCGAGCGCACAGGGGAGGATGGCATGGCTGCTCACGAGATGGTCGACGAGTACGGGCGCGGTATCACCTATCTGCGCATCGCCGTGACCGATAAGTGCAATTATCGGTGCGTGTACTGCATGCCCGCGGAGGGCGTGCCGCCGCGGGCGCATGATGAGCTGCTGTCCGCCGAGGAGATCGCGCGCTTCGTGCGCGCGGTGGCGCGCGAGGGCGTGCGCCGCGTGCGCCTGACGGGCGGGGAGCCGCTCGTCTCCCATCGCATCGTTCCGCTCGTCCGCGCCATCCGGGCGATCCCCGAGATCGAGGACATCGCGCTCACCACGAACGGGGCGCTGCTGCCCGCGCTCGCGCCCGAGCTCAAGGCGGCGGGGCTCGACCGGGTGAACATCTCGCTCGACACGCTCGACCCCGCGCAGTTCACCCAGATCACGCGCATCGGCCGCCTCGAGCAGACGCTCCAGGGCATCGATGCGGCGCTTGCGCACGGATTTGATCCGGTGAAGGTCAACTGCGTGGTGGTGCGCCGGCTGAACCAGGACGTGCTCGGCCTGGCGCGGCTCTCGATCGACAGGCCGGTGCACGTGCGGTTCATCGAGTACATGCCCATCGGCGACGAGCGCACGAGCTCGGGATGCGCCGTCGACCCGCATGACGCGCACGTCGACGCGGCGGTGTGGGACGCGAGCGACACGGTGCCCTCGTTTGAGCTGGCGGAGCGGATCTCGCGCGCCGGTGAGGCCGCGGGCCTGGGCGCGCTCGAGGAAGCTGAGGGGCCAAACGGAGCCGGTCCCGCGCGCTACCTGCGCTTTTCGGGGGCGCAGGGAACGGTGGGGTTCATCTCGGCGATGTCGGACCACTTCTGCGCGACGTGCAACCGGATGCGGCTCACCGCCGACGGCGCCATCCGGCCGTGTTTGTTCTCGGATGATGAGTACGTGGTGCGCGACGCCCTGCGCGCCGGCGATGACGAGCGCGTTCGTGCCGTCTGGCGCACGGCGGTCAGCCACAAGCCCGAGGAGCACGAGGTCATCAGCGGCACCGCGCGGTTCATGTCCCAGATCGGCGGATAGGGGCGCCGCGGCCGCCGGGGTCGTGAGGTGGCGGGCGCGCGGCGTGACGGGCGCGCGCGAGATGTGCTAGCGTGAGGTCGATTCGCAGCATCAGGCGCAGGCGCGGCGCCCGCGGCATCGGCCGGGCGCCGGCATCCCGAACGGAGGCACCCATGACGAGCAGCGAGACCGCGCGCGACGCGTACCGCGACGAGCTCACCCACGTCGACGAGCGCGGTGACGTGCGCATGGTCGACGTGTCCGAGAAGGCTTCGACCAAGCGCGTCGCCGTGGCCGAGGCGAGCATCCTCATGCATCCCGAGACGCAGGCCATGGTGCTTGAGGACCGCGCCAAGAAGGGCGACGTCCTTGCCTGCGCGCGCGTCGCGGGCATCATGGCCGCCAAGCGCACGAGCGACCTCATTCCCATGTGCCACCCGCTCATGCTCACCAAGAGCGCGGTCGACATCGCGCCGATCGCCGCGGACGCCACCTCCGCACCCGCCGACTGGGCTCCCGCCCGCGCCGATGGGCGCGTGGGCTTTCGCGTGCGGGCGACCTGCGGCGTCACGGGCGTCACGGGCATCGAGATGGAGGCGCTGACCGCGGCGAGCACGGCGTGCCTCACCATCTACGACATGTGCAAGGCGGTCGATCGCGGCATGGAGATCGTCGACGTGCGGCTGCTGCGCAAGGAGGGCGGCCGCTCGGGCACCTGGGATCGCGCGGCGGCGGAGGACGGCGCTGAGGACGAGGCCGGCACCCGGGTAGGGGATGCGCCGCGTGCCGGCGTGCCTTCTGTGCCGGGAGAGTCTCCCGCTCCCGCGATCGCCTTCGTCGGCTACCAGAACGCGGGCAAGACGACGCTCGTCGAGCGCGTCATCACCGAGCTCACGCGCGCGGGCGTGCGCGTCGGCACGGTGAAGCACCATGGTCACGCCGGTTTCGACATCGACGTGCCCGGCAAGGACTCGTGGCGCCACGCGCAGGCGGGCAGCCGGCACGTGGGGCTCATCTGCGCCGATCGTTACGCCGAGTACGCCGACACCGCCGCGGAGCTGCCGCTCGACGAGCTGCTCGCGCGCTACACGGACGTCGACGTGGTGCTGGTCGAGGGGTACAAGGCGGCGGGGCTGCCCAACGTGGTGGTCGCGCGCTCGGGGGTCGACCGCATGCGCGGCGCGAGCTCGCTCGATCTGATCGACGAGCGAACCGTGGCCCTTGCCTGCAATGACGCGCTTGCCGGGCGCGTGCGCACGGGGACGCCCGTCATCAGCATCAACGACGCCGCCGCGGTGGCCGCGGCCGTCAGGGACTGGCTCGCCCGCGCGCGATAGGGTGCCGGGCCTCACGCGTGATCCGCGGGCATCTCGCGCGTCGCGCTCGGAGGGGCCGCGCGCTGATCGGGGTACCATAGAAGAACAACATGCCTGTCTTGCCGACGCGCCGCGCGACGGCGCCCTTACCAGGAGGATCCCATGAACGAGCTTGAACAGTACGGATCGCCCGTTGTGGAGGAGAGCCCTGCGCCGCGGACCATCTCGCGCAGGCTCTACAACGCTCTGCTCACCGGTTTCGTCGTCCTCTCATTCACCATCATGGCGCTCTGCTCGCACGCGACCTCGACGCTCGCGTTCGTGCTGTTCGTCTATCGCAATCCGCTGCTGTTCTCGGTGGCCTCGATCGCGGGCAGCTTCATCGGCATCATCTGCATGAGCTCGGCTCGCTCCCATGAGAACCTCGCGCTCGGGCTCGTGGGGTACGCGCTGTTCAGCCTGACCTTCGGGTTCACCACGTCGTTCACCCTGTCGTACTACGCGCTGTCGAGCATCTCGATGGCGTTTTCCGCCACGGCGGCGATCATGGTCGTCTTCGGTCTGGCGGGCATCGCGTTCCCGCAGCTTTTCGCGAAGATCCAGGGCGTCTGCATGACGGGGCTTCTCGCGCTCGTGGTGATCCAGCTCGTGTTCGCCTTCCTCGGCCTGCAGTCAAGCCTGATCGACCTGGCGGTCGTGCTCGTCTTCTGCGGCTTCATCGGCTATGACGTGTACCGCGCGTCGGTGGCGGCCCCCACCATCACCAACGCCCTGTGGTTCGCGATCGAGCTCTACCTCGACATCATCAACGTGTTCCTGCGCCTCCTGCGGCTCTTCAGCCGCAGGAATTAGGGCCGCGCGCGCTCGGAGCCCGCGGCGCCCCATATGCCGAGCGGCTTTCCATTGGAGCGCGCTTCATGTGTCACAATGGGTCGGGGCGATCCGGTGACCATGTAGGGTTGCGCGGCGAGAGGGCGAAGCGCCGCCAGCCGGTCCCGATTGCTCGGCGCGGTCATAGAAACGTGTGGGTCAATCCGGCTGCCACGTGCAGACCGGCAGGAGAGAAAGGACATGGCATGGCACAGGGTTTCCCGAAGGGCTTCTTCTGGGGCGGCGCGACGGCGGCCAACCAGTTCGAGGGCGCGTGGAACGTTGACGGGCGCGGTCCGAGCGTTGACGACCACTTCATGGGCGGCAGCGTCGAGAAGCCGCGCGAGATCACGATCGAGATCGATCCCAACAAGTTCTACCCGAACCACGACGGCATCGACTTCTACCACCACTACAAGGAGGACATCGCGCTCTTCGCCGAGATGGGCTTCAACATGTTCCGCATGTCCATCTCCTGGAGCCGCATCTACCCGACCGGCATGGAGGACGAGCCCAACGAGGCCGGCCTGGCGTTTTACGACAACGTCTTCGATGAGCTCGCCAAGTACGGCATCGAGCCGCTCGTCACGCTCTCCCACTATGAGATGCCCTATGCCCTGGTCGAGGAGTACAACGGCTGGGAGAGCCGCGAGCTCGTCGCGCTGTTCGAGAAGTACTGCGCGACCGTGTTCGAGCGCTATAAGGACAAGGTCCGCTACTGGCTCACCTTCAACGAGATCAACTGCGGCACGGGCAAGCTCGGCGCGCTCTTCGAGACCTCGATGATCCGTGGCTTCGAGGGCCCTGCCTCCGAGGTCAAGGTGACCCCGCAACAGTGCTACCAGGCGCTCCATCATCAGTTCGTGGCCTCGGCTCGCGTGGTGCGCCTCGCGCATGAGAAGTACCCGCAGTTCAAGATGGGCAACATGGACTGCTTCATCCTCTCGTACCCGGCTACCTGCGACCCGGCCGACGTGCTCGCCACCGATCTCGAGATGAACCGCATGAACTGGTACTGCTCGGACGTCCAGGTTCGCGGTGCCTACCCGTACTTCGCCAAGCGCTTCTGGCGTGAGAACGACATCGAGCTGGTCATGGAGCCGGGCGACCTCGACGACATCGCCGCGGGCACGGTCGACTTCTACACGTTCTCCTACTACATGAGCGGCACCGTGGGCACCCACGAGGTCGAGCAGATGCAGGGCAACATGGCCATGGGCGGCAAGAACCCCTACCTCGAGGCGACCGACTGGGGCTGGCAGATCGACCCGACGGGCCTGCGCATCGCCCTCAACCAGATCTACGCGCGCTACCAGATCCCCATGATGGTGGTCGAGAACGGCATGGGCGCCTACGACACCGTGGAGGAGGACGGCTCCATCCACGACAGCTACCGCATCGACTACCTCAAGCGCCACGTGCGCGCCATGCGCGAGGCCGTCGATGACGGCGTCGACCTCATCGCCTACACCTGGTGGGGACCGATCGACCTCGTCTCGGCCGGCACCGGCGAGATGCGCAAGCGCTACGGCTTCATCTACGTCGACAAGCATGACGACGGTACCGGCACCTACGAGCGCCTGCGCAAGGACAGCTTCTTCGCGTACCAGAAGATCATCGCGTCCAACGGCACCGAGGGCCTCGACTAGGTCCTGGTAACACGGGCGACGCACTCAGCGCGCCCTTATGCCTTTTTACAAGGGGCACGGCTCTGCGGGGCCGTGCCCCTTTACGTTTGCGGTTTGCGCGATTCTCATGCGCTTTTTGGGGGGCGCAGCGCCGACCTTCCTTCCACATGCTTGGTGCTTCAGGCGCCCCCGTCACGCATAAAACCGCCTCAGTCTCCTACCAACAAGATTCCGTCTCGCACGGAACAGCTCGTCATTGAGTGGCTTCAACCCCCTCTTTAAGATACGTTATGGAAAGGAGTGGGGCGTGATCGACTCAGATCTCATCGTATACGTGCAGGAACATGCCGGTGTCGCGCCCGCGGATCTTGCGGCGCGCGCCGGCGTGTCAACGCGCACGGTACGAAAACGCATCGCGGCATGCAACGATGCGCTCGCCGGCGCCGCGGCCATCACGTATGAGCGAAACGGCGCGCAGGGCAGCGGCTACTATGTGGTGGTTTCCGATGCCGCGCGGTTTGAGGAGTTACTTGCGCGCGCCCGGCAAACGCGAACTTCCTCGCTGCCCGAGAACAGCGAGGAGCGCGTGAGCTTTTTGCTCAACTATCTGCTGCTGCAGACCGACTGGATCACACGTGAGCAACTCGCGGAGATTCTCTACGTCTCGCCCAACAGCATTACCGCGGCGCTCAGGGATGTCGAGCGAATCTTGGGCGAGTTCAACCTGACGCTTCAGCGTCGTCCCCGGTACGGTGTCCGTGTGGCAGGTTCTGAGATGGCGCGGCGGCTCTGCCTTGCTAACGCGGCGGTGAGCGAGCTCGATGCCGATAGCCTGCAGGCTGGCACGGGTCTCTCGGTGCTCAACAGTCTGCTTCCCGAGTCATCTGCTCGTTCAGACACGATGCAGATTCGCCTTATGCTGGATCGCCTCGACACCTTGGTGTCAGACGTGGTCGGGAAGAGCAACTTCCACGTCAACTCGTTCTCCTACCAAAATCTTCTGGTGCACATCGGCATCGCGCTCGTTCGCATCCAGAAGGGCTGTTACGTGCCTATGGCCACCGAGCAGCTGGAGCCCATCAGGCAGTCCGATGAATACGCGGTGGCTCGAAAGATCGCTCAGGGCATTGAGCACGAGTTCGACATTCATTTGCCCGAAGAAGAGGTTGCCTATATCTCGATCCATCTTGCGGGAAAGCAGATCATCCAGCTTGAGGGGGCGCCGACGCTGGATGGCTCGTCTCCCATTTCGGATGAGGTGTGGAGCGTCGTTACCGCCATCCTCGAGCGCGTCTGGAGCACATACCGCTTCGATTTGCGCGGCGATCTCGAGTTGCGCATGAACCTTGCCCAACACATCGTGCCGCTTTCGGTGCGCCTCAACTATAGTCTGGAAGTGCGAAATCCCATGGCGGATGAGATCAAGGCGCGCTATCCGCTTGCCTATGCCATGGCCCTCGAAGCCGCCGGCGTCTTGGCGCATACCTATGGCTCGGAGCTTTCCGATAACGAGGTGAGCTATCTCGCCCTGTCGTTCGCGCTTTCGCTGGAGCGCCAGAAGACTGGGCACCCCAAGAAGAATATTTTGGTGGTATGCGCCTCGGGACGGGGGAGTGCCAGTCTCCTGGGATTCCGCTATCGTCAAGAATTTGGCGACTATATCGAAACGATCACCTCGTGCGATGTGCATCATATCGATCAAGTCGACCTGTCCCGCATCGACTACGTATTCACCACCGTGCCCCTCAACCAGAGCCTGCCGGTTCCGGTGCGCGAAGTCGGCTACTTCTTGAACGATGACGACATCCTAGCCATTCGCAGCGTACTCCACAACGACACGTCGCGACACGCGGAAGGCGTCGAGCGCTATTTCGATTCACGACTCTTCTTCACGCATCTGCGGTTTGCCGCGCGTGAGGACGTGCTCTCCTTCCTGTGCGATGCCGTCTGCGCAACCGGCTTGGTGGACGACACCTTTACCGAGCAGGTGCAGCTGCGCGAGCGTGCAGCGCCTACCGCCTTTGGCGGGTTGGTCGCGCTGCCGCATCCGTATGCTCCCGTGTCTGACGTCTCGTTCGTAGCGGTCGGGCTCCTCGACGACCCCGTCGAATGGAACGGACACGAGGTGCAGGCCGTCTTCCTGCTGTGCATAGCCCGCGAACCCGACGATGACCTCACAAGTTTCTACGACAAGTTCTCGAATCTGATGTTCAACGAGCAGGCCATCAGGTGCCTTCTTGAAGATCAGCGCTTTGAGGTGCTCGAGCGCGTCTTTTTAGGTGCCGACTGAGTGTTCTTTGGTAATCGGTGCGGCCGTTTGATACCGGTGCAAGCGGCTCGCACGTTACAGATACGGACGCAATCGGTTTATTGCGGAAGGAGACAGAATCATGCGTCATATCGTATTGATGTGCGCGGCAGGGGCGTCGACCAGCATGCTGGTCAAGCGCATGCGTGATGCTGCCGCACGAGACGGCTATGAGTGCAGCGTCGAGGCCCACCCGGTGAGCGAGGCGGAGCAGTACGCCAATGCCGATGTCATCTTGCTGGGTCCGCAGGTTCGCTTTCAGCTCGCTAAGGTAAAGGGCCTCGTCAACTGCCCGGTCGGGTCGATCGACATGGCAGACTATGGCGCCATGAACGGCGAGGCGGTTTTGCGACAGGCCCGAGAGCTCATGGGTGATTAAGATGGCCGACGCGCACGAGCAGGCTCTTGAGGAGCTCGAGCATGCCTGCTTCCAGATCGTTGCGCTGGTGGGCAATGCCCGAAGTTGCTTCTTGGAGGCCATCTCAAAGGCCGAGCAGGGCGATTTCGAGGGCGCTCAGGCAAGCATCGCCGAGGGCGATAAATCGTTTAACGAGGGCCACAGCGCGCATCTTGCGCTCTTGCAGCGCGAGGCGAACGGTGAGCAGCTGCCGTTCCGCATCATCTTGCTCCATGCTGAGGACCAGCTTATGAGTGCTGAGGGCTTCCGAATCTTGGCCGACACCTTCATCGCGCTCTACCGAAAGATCCAGCACGCGGACACACCGCATTCCGTCTCGAAGGGGGAATGAGCACATGTCAGTAGTCGATTCCATTCAAACCATCATGGATAGGTGGCTTGGCCCCATTGCGACCAAGCTGAGTGGCAACCGCGGCATCCAAGCGATTTCCGGCGGTATGATGGCAACCATGCCGGTCTCGCTGGGTATCGCGCTGATCGCCATCGTCGTCAACCTGCCGATCCCCGGTTTTGAAGACTTCCTGATGTCGAGCGGCGCCTACGCCTACGGTATGGCGCTCATGTCCGTCACGATGTCGATGCTCGGCATCTACATCACGGTCGGCATCGGGTACCGCTTCGGCACGATGCTGGGTCTTAACGGCCTGACCAGCGCTATCTTCTGCATGGGAGTGTTCTTGGGCCTGATTCCGCTCACGAGCGCCGAGGTCGACGGTGCGACGTCGAGTCTTTTGGATCCAACCTACATGGGTTCCAACGGCATCTTCATGGCCATCATCATCGGCTTGGCTGTTCCGGCCATCCTCTCGTTCCTGATGAAGCACGTCGCCTTCAAGCTCCCCGACACGGTGCCGCCGATGGTTTCCGACTCGCTGTCCCCTACGTTTGCGGCCATCATCATCTTCACCGGCACGTTCCTCATCAAGTGGGGCTTCAGCTTTACGCCGTGGGGCAACGTCTTCGATATGGTCACCACCCTTGTCGGCATGCCCATCACCAACATCGGCACGCAGCTCTGGGCCCCCATCGTCGTCCAGATCCTTGCGATGACCTTCTGGTTCTTCGGCATCCATCCGTCTGCTGTCGTCAACATCTACAACATCGTGGCCACCGCGTGCACCGCCGCCAACCTTGAGGCCTTCGTCGCCGGCAATCCGCTGCCCTATCTTGAGTGGCAGGTTCTGTACAACATCCTCAGCACGGGCTTTGCCGCCGAGGGCCTGCCGCTCGCCATCGCGCTGCTCACCTCGAAGTCCGCGCGCTACAAGGCGACCTCGCGCCTGGCCCTCATCCCGGCGATCTTCAACATCACCGAGCCCATGATGTTCGGTATCCCGGTCGTGCTCAACCCGGTATTCGCCATCCCGATGATTCTCATCAAGGCGCTGGTCGGCGGCGTCACCATCCTCTTGCTTCAGCTCGGGCTCGTTCAGACGCTCAACGTGGCGGTCTCCATGACATGGATCATGCCCTACCCGGTCACCGCGTTCCTCATGGGCGGCGTCGGGTTCCTGATCATCGCGTTGGTCGGCTTCGTGGTGTCGTTCCTCTTCTTCTTCCCGTTCGTGCGCATGGCGGACAATATGGCCCTGAAGCAGGAACGCGAGGCTGCCGAGGCTGAGACTGCGGGGGCTGGCGCGTAGCCCGCACTCGTATCAGGCGGCATATCTGCCTTGAGCAGGCTGAGGGACGGCGCTCGAAGCGCGCGGCGTCGTCCCTCATCTCATGGTTGCCGCGCGCTTCAGCTTGAGCATGACCGCGTACGTATGAGCGAGGAGGGATCATGGCCCAGAGCTCCATAGCGTATAACCCCTATATGCCGTTTTGGGAATATGTGCCCGATGGAGAGCCGCACGTCTTCGGCGACCGGCTCTACGTCTACGGCTCGCACGATCGCCAAAACGGCGATGCCTATTGCCTCGAGGACTATGTGGTATGGTCGGCGCCGGTTGACGATCTGTCGCAGTGGCGCTGCGAAGGCACGAGCCTCAAGAAGGCCGACCACTATCGGGCGCTCGGCCCGCGTGAGAGCCTGGCCGCCCCCGACGCGGCGCAGGGTCCCGACGGTCGCTACTATCTCTACTACTGCATCGGCTTTGACGAGATCAGCGTGGCGGTATCGGACCATCCGGCGGGACCCTTCAAACCGCTGGGGCCGGTGATGTTCGGCACGGAGCGCGTGCCCTCGGCAGGGATGGCGTTCGACCCGGCGATCCTCGTCGATGACACGGGCAGGTGGCTCTACTACGGTTTCGACCCATCTAAGACGGCGGGCGAAGAGGCGGTTGCGGCCTCGGGGGCCTTCGTGGTGCGGCTTGCCGACGACATGATGACCACGGTGGGCGAGCCGAGAAAGATCGTGCCCGGTCAGGTTGAGGCCAAGGGCACGCCGTTTGAGGGGCATGCGTTCTTCGAGGCGTCGAGCATGCGCCGCGTGGGCGATGCCTACTACTTCGTGTGGTCGAGCGAGCTCGGCCACGAGCTGTGCTATGCCGTGGGCGCCGCGGCGGATGGGCCGTTCACCTTCGGTGGCACCATCGTCTCCATCTCCGACATCGGATATCAGGGAAACACCGAGCCGGTCGCCTACGAGGCGAACACGCATGGCGGCATGGTCGAGGTCGCCGGGCAGTGGTACATCTTCTATCACCGGCATACGCACGAGCGACAGTACTCGCGTCAGGCATGCGCGGAAAAGATCGAGATTCTGCCCGACGGGTCCATTCCACAGGTGGAGATCACGAGCTGCGGGCTGAACGAGGGACCGCTGCCCACGGGGAGGACCTATCCAGCGCATATCGCCTGCGGCATCCGCGGGCCTGAGGGCGTCGTGCACCTGTCGTCGCGCGTGCAGCGCCGTTCGAGCGACCCGTACTTGATGCAAGAGGGCGGACGGGACGACGGCTGCATGCTCGCCAAGAACATGCAGCCCGGTGCTGAGCTGACGTTCAAGTACTTCGCCTGCACCGGGCGCGAGCGCACCTGCTCGGTGACGCTGCGCGGGACCTTGGCGGGCTCGGTGGAGGTGCAGGCGGTATCCCCCGACGGCGCGGTGAGGCCGGTGGGGACCGTCACCGTCGAACAGCCGACCGGCAACGTGTGGGCTGAGCACACAGGAAGCGTCGCCCTGCCCGAAGGCGTATATGGCATACGGATGGTCATAGCGGGCAGCGGCTCGTGCGACATCAAAGCGTTCTCGATAGGTTAGGAGGTCGGCATGACGGAGGAGAAGCTCCAAGAGCTCCTCGACTCGCTCACCCTAGAGGAGAAGGTGGGCCAGCTCGTTCAGCTGTCGGGTGATTTCTTCAACGACAACGAGGCGCTTGCCGTCGGCCCGCAGGAGAAGCTCGGCATCGACCCCGCGATGGTGGGGCTCGCCGGCTCGGTGCTCAACGTGACGGGCGCCGCGGAGGTGCGCGCCATCCAAGAGGCGTACCTCGCCAAGAGCCGTCACAAGATTCCCCTGCTGTTCATGGCGGACATCATCTACGGTTGCAAGACCATCTTCCCCATCCCGCTGGGGTTTGCCGCATCGTGGGATCCCGAGCTCGTGCGCCGGTGCTATGAGGTGGCCGCGCGCGAGGCGCGCGCGATCGGCGTGCACGTGACGTATGCGCCGATGCTCGACCTCGTGCGCGATGCGCGTTGGGGCCGCTGTCTCGAGTCGACCGGCGAAGACCCGTACCTGCAGAGCTGCTACGCGCAGGCCATGGTCACGGGCTTCCAGGGCTCGGGCGATCTTGCGCGCGAGGGCATCGCCTCGTGCATGAAGCACTTCGCCGGGTACGGTGCCGTTGAGGCGGGGCGCGAGTACAACACGGTCGACATGAGCGAGCGCATGCTGCGCGAGGCATATCTGCCACCCTATCGGGCCGCGGTCGATGCGGGGTGCCGGCTGGTCATGCCCTCGTTCAACATCATCGACGAGGTTCCCTCAACGGCGAATACCTGGCTGTTGAACGACGTGCTTCGCGGCGAGTGGGGCTTCGATGGCGTGATCGTGACCGACTACGCCGCCATCAACGAGCTTATCGCCCATGGCGTGGCCGCCGACCAGGCGGAGGCGGCGCGGCTGGCGATCGAGGCCGGTGTGGATATCGACATGAAGACGGCCTGCTACGCCAACAACCTGCCCGAGCTCGTGCGCACGGGAGCGGTCGACGAGGCGCTCGTCGACCGGGCGTGCCTGCGCGTGCTCAGGCTCAAGAACGAGATGGGTCTTTTCGAGGACCCGTTCCGCGGCGTGAGCGAGGAGCGTGAGGCGTCGGTGTGCCTGACCGCGGAGAACCGCGCGCTGGCGCGCCAGCTCGCCGACGAATCGCTGGTGCTGCTCGAGAACAAGGACGCCGTGCTGCCGCTCGACCCCGCAGGCGCCGAGCGCATCGCGCTGATCGGCCCGTATGCCGAGAGCCGTGCCCTGATGGGCCTGTGGGCGGTCCATGGCGATGAGGGCGCGGTGGTCACGCTGGCCGATGCGCTGCGCGAGGTCGTGGGGGAGCGTCTGACGGTCGCTCCGGGCGCACCGCTGCTTGAAGATGAGAGCGGGCTGGGATTCTTTGGCCACGGGGGCGCCGCGGACGCCGCTGAAGACGAGGCACGCTTCAAGCGGATGCACGATGAGGCCCTTGCGGCGGCGCAGGCCGCCGACGTGGTCATCTTGGCCGTGGGCGAGCATCCCCTGCAAAGCGGCGAGGGCGGCTCCAAGACCGACCTGCGCCTGCCGGAGATCCAGCGCAAGCTGGTCGCCGACGTGTGCGCCCTCGGCAAGAAGGTGATCGCGGTCGTGATGTCCGGTCGTGCGCCGGAGCTGACCGATGTCGCCGCCGAGGTGGACGCCCTCATCGAGTCCTGGTTCCCCGGCACCGAGGGCGCGCATGCGCTCGCCGACATCATCTTCGGCCGCGTGAACCCGTCGGGCCGCATCACCATGAGCTTCCCGTACGCCACGGGCCAGGAGCCCATCTACTACAACGCCTTCAACACGGGGCGCCCCGAGGCAACGTCCACCCACACCAACCGCTTCACCTCCCGCTATGTCGATTGCCCCACGGCGCCGCGGTATCCGTTTGGCTACGGGTTGTCCTACCACGCCTGTCGCTACGGTGAGCCGGTCTTGAGCGCCGCCACCATGGGTGCTCAGGAGAGCATCACGGTCTCAATCGATGTGACGAACATCTCCCCGGTGGCGGGCGTCGAGACCGTTCAGCTCTACATTCGGGACCGGGTGGCGAGCGTCGTGCGCCCGGTGAGCGAGCTCAAGGCCTTCGAGCGCGTGGCGCTTGAGCCGGGTGAGACCAAGACCGTGACCTTCGAGGTGACGGAGCCCATGCTGCGCTTCTGGCGCCGCGACATGACCTTCGGGTCGGAGCCGGGGGTGTTCGACATCATGGTGGGGCGCAACAGCGCCGATGTTCAGACGGTGCCATGTGAGCTGGTGGCCTAGCCGCACCCGGCGAGAGAGGAGATCAAGACATGGCTGATGGGGTGGATCGCACCATGCCGCATTTCGAGCGATGCGGCGACGACACGCTGCTCTACGTTGACGGCGCGCCGTTCGTGATGCTCGCAGGTGAGGTCCACAACTCATCCTCGTCCTCGCCGACTGTCTTTGCCGCGTGCCTTGATAAGGCCGTAGCGGCCGGCATGAACAGCGTCCTCGCCCCGGTAACCTGGGAGCTTATCGAGCCTGAGGAGGGCCTGTTCGATTTCACCACGATGGACGAGATGATCATGCTCGCGCGCGAGCGTGGCCTGCGCCTGGGCCTGCTGTGGTTCGGTGGGTGGAAGAACGCCCAGTGCATGTACGCGCCCGCGTGGGTCAAGCGCGACCTTGCGCGCTTCCCGCGCGCCCAGATGAAGCCGGGTCAGAACCGCTGCATCCTGGAGGACTTCCACGGCATGAGCTATAGCGCGCTCTCGCTTTTCGGCGAGCAGACGCGCGCCGCCGACGCCCGTGCCTTCGCGCGGTTGATGCGGCACCTCGCTGAGGTCGACGGGCAGTATCAGACCGTCATCACCGTCCAGGTGGAGAACGAGTGCGGCGAGCAGGGCGCGGCGCGCGAGCACTCGGCCGCGGCCGACATCGCGTTTGCCGAGCGGGTTCCCGACGGCTTGATCGAGTATCTCAAGGCCGCTCCGGAGCTCGTGGCGCCCGATATCGCCGCCGCGCTCGAGGTTGGCGCGCAGGCCGGAACCTGGAGCGAGGTCTTCGGCCCGGTTGCCGAGGAGGTGTTCACCACCTACCACATGGCGAGCTATGTCGAGCAGGTTGCCGCGGCCGGCAAGGATGCCTACCCGCTGCCCATGGTGGCGAACTGCTGGCTTGACAAGGGACATAAACCCGGAAGGTTCCCCACGGGTGGACCGGTCGCGCGCGTGATGGGCATCTGGCGCTTTGCCGCGCCAACCATCGAGGTTATGTGCCCCGACATCTACGTGCCGTACTTCTGCGACGTGTGCGACGAGTACCGCAGGCCAGGTAACCCGCTGTACATTCCCGAGACGGCGACGCAGGTGTATGCGGCTCCACGAGAGATCTGGGCCGTGGGCCACCACCATGCCGTATGCTACGCGCCGTTTGCCTACGAGGATATGGGCAAGCCCTTCGATGCGAGCGCAGGCGTGCTCTTCGGCGCCGACGCCAGCGATCCGTTTTTGCGCGTGCCGCAGGACCCCGAGGTATATGGCACAACGACGCGCGCGATCGCGCAGCTGCTCTCCCTCATCCCTGAGGCGCGCCAGCGCGCCACGCTGGTGGCGGCAACGTCCGAGCGCCCGGACGAGAACGAGCTTGTGCTGGGAGCCTGCAAGCTGGTCGTGCGCTTTGGCAGCGAGGCGCCGGGCGCGTGCATGGCGGCGCGGGCCGAGGACGGCTCGATCTACATCGTCGCCATGGGTTGCATGGTGACGTTCGCGTCCAACGATCCGGAAAACCCGCTGCTCGACATCCTGGCGCTGGAGGACGGCGAGGCCGTCAATGGCGCATGGCGGCGCGACCGTCGCCTCAACGGCGATGAGGCGACGGTCGTCAGGTGCGACGACCCCACGCTTCTGCGCGCGGAGCTCTTCGTCTACGCCTGACGGACGGCGCTCGCCACATGGGAATCCGATATAGTGGTGCTTGGCCGCAAGGCACCTTTCGATAGGCAACTCCAGGGTGGCACAGGAGTCTGAGCGCAGGGAGCAGGTATGGCGAAGATCATCTTCCTCGATGTGGACGGCACGATCACCGACTACGAGAACAACGTTCCCGAGTCGGCCAAACGCGCGATCAAGCTCGCGCGTGCCAACGGCCACCGCGTCTACATGTGCACCGGTCGCAGCAAGGCCGAGAACCCGCCCGAGATCACCGAGATCGGCTTCGATGGCATGATCGGTGGGAACGGTTGCTACGTGGAGAGCGACGACGAGGTCGTCATGCACCAGCTCATCACCGCCGAGCAGTGCCGCCACATCGTCGACTGGCTCCATGAGCGCGGGCTCGAGTTCTATCTTGAGTCCAACAACGGCCTCTTCGCGAGCGAGCATTTCCGCGAGGCGTCGCGCTCCGTGATGGTCCAGTACGCCAAGGGCAAGGGCGCGACCGAGGAGGAAGCGGCGAACGCGGCCAGTGGCTTCGTCGACTCGCTGATCTACGGCGGCGAGCTCTACCGCGACGATCTCAACAAGGTGAGCTTCATCCTCTCAAGCTATCAGGATCACCTCGACTCCATCGAGGAGTTCCCGGACCTGGTGGCAAACACCTGGGGCGGCAAGGGCGAGCATGCGCTCTTCGGCGATCTCGGCGTCAAGGGCATCGACAAGGCCCATGCCGTGCGCGTGCTCGTCGAGCACCTGGGCGCCGACATGGCCGACACCATCGCCGTGGGTGACGCCAAGATCGATATCCCCATGTTCGAATGCTGCGCGCAGAGCGTGTGCATGGGCTCGGGCGGCGAAGAGGCCAAGGCGGCTGCCGACTGGGTGACCACCGACGTCGATGACGACGGCATGTGGAACGCCTTCGTGCACCTCGGGCTGATCGAAGAGGGCTGATCCAAGAGGACTGACCGCGCGCTCGCGCGCAGACGTCTTGACGCGGCCGCATCCGTGTAGCACGGGTGCGGCCGCGCTCTGTGTGGGGCAGGCGAGGCTGGGGGTGCGCCTCGCGCGTCGCGTAAGGGCGGCAGATCCGTCGTGCATGCGAATGCACACGGCGGGATGGATGGTGTCGCGAGGGGGGTCAGCGGGTGGATTGAGTCGGTGGGTGGCATTCGCGTCTTTTTCTACACAAGTCGACCACGAAACCGGTACAATACGAAACGCGCACAGTGTCACTCCCTCCGAGGCATCATGTGCGATAGAGGCAGGCCTATGAGGCGCTGCGGTATCGCGAGCACAGATGGAGGAGTCTATCGGTTATGCGCATCGTCAAGCAGATCAACAACAACGCCGCGCTCGCCCAAGATGAGCAGGGCAATGATCTGGTCGTGTTCGGTACGGGTATCGGGTTTCACTCGATGCCGTATGAACTCGAAGACATGTCGCGCATCCAGCGCGTCTTCCGCCATGTGGATGACGAGCTCCTCGAGACCATCTCCTCGATCTCCCAGGAGATGCTCGGCGTCGCCATCGACATCGTGAGCGCGGCCAAGCAGGAGCTCGACTGCGAGCTCAACCCCAACCTCTACCTCACGCTCGCCGACCACCTGCAGTTCGCGGCGGATCGCTTCGCAAAGGGCATCGTCATCGAGAACCCGCTTGCGAGCGAGATCCCGTACGTCTATCCGCGTGAGTACGCGCTGGGTCTGCAAGGGCTTCAGATCATGCTCGCGCAGACCGGCATCACGCTGCCGGACGCCGAGGCGTGCTCCATCGCGCTGCACGTGGTCAACGCCGAGACCGACGGCGGCGGCTTCTCGAGCAGCATGCGCGCGGTCATGGAGAGCATCGAGGTCATCAACGGGGTCATCGAGCTGCTTGAGAAGCGCTTCAAGACCTCGTTTGACCGCCAGTCTAGAAGCTACGTCCGCTTCGTGTCGCACCTACGCTATCTGGTGAAGCGCCTGCAGCAGGGCGCCGAGGTCGAGCAGCAGGATGACTCGCTCCTCGACCAGGTGCGCAAGGACTTCTCCGAGGCGTACGACGCCGCTCAGGCGGTCGCGCGCTACTTCAGGCGCAAGAAGCGCTGGCGGCTCTCCAACGAGGAGCTTCTGTACCTCATGATGCACCTCATCCGCTTCACCTCTCGGACGGGCGTCTGAGAACGTCTTTGGGTTTCAATGCTGCCTGAGCAACGCGCGGCGATGGCAGCTGAAACATATGGTTACGTCGTATGAGCAAAGGAGGATATCCAATGGCAAGTAAGTACGACGGCCTTGCACGCATCATCATCCAGAATGTGGGCGGCAAGGACAACATCAACAGCGTGGCGCATTGCGTCACCCGCCTGCGCTTCAAGCTCAAGGATGAGAGCCAGGCGAACGACGAGGTGCTCGAGCAGACCGACGGCGTTCTGCAGATCATCAAGTCCGGCGGCCAGTACCAGGTCGTCATCGGCCCGCATGTCGATCAGGTCTATGACGCGGTGCTCTCGATCGGCCACCTGCAGGCCGGCGGCCTGGTGGATGATGACGGCAACCCCATCGAGGGTGGTGAGGAGGCCGGTCCGAAGAACCTCTCCGGCATCATCATGGACCTCATCTCCAACATCCTTCAGCCCATCCTCGGCCCGCTCGCCGCGGCCGGCATGGTCAAGGGCTTCCTGTCGCTGTTCGCCTTCCTCGGCTGGATGTCGACGAGCGACGGCTCCTACATCCTGCTCAACTCGTTCGCTGACGGCTTCTTCTACTTCCTGCCGATCATCCTGGGCTACACCTCGGCGAAGAAGTTCGGCGCGAACCCCTTCATCGGCATGGCCATGGGTGCCGCGCTCACCTACCCCACGATGGTCAACTCCACCTCGGGTGAGGTTCTGGGCACGGTGTTCACCGGCACGTCGTTTGAGATGAGCTACTACCTCACCTTCTTCGGCATCCCCATCATCATGCCGGCCTCTGGCTACACGAGCTCGGTCGTGCCCATCATTCTCTCGATGTTCGTTGTGGCGAAGATCGAGAAGGGCTTCAAGAACACGCTGCCCGCCGCGGTGAACTTCTTCCTCACCCCGATGCTCACCTGCGTCATCGGCGTCATCCTTACCTACCTGGTCATCGGCCCGATCGCGAGCCTGCTCACCAACGTCATCCTGCTGATCATCAACACGCTGTTCGACCTGCCCTCGGTCGGCCCGCTCATTGCCGGCGCCGTCATCGGCGGTTTCTGGCAGGTGCTCGTCATCTTCGGTCTGCACTGGGCTGTTGTGCCGATTAACCTGGCCAACATCGCCACCAACGGCTACGACATGGCCATGGTCGGCAAGGTCGCCTGCGAGATGTGCCAGATCGCGGTCGTGCTCGCCATCTACCTGAAGAGCAAGGACCCCAAGACCAAGGCCATCGCCCTGCCCGCCGTCATCACCGGCTTCTTCGGCACCACCGAGCCGGCCATCTACGGCGTCAGCCTGCCCCGTATGAAGCCGTTCGTCTTCAGCTGCATCGCGGGCGCCATCTCGGGCGTCATCGCCATCGGCCTGGGCGGCAAGGTCTTCGTCTCCGGTTACTCGGGCATCATGGCGCTTGCGCGCTACATCGACCCCAACGGCGTCTATGGCCTCGAGCCGGTTATCGCCGCCGCCGTCGCCATGGCTGTCGGCGCCGCCATCGGCTTCCTGCTCACCTGGTTCTTCTGGGATGAGAAGGCGTGGGCCGAGAAGGGCAAGAAGACGGCCTAAGCTTGTGCGCGTCTCATAGCTGATAGAGCTGCCTCGCGCCATGCGCGCTCTGAAGGCTGCGGGCATGCGCGAGCCCGCAGCCTTCGTTCGTGTCAGGGGCATGATGCGGGCGATGCCGGGCGCGCGGCGCGAGGAGGCCTCCGGGCCGCAGAGGGCGCGGAGGGCGAGCATCGACGAAGGCGGGCGACGGCTCGCCGAGAAAGGATGGATCATGGCACGATTTCCCGAAGGGTTCCTCTGGGGTGGCGCCATCGCCGCCAATCAGGCTGAGGGAGCCTATCTTGAGGATGGCAAGGGCGTCGATTGCGCGGATGTGACGACCTGCGGGCCCCTGCGCTACATCGACTACGACCTCGAGATCGACCCCGAGAAGTATTATCCGAGCCACGTCGCGATCGACTTCTATCACCGCTATAAGGAGGACATCGCGCTCTTCGCCGAGATGGGCTTCAAGGTCTTCCGCACCTCGATCAACTGGTCGCGCCTCTATCCCACGGGGGAGGAGACCGAGCCCAACCCCGCGGGCGTCAAGTTCTATCACGACTTGTTCGACGAGCTTCACGCTCATGGCATCGAGCCGCTCGTCACGATGAGCCACTACGAGAGTCCGATCGCCCTCACCAAGAAGTACAACGCGTGGATGGATCGGCGTCTCGTCGAGCTCTGGGAGCGCTTCGCGCGCACCTGCTTCACGGAGTACGGCGACAAGGTGAAGTACTGGCTCACGTTCAACGAGATCAACAACATCATGAAGGCCCCCTACCTCGCGGCCGGCATCGACACGCGCGGGATGGGTGAGAACTGGGAGCCTCAGATCTACCAGGCCATGCACCACATCTTCGTGGCGAACGCCCGCACGGTGCAGCTCGCGCGCGAGCTTATGCCCGACAACCAGATCGGCATCATGCTCTCGCTCTCCAACGTGTATCCCGGCACCTGCAAGCCCGAGGACGTGATGGGCACCTACCAGATCCGTCGCCGCTCGCTGCTCTTCGGCGACGTGATGCTGCGCGGCTCGTACCCGGGGTACTTCTGGAAGATGCTCCGCGACGCGGACGTCACGCTCGACATCGAGCCGGGCGATCTGGAGCTCATCAGCACGTACACGAACGACTACCTGGGCTTCAGCTACTACCGCACCAACGCCTACTCCGTCGGCGACCCGCTCGTGTTCTCCACCGGCGGCGGCTTCGGGCATGACAACCCCTACCTCAAGGCGAGCTCGTGGGGCTGGGCCATCGACCCGCTCGGGTTGCGCTACACCTGCAACGAGCTCTGGGATCGCTACCAGAAGCCGCTTTTCATCGTGGAGAACGGCCTCGGCATGGCAGACACCGTGGAGGAGGACGGCTCCATCCACGACGTCGAGCGCATGGAGTACCTGCGCGAGCACGTGCTCGCGATCGCGGACGCCATCGACGACGGCTGCGAGATCATGGGCTACACCTGGTGGGGCCCCATCGACATCGTGTCCGCCGGCACGGGCGAGATGAAGAAGCGCTACGGGTTCATCTACGTTGACCGGGACAACGAGGGCAACGGGACCATGGAGCGCCGCAAGAAGGACTCGTTCGGCTACTATCAAAAGATCATCGCCACGAACGGCGAGGACGTCGAGCTGCCGGCGTAGACCGCGTGATGCGGCGGGGCCGCTCGGGCGGTCCCGCCGCGGACGGCGGATGCAGCATGGGTTGGTTGTGGACGAGGCAGGGATGATACGTGATGTCAGATGGTGCCGTCGGCATTATGATCACGCAGACGATCGCTATGTTTTGCATGATGGCGATCGGCATCGTGCTATTCGAGCTCAAGCTGCTCGATAACCACAGCATTTCCAAGCTCGCGAACATCGCGCTGTACGTGTCGACGCCGGCCGTGGTGATCAATTCGCTGGCCACGACGTTCACGACTGCGCGCCTGATCGGCGGCATCTGGTGCTTCGCGCTCTCGGCGCTGTTCACGGCGGCGAGCGCCGTGGTCGCGTGGGCGGTCTATCGCGATCGACGGCGCATCGCCCAGCTGGGCATCCTGGTTTCGAATATGGGGTTCCTCGGCATCCCGCTCGTGCAGAACGTGGTGGGTGAGGAATACGTGTTCTACATCTCGGCCTGCATCGCCGCCCAGATCCCCTTCATCTGGACCTACGGCGTGTGGCTCACCACCCAGGACCGCTCGATGATCTCCGTCAAGCGCATCATCACGAACCCCTCGATCATCGCCGTCGCGGTGGGTGTGGCGCTGTTCCTGTGCTCGGTGAGCCTCTCGGGGGTGTTCGAGGTCGCGGTGGGTGACATGGCGGACCTCAACACCGGCATCGCGATGCTCATCCTGGGATCCTATCTCGCCCAGACCGATATCCGCAGCCTGGTGCGCGACGCCAACCTCTACCTCGCCAACGCCCTGCGTCTCGTGGTGGTCCCGGCGCTGTGCATCGTGGTGCTCGCGGTGCTGCCCCTGAGCGTGCCCGTCAAGCTGACCGTGCTGATCGCCAACTCGGCGCCGTGCGGCACCGTCTCGGCGATCCTGCCCCAGAAGTTCGGCGGCGACTACCGCTTCGGCGCGGGCCTCGTGTCCTCGTCCACGCTGCTCTCCCTGGTGACCCTGCCGGTGGTGCTCGCCGTGGGCCTCGCGGTGTTCTAAGAGTTGCCGCGACGGGTGGCATCCCGTCGCGTGAACCGCTCGTTTCGAGCAAACGTCAACGTGCGCGCGCTCCGGCGGGGCGCGGCACCGCGCGCAAGCGCATGGAGAAAGGAGCTGGATATGGGAGCACGGTTCCCCGAGGGTTTCCTCTGGGGTGGCGCCATCGCCGCCAATCAGGCTGAGGGAGCCTATCTTGAGGATGGCAAGGGCCTCTCGGTGCCGGACATGATCAAGGGCGGCACCGTGGACACGCCCCGTGTCATCACCGCGTCGGTCCATGAGGGGGAGTACTACCCCTCGCATGAGGCCATCGACTTCTACCATCGCTACAAGGAGGACATCGCGCTGTTTGGCGAGATGGGCTTCACCTGCTTCCGCACGTCCATCAACTGGGGCCGCATCTACCCCAACGGGGACGAGGCCGAGCCCAACCAGGCGGGCATCGACTTCTATCGCTCCCTGTTCGAGGAGTGCCGCGCGCACGGCATCCAGCCGCTCGTGACCCTGAGCCACTACGAGCTGCCCTACGCGCTGGCCAAGAACTACGGCGGATGGGCGAACCGCGAGCTCATCGATCTGTTCCTCCGCTATGTGCGGACCTGCTTCACCGAGTTCAAGGGTCTCGTGAAGTATTGGATCACCTTCAACGAGATCAACTGCCTGTGCTCCCAGTTCGGCAACGTCTACGGCGGCGGCATCCTGCCGTCCGACGACTTCGCCCTCGTCTACAGCACGCCGTTCGCATGGGATGACATATCCCGCCGCTACCAGGCGCTCCACCATCAGTTCGTGGCGAGCGCGCTCGCGGTGCAGGAGGCGCACCGGATCGACCCCGAGAACCAGGTGGGCTGCATGATCGCGAGCCGCGCCGTCTATCCGTACAGCTGCCGTCCCGAGGACATGCTGCTGTCGCAGGACACGGCGCGCATGGCGACCTACTACTGCGGCGACGTGCACGTGCGCGGGGCCTACCCCGCGTGGGCGCCGCGGTTCTGGCGCGAGAACGGCATCTCGATCGAGCAGGAGCCGGGCGACGCGGAGATCCTGGCCGCGGGCACGGTGGACTTCTACTCGTTCAGCTACTACAAGAGCTCGACCGTGGCGACGGACCCGAGCGTCCCCATCGCGCCGGGCAACGTGTTCTACGACGACGCCGTGAACCCCTACGTCCCGATGAGCGACTGGGGCTGGGCGATCGACCCCAAGGGGCTGCGCTGGTTGCTCAACGAGCTCTACGATCGCTACCAGATCCCGCTCATGGTGGTCGAGAACGGCCTGGGCGCCATCGACACCGTGGAGGAGGATGGCTCCATCCACGACCCGTACCGCATCGATTACCTGCGCGCTCACATCGAGCAGATGGCCGAGGCGATCGACGACGGCGTGGACGTGCGGGGCTACACCATGTGGGGGCCGATCGATCTGGTCTCGGCCGGCACGGGTGAGATGAAGAAGCGCTACGGCTTCATCTACGTCGACAAGCACAACGACGGGTCCGGCACGCTCGCGCGCAGCCGCAAGGACAGCTTCTACTGGTATCAGAAGGTCATCGCGTCCAACGGGGCGGACCTGGCATAACGAGACGTCGCGCGCACGCGGCGCGCGCATCTGCCCGCCCGCGGCACCTCGCCGCGGGCGGCTGCGTGTGGGGATGAGGGAATGGGAGGCGCCATGGGCGTGGATCAGGTAAGGGCCATCATGTGCGACGTCGACGGCACGCTGCTCACCAGCGAGCACACGGCGTCGCCCCGTACGGTCGAGGCGCTCAAGCGCGCCCGCGCCCAGGGGATCTTGGTGGGGCTGTGCACCGGGCGCGACGTGGTGGGCGTCGAGAAGGTCCTGCCCACGTGGGGCCTCGAGGACTGCATCGACGCCATCGTCGGGTCGGGCGGCGCGGAGCTGCGCGACCGCACGCGCGACGTCTTCGAGCTCAACCACCCGCTGCCCGGCGAGGCCATCAAAGAGATCATGGCGCACTTCACCGACATGCCCGTGAGCTTCGTGATCCCGTATCACGGCGTGCTCTACGCGCCTGCGGACGACGCGCGGGTGCAGCGTCTCTCGGTGGTTGATGGCCTGCCGTACGAGATCGTGGACTTCGACGAGTTCTTGCAGGAGCCGCGCCCCAAGCTCATGCTCGCCTGCGCGCCCGAGGACATGGACGCGGTGGTGGCGCGCGCCGCGACCTTCTCGAGCGACGCCTATCGCTCGGCCTCGCTGATCACCTCGGCGCGCCTCTACGAGTACATGGATCCCCGCATCTCCAAGACCTTCGGCCTCACGAAGCTCATGGAGCTCCATGGATGGACCATGGACGACCTGCTGGTGTTCGGTGACGCCGACAACGACTACGACATGGTGCTCAACGCCGGCACCGGCGTCGCGATGGGCAACGCCAGCGAGAAGACCGCCGCAGCCGCCGACTACGTCACCGACGACTGCGACCATGACGGCATCGCCACCTTCCTCGAGCGCTACGTGCTCGACCCCAAGACCAAGGAGGACGCATGAAGACATCAGATTTCCTGAGCGCGCAGCCCACCGCGGCCGAGCGCGAGCTCGCCGCCTACGCCGACCGCGCGTTCGCGCCCGCCCACACCCAGGTGGGCGATCGCATCCATCACTTCGCGGGCCGCGCGCACAGCAGCATGACCGTGGTGGAGGGCGCGACCTCGCTCATCGTCATCGACGCCACGGAAAGCCCCGACACGGCGCGCGCCATCATGGAGGAGGTGCGTACCTTCACCGACAAGCCGGTTCAGACGCTCATCTACACGCACGGCCACCCCGATCATCGCGGCGGCGCCGGCGCCTTCCGTGCGACGGTGCGCGACGTGATCGCGATGGTGCCCGCGGTGACGCCGCCGCCGGGGTACGAGCGCCTCAATGAGGTGCTGGGGGCGCGCGGCCGTCGGCAGCACGGCTATGGGCTCAGCGATGAGGAGGCGCTCTGCCAGGGTATCGGCGTGCGCGAGGCGAGCACGCACGGACTCGCCGGGTATGACATCCTGCCGCCGACCGAGATGCTCGCGCAGGAGCGCACCGCGCGCGTCATCGATGGGGTGGAGCTCGAGTTCATCCCCGCGCCCGGTGAGACGGACGACACGCTCTACGTGTGGTTCCCGCGCGAGCGCGCGCTGTGCTCGGGCGACAACTACTACGGCTGCTGGCCGAATCTCTACGCGATCCGCGGCACCTCGTACCGCAGCGTCGCCACCTGGATCGAGAGCCTGAGCGCGCTGCTCGCGCTCGAGCCCGCGGCGCTGCTGCCGGGGCACACGCCGGCGCTCATCGGGGGCGAGCTCATCCAGGAGCAGGTGGGGACCTACCGCGACGCCCTGCAGTGGGTGCTCGATGAGACGCTCTCGTGCATGGACCGCGGCATGACCCTCGAGGAGACCGTCCAGGCGGTGCAGCTGCCCGAGCGCTTCGCGTCCCAGCCGTACCTCGGCGAGTTCTACGGCACGGTCGCCTGGTCGGTGCGGAGCATCTACACCGGCTACGTGGGCTGGTTCGACGGCGACCCGGTGAAGCTCACGCCCGCGCCCGCGGGCGAGCTGGCGACGGAGCTCGTGGGGCTCATCGGCGCCGAGCGTGTTCTTGAGCGCGCCCGCGCGCTCGCGGCGGACGGGTCGTATCAGCTCGCTCTCGAGCTCCTGTCGCTTATGGGCGATGAGCGCGACCGCGAGCTCGAGATCGCCTGCCTGCGCGGGAGGGCCCGTCAGATGACCTCGGCCAACGCGCGTCATTACTACTTCGCCTGCGCCCGCGAGCTCGAGGCGCGCCGCGCCGACGCGTCTGCGCGCTGAGCGAAAAGTGCGCCTTCCCGCTGATTTCGCGCAGGGGCACGGGGTATATCGGCCGTGAACTGTGCCTGAATCGGCGGGCACGATCGGCTGAGAGAAAGGAAGAGGCATGTCATTTCCCAAGGGGTTCCTCTGGGGCGGCGCGACCGCGGCTAACCAGTGCGAGGGCGCGTGGAACGTCGATGGCAAGGGCGCGAGCACCGCGGACCACATGACGGGCGGCACGGTCGACACCCCGCGCATCTTCACGCATGAGATCAAGGACGGCGTGTTCTATCCGAGCCATGAGGCCATCGACCACTATGGTCACGCGGTCGAGGACATCGAGCTCTTCGGTGAGATGGGCTTCAAGTGCTACCGCATGTCGATCGCCTGGAGCCGCATCTTCCCCAACGGCGACGACCCCGTGCCCAACCAGGCCGGCCTCGACCATTACCGCGCGGTCTTCGAGGCGTGCCGCGCCAACGGCATCGAACCGCTCGTGACCCTCTCGCACTACGAGATGCCCTACCACCTCTGCGAGGCCTACGGCGGCTGGTCCGACCGCCGCGTCATCGACTGCTTCGTGAACTACGCCAAGACGGTCTTCACCGAGTACCGCGACCTCGTGACCTACTGGCTCACCTTCAACGAGATCAATGCCGGCATGATGGGCGGCATGGGCGAGCTCATGAGCCTGGGCATCCTGCCCGAGGAGGACGGCCCCCTGTCCTTCGGGCTCGCGGGGGATACGCCCGAGCGGGCCAGCCGCCGCTTCACCGCGCTCCACAACCAGTTCGTGGCGAGCGCCATGGCGGTGCAGATCGGCCACGCGATCAACCCCAACTTCAAGATCGGCTGCATGATCGCGGGCTCCGCCTCCTACCCCTACTCCTGCAACCCCGCCGACATTCTCCTCGCCCAGCAGTCCATGGAGGGGAGCAACTACTACTGCGGCGACGTGCAGGTGCGCGGCGCCTACGGGCCGTTCTCCCAGCGCATCTGGGATGAGGCCGGCGCGACGGTCGACATGCGCCCCGGCGACGCCGAGATCCTCGCGGCGGGCACGGTGGACTTCTACAGCTTCTCGTACTACATGTCGAGCTGCGTGTCGGCCGACCCCGAGACCGTCAAGGGCGCGGGCAACGTCTTCATGGGCGTCAAGAACCCCTACCTGAAGGCGAGCGACTGGGGCTGGCAGATCGATCCGACGGGCCTGCGCTGGCTGCTCAACGAGGTCTACAACCGCTATCAGGTGCCGGTCATGGTCGTCGAGAACGGCCTGGGCGCGATCGACGAGATCGCCGAGGACGGCAAGATTCACGATTCCTATCGCATCGACTACCTGCGCGACCACATCATCGAGATGGGCAAGGCCATCGATGACGGCGTCGACCTCATGGGCTACACCATGTGGGGCTGCATCGACCTCGTGTCCGCCTCGACGGGCGAGATGAAGAAGCGCTACGGCTTCGTCTACGTCGACAAGGACAACGACGGCAACGGCGACCTGCATCGCGAGAAGAAGGATTCCTTCGACTGGTATCAGAAGGTCATCGCCACGAACGGCGAAGATCTCGCGTAGCGTCGGCACGCGCTGATCGCGTCCTCGCGGGCCCGGTGACGGCCGCTCAGGCGGCCGCCGCCGGGCCCGTTTTTCGTGTCGCGTCGCCCGTCCGCGCCGGGCGTCGTCGCGCCGCCCGCCTACCCACGCATCGCTGTGCCGCACCGCAAATTCGGAGCTCGTGCCATCCGCCGAGGAGACGACCCCTCTCGCCGAGCGTGGCGGGGAAGCGCCCTGCACGCGCTTATAGTGAATGAGACATTCACTATGGGACGAGTTCTCGTGAAAGATGATACGGGGACCCGATCGAAAGGGGACGACATGATCGTATCCAGACGGACGTTCGGCGCGGGCATCGCGGCAGGCGCCGCCGCTGTTTTCGCAGCTGGGTGCACGAGCCAGACGGATGTGACGAGCGGGAGCGCCGCGGGAAGCGCCGCAACCGACGAGGCCGTCGAGCTCTCGTCGGTGCGCACGACCGCCTACGGCGACGTGCAGGGCATCGTCTCCGATGGCGTCGAGATCTACTACAACATCCCCTATGGCAAGGACCCCACCGGCGAGCTGCGCTGGCACGCGCCCGAGACGCCCGACGCCTGGGACGAGACCCTCGACTGCTCGGCGAACACCAAGCGCGCGCTGCAGATGGGCACGGTCTATGCGTCTGACGGCAGCTCCTCGACCGAGCTCATGGGCACGACGGACTGCTTGAACCTCGACGTCTACACCACGTCCGACGCCGACATGCTCCCGGTCATGGTCTACGTCCACGGCGGCAACAACCAGACCGGCACCTCGACCGAGATCCCCGGCGACGAGATCGTCAAGCAGGCCGGCGCCGTCTACGTGTCGCTCGACTACCGCCTGGGGCTGCTCGGCTACAACTGCCTGCCGGCGCTCATGGACGACGAGGTCACGACCGGCAACTTCGGCATGCTCGACATCGCGGCCGGTCTCACCTGGGTGCGCGACAACATCGATCAGTTCGGCGGCGATCCCAACAACGTGACGGTCTCGGGCTTCTCGGCGGGCGGCCGCAACGTCATGGCCATGCTCGTGAGCTCGCAGTTCGAGGGCCTCTTCGACCGCGCGATCGCGTTCTCGGGCGGCATGACCATCGCCGACCTCGACGAGTCGATCGTCAAGACCGCCGCCACCATCGCGCCGCTCGCCGTCGAGGACGGCATGGCCGAGACCGAGGAGGAGGCCGCCGCGTGGCTCCAGGAGGACACCGACGAGGTGCGTGAGTACCTCTTCGACCTCGACGCCGACCGCCTGACCGAGCTCATGAGCGACGCGGGCATCCGCATGAGCGCCTTCCCGCACCTCTTCGGCGATGACGTCATGCTGCCCTCCACCGGGTTCACGGGCGTGACCTACGTGAACGACGTGCCGCTCATGATGCTCACCGGCACGACCGAGTTCAGCCTGTTCTGCATGGGGAGCTCCGTCTACGAGGAGCTCGGCGACGAGTCCGATGCCGCGCTCGCGTTCGCGACGAGCTATGGCTCGGACCTCTACCGCATCTTCAACACCCAGACGAGCGCGGCGACCATGGCCGACGCCTACACCTCCGACCTCTACCTCGTGCAGGTGAACTACGGCGGTGACGACTCGGCGATGCCGATCGACCTCTTCGGCTCGTTCCACGGCATCTTCGTGCCGATGCTGGGCGGCAGCAACTACGACTCGTTCTACGACTTCACCGAGGAGGGCTACCAGGCCATGGCCGCGCAGTTCATGACCTACCTCGCGAACTTCCTGCGCGGCTCCGACGTGTCGTCGGGGGCCGATGTGTCCTGGCCCGCGTGGACGGCCGACGACCGGCAGACGCTGCTGCTCGACGCCGCCGACGGCGCGGCGCAGATCGAGGCCGCGGACGTCTTCAAGACCCCGGCGGATATCATCGCCGAGATGGAGGCCGACGACACCCTCTCCGACGAGGCGAAGACCCGCGTCATGACCGAGGTCATGAACGGCCGCTGGTTCAGCACCCTGCTCGATGAGACCACGGGCACGGAGCAGGAGGTGCACCTGCTCTAAGGCTCGTCGCGCCCGCACGGCATGGGGCGGCGCCCGTTCCGCATCAGCGCGGGGCGGGCGCCGCCCTCCACGTTGCAGGTGTGTGACCCGGCGCGGCACCCGGTGGGGTCCGTGCGGCGCCGCGTATAATGAGGCGCATCGATCCCACACGGAAGGAGCGCCCATGGCACTCACCGAGGCGGATGTCCGCGGCATCGCCGACTACGCGCGCATCGCGCTCGAGGGCGAGGAGCTCTCCCAGATGACGGCCTACATGAATGACGCCGTCGCGATGCTCGAGCCCGTGCTCGCCTATAACCTGCCCGACGTGGATCCCACGTTCCATCCCATCGGCGACCTCTCGAACGTCATGCGCGCCGACGCCGTGGCGCCCGAGCGGGACCTGCCGCTCGACGCCGCGCTCGGCAACGCCGGCAGCGTGCGCGATCGCAGCTTCCGCGTGCCGTCAATCCTGGGGGAGGGTGAGGCGTGATGGCCACGAGCTACGACACCCTCACCGCCGCGCAGATCGCCGCCGGCGTCGCCGCGGGCGCGTTCTCGGCGACCGATGTCGCGCGGGCGGCGCTCGATGCCCTGGAGCAGCGCGAGCCCGCGATCCAGGCGTTTCTTCAGATCACGCCCGAGCTCGCGCTCGAGGCGGCCGCGCGCGTCGACGCGGCCCGCGCCTCGGGCGAGGCGCTGCCCGCGCTCGCCGGCGTACCTGTGGCCGTCAAGGACAACATGAACCTCACGGGCACGCGCACCACCTGCGCGTCCCGCATGCTCGAGACCTATGAGAGTCCCTACACGGCCACCTGCGTCCAGCGCATGCTCGACGCGGGCTGCGTGCCCGTGGGCAAGACCAACATGGACGAGTTCGCGTTCGGGTCCTCGACGGACACCTCGGCCTTCCACCCCACCAACAACCCGTGGGACGTCGAGCGCGTTCCCGGCGGGTCATCCGGCGGGTCGGCTGCCGCGGTCGCTGCCGGCGAGGTGCCCCTCGCGCTCGGCTCCGACACGGGCGGCTCCATCCGTCAGCCCGCCGCGCTCTGCGGCGTGGTGGGCATGAAGCCCACGTATGGCGCCGTGAGCCGCTACGGCGTGGTCGCCTTCGGCAGCTCGCTCGACCAGGTGGGCCCGTTCGGCCGCACCGTCGAGGACGTGGCGCTTGCGATGGACGCCCTTGTGGCGGGCGGGAGCGACCCGTTCGACTCCACCTCCCAGAACGTCCCCGCGACCTTCGCCGCGCACGCGGGCGCCTCCATCGAGGGGCTTCGCGTGGGGATCATCCCCTCGTTCATGGAGGCCGACGGCCTGACGTCCGAGGTTCGCGCCGGCGTGGAGCGCGCCGCGCGGGTGCTCTCCGATGCGGGCGCGACCATCGCCGAGGTCGACCTGCCGCATCTCGATGCCGCGATATCGGCCTACTACGTGATCGGTCCGGCCGAGGCCTTCTCCAACCTCGCGCGCTTCGACGGCATTCGCTACGGCTACCAGGCGCCTGGCTGCGCCACGCTCGCCGAGCAGAGCGCGCGCTCGCGCGCGGAGGGCTTCGGGCCCGAGGCCAAGCGCCGCCAGATGCTCGGCGCCTACCTGCTCTCGAGCGGCGTCTATGACCGGTACTACTACGCGGCGCAGAAGGCGCGCACCCTCATCACGCAGGACTACGCCCGCGCGTACGAGCGCGTCGACGTGATCCTCATGCCGGCGTGCCCGCGCACCGCGTTCAAGCACGGCGAGATCTCGGATCCCACGCAGATGTACCTCTCGGATCTGTTCACCATCTCGATCAACATCGCTGGCAACGGCGGCATCACGGTGCCGGTGGGGCGCGGCGCGGACTCCGGGCTCCCGGTGGCGGCGCAGCTCGTGGCGCCGGCGTTTAAGGACGAGCGGCTCATCGCCTTCGGCGCGGCCCTCGAGCGAGGGCTCGCGGCCGCGGACGGCGAGCGGTGCCGCGTGGCGCCCGGGTGCGCCGGGAAGGGGGGTGAGCCCGCATGAGGGAGCTCGCCGAGGTCTTGCGCGACTGGGAGGCCGTAATCGGCCTCGAGATCCACACCGAGCTCACGACGCTCGAGACCAAGATGTTCTGCGCGTGCGAGCTCGCCCACGATGACGAGCCCAACGCGCACGTCTGCCCCGTGTGCCTGGGGCTGCCAGGCGCGCTGCCCGTGCCCAACGAGCGCGCCATCGAGTCGATCGTGAAGGCTGGCCTCGCCACCAACTGCGAGATTCAGAAGCACTCGATGTTCTACCGCAAGCACTACTTCTATCCCGACATGGCCAAGAACTTCCAAACCACGCAGGGGCCGGTGGCGTTCTGCATGCACGGGCGCCTCGATCTGGAGGTTACGGGGCGCGGCGCCGCCGAGCGCCCGGCGTGCGCCTTCGGCGAGGCTGAGGCCGCGAGCCTGGCCAGCGCGAGTGCGAACGCCGTGGGCCTGTCAACCGCGATGGCGCAGCAGATGCCCGAGGGCGCGACGTCCGCCCCCGCCGGCGCGCTCGCGGGGATGAGCAGCTACGACACGACCGATCTGGCGGTGCCGGTGCGCCGCGAGGACGGCTCGTACACCGTGCCCATCAGGATCCTGCGCATCCACATGGAGGAGGACGCGGCCAAGATGGTGCACGTGGGCGGCGAGGAGGGCCGCATCACCGCCGCGGCCGAGAGCCTCATCGACTACAACCGCTGCGGCACCCCGCTCATCGAGCTCGTGACCGAGCCCGACCTGCGCACCCCCGAGGAGGCCCGCCTCTTCATGGAGAAGCTCCGCCGCATCTTCCTCACGCTCGGCATCTCCGACTGCTCGATGGAGGAGGGCTCGATGCGCTGCGACGGCAACGT
>CAZLGF010000002.1:0-15280 GCA_964558955.1 uncultured Coriobacteriaceae bacterium
TTGAGCGCCTTGGCGGCATCGACCGGCTCGTTCTCATAGAACAAGTAGGCCAGAGGGCGGACGAGGATGTCGTCGATATGGGGCTGGTCCTGGTTCTTGAGGGCGAGACGCATGAGGTTGTTCTTGTAGACCTTCATCTCGGCGCCGGCCTCGCGAAGCTGGTGACGCAGGGTCTGCGCCTGCTTCACGGTGAGGCCGTTGTAGGCGACCACGAAGACGCCGTTGTTGGCCTCGATGCGCTGCTCGATCTCGGCGACCTTGTCGATCTTGTACTGTGCTGGCATTCGATTACACCTCCTCGACGCTTTTCCGGGCACGATCCCGTGCAGGACGTGACGGGGATGCCTCGAAAAAGAAACCCCCGCGCTGCATGAGCGACGGGGGCGAGAAGACATATCAACTCGACCACCTCGGCTGGCGGGATACCCCATTGAGCCTTTGGGCTGTGCCCTCGGCGCCGGCTGTCTCTGGCAGCGGGTTCGTGCGTGAACCGTGCCCTAGTATGGCGAGCTGGCCGGCGCGCGTCAAGTCTTTGCAGGAAATCCACGGTGCGGGGCGCGCCGCGGCCGCGGTGGGTTTGGGGTACCATGCGGGCATGAGGACGCGACGACCATGGAAGGAGCGCCGTGAGCTCGAAGAGCGCCCGCACACCGTCCGTCACCGCGCGGACCCTGCGCTACTACTGGGACGTGACCCGCATCCAGCTGCCCTGGTTCGTGGCAGACGTCGCTGTGACCCTGGGATACGTGTTCTTCCTCACGTTCGCCAACCCGCTCATCGTGGGCGCGATCGTCGACCGCGTGGGAGCGGGCGGGGTCTCCCCCGACGCGGTGCTGCCGACCTTCGGCCCGTACATCGCGGCGCTCGTGCTCGCCAACGTCGCGGGCCAGATCTGCAGCAAGCTCCAGGACTACACCTGCGCGCGCCTGGAGATCCGCGCGGCCTTCGAGCTGGGACGCCGTTCGTTTGACACCCTTTCCAACCAGTCGATGACCTTCCACACCAACCGCTTCGGCGGGTCGCTCGTGAGCTCCACGCAGAAGTTCATCTCGGCCTACAGCATGCTCATGGACAACTTCACGTACTCGCTGCTGCCCACCACGGCGACGGTCGTCTTCACCATCGCCATGCTCGTTCCGCTCGTGCCCGCCTACGTGGCGCTCCTCAGCGTGATCCTCGCCGCGTACGTGCTCATCGTGTTCAAGCTCTATCGCAAGATCCTGCCCATCAACGCCGCCGCGTCAGCCGCGCAGAACCGACTCTCGGGCGAGCTCTCGGACTCGATCACCAACATCCTCGCCGTCAAGACCGCCGGCCGCGAGGCGTACGAGCAGGGGATCTTCGAGCAGGCCAACCGCGAGGTCATGGCCGCGGACAGCCAGCGCATGCGCCGCACCGTCAAGACCGGCGCCGTCACGAGCTCGCTCATCGTCGCCATGATGGGCCTCGCCGCGGTCTTCATCGCCGGCGGCAACGCGTGGTTCGGCATCTCGGCCGGCACGCTCGTCATGATGTTCACGTACACCAACACCCTCACGAACCGCTTCAACATGCTGTCGCAGATGTTCCAGCAGATCAACCGCGCCTTCGGTGAGGCGCACGACCTCACCGTGGCGCTCGACGAGCCGCGCCTCGTGGCCGATGACCCCGACGCCCCCGCGCTCGCGGTGAGCCGCGGGGAGATCCGCTTCGCCGACGTGAGCTTCCACTACGCCGACGCGAGCGCCGACGACGCGGTCTTTCGCAACTTCAACCTGGACATCCCCGCCGGGCAGCGCGTGGGGCTCGTGGGCCGATCGGGCAGCGGCAAGACGACCCTCACGACGCTCTTGCTGCGCCTCGCCGACCTCTCGGGCGGACAGATCCTCATCGACGGGCAGGACATCGCCCATGTGAGCCAGGTGAGCCTGCGCCAGCGCATCGCCTACGTGCCGCAGGAGCCGCTGCTCTTCCACCGCACCGTGCGCGAGAACATCGCCTACGGCCGGCCCGACGCCACCGAGGACGAGATCCTGCGCGCCGCCCGCGAGGCCAACGCGCTCGAGTTCATCGAGCGGCTGCCGCGCGGCCTCGACACGCAGGTGGGCGAGCGCGGCGTCAAGCTCTCGGGCGGGCAGCGCCAGCGCATCGCCATCGCCCGCGCGATCCTCATGGACGCGCCGATCCTCGTGCTCGACGAGGCGACGAGCGCGCTCGACTCCGAGAGCGAGAAGCTCATCCAGGACGCCCTCGAGAACCTGATGCGCGGGCGCACCTCGATCGTGATCGCGCACCGCCTGAGCACCGTCGCCGCGCTCGACCGGATCGTGGTGATTCGCGACGGCCAGATCGTGGAGGATGGTAGCCATGACGAACTCGTCGCCGCCGGCGGCGAGTACGCCCAGCTGTGGAACCGCCAGTCCGGCGCCTTCCTGGGAAGCGCGTGATGGCGCGCAGCGAGTGTGTGCGGGCGCCCCTCGGCGTGGCGCGGGCGAGCACCGCGAACGGGGCCGCGAGCGCGGACGCGGTGGCCCTGCTCATCGCGGACGCCGTCGACGCCCTGCACGCGTATGAGGCCCTCGCCGCCCGTCTGGGTGGGTCGCGCCGCGGGGACGCGTTTGAGACTCCGGTGCGCATGCTGGACGACGACACGGCGAGCGCGGGCGACCCGTGCCGGGCGGCGTTGATCGGAGTGGCCGTCGCGACCGATGCGCCGCATCAGCCGAACGAGACGATCGAGCGGCTGGCACGGGCGGGCGCGATCGAGCCGGGCGGCGACATCTACCTCATCGCCATCGATCCGGCGCCCGACGCCCACGCGGCGTCAGGGGCGATCGCGCGGGCACGGGAGGTGTGCGCGCAGACGGGATGCACCTGGTGCGGCGGCGTCGCGGTGGGCGCGGGCGCAAGCATCCCGCGCCTCATGCGCAGCCCGCGCCTCGGAGCATGGCGACGCCCCGTCTCCTGCGGGATCGACTGGCTCGTCGCCGCCATGCGGATGGGTTGCGCGCTCGGCGACCTCGCCGCCCTCGCGGGGCCATTTGCCGGGAGGACGCAGCCCCTGCCCCCTGAGATCGACGAGCACGCCGCCGCATCGATCATCGCGGTGGCGCCCGGCGCGCTCTGGCAGCGCTACTGCCGGGTCCGCGCGGCGCGGTCGTAGCGCGCGAGCGCCGCGCTCCAGCGCTCGATCAGGCGCTCGAGCGACCACGACGCGTTGGCGGGGCTCGTCGACGGCAGCACCTCGGCGGACAGCCCCGTGCGCGCCTCAAGATGGCGGCGATAGAGCCTGCCGGCGGTCCCGCCGTTGCACACGACCGCCTCGATCGGCGCGACCGCGGTCACGCGCTCGATCTCGACCGGCGTCACACCGGTGATGCTCGCGTCGCTCGAGCCCTTGACGTCGCAGCTCGCGACCACGTCCCACAGGGCGATGCCGTGGCGGAGCAGCAGGTCGCGCTTGGCCGCGATCGAGTCCTCCGGCACCTCCTCGCCGACGCACGCCGCGATCACGCGCCAGAAGCGGTTGCGCGCGTTGCCGTAGTAGAACGCGTTCGCGCGCGACAGCACCGAGGGAAACGACCCCAGCACCAGCACCCGGCAGCGCTCGTCGAAAACCGGCTCGAAACCGTGGTCGATATGCTCGTAGCCGCTCATGGCCCACTCCTTCGCAGCCGTGCCCCGAGCCTTGCACCCACCGTAGCGTACAATAGGGGGCCATACGCACGCGCATCCGTGAAAGGGAGCCGCCATGGGCACGCCGTACCTGATCGTCATCGACATGCAAAACGACTTCGTCACCGGCGCGCTCGGCACGCCCGAGGCGCAAGCCATCGCCGAGCCGGTCGCGGAGGCGGCGCGCGCCTTCGACGGCGCCCTCGTGCTCACGCGCGACACGCACCACGAGGACTACCTTGAGACGCAGGAGGGCGCGAACCTGCCGGTGCCGCACTGCATCGAGGGCACGACGGGCTGGGAGCTCATCCCCGAGCTCGACGAGCTCGCCCGCGCGCGGCAGGCGCCCGTCTTCAACAAGCCCACCTTCGGCTCAACCGAGCTCGCCGCCTGGCTCGTCGCGGCGCACGAGGCCGATCCGATCGAGTCCATCACGCTCGCGGGCGTCTGCACGGACATCTGCGTGATCTCGAACGCGCTGCTCATCAAGGCGAACCTGCCCGAGGTGCCGCTCGCGGTGCGCGCGGACCTGTGCGCCGGCGTGACGCCCGAGGCGCATGCCGCCGCCCTCGCCACGATGGCGAGCTGCCAGATCGCAGTGCTCGACGCCGCGGCCGCACAAGCCGGCACCGCCGACGCGCGGTAAGGCGGGAGCGGGACTCGCGACGACGCCTACGGGCGCCGGCAGGGCAGGTGATTGATCAGCGAGGCCTGGTAGGCCGCGCCGAAGCCGTTGTCGATGTTCACGACCGAGACGCCGCTGGCGCAGCTGTTGACCATCGCGAGCAGCGTGGTGAGCCCGCCGAGGTTCGCGCCGTATCCCACGCTGGTGGGGACGGCGATGACCGGGCAGGCGGCGAGCCCGCCCACCACGCTGGGCAGCGCGCCCTCCATGCCGGCGATGGCGATGATCACCTGGGCGCGCGCGATCTTGTCGCCGTGGCGAAGCAGCCGATGGATCCCCGCGACGCCGGCGTCGTTCACCACCGTCACGCGGTTGCCGAGGAAGCGCGCGGTGCAGGCCGCCTCCTCCGCGACGGCGATGTCGCTCGTGCCCGCCGTGACGATGAGGATCTCGCCGTTGCCGTCGGGCTCGGGGTACTCCCCCACCACGCCGGCGCGCGCCTGCTCGTGGTAGGTGAGGTGGCAGCCCCGCGACGCAAGCTCCGCGGCCTTGGCCGCGTCGAGCCGGGTGATGAGCACGCGCTCCTGGCCGGCATCGCGCATGGCCCGCACGATCCCGGCGATCTGCTCGGCGGTCTTGCCGGCTCCGTAGATCACCTCGGCCACGCCCGTGCGGATGCTGCGCTCGGTATCGACCTGGGCGTATCCCACGTCGGCTACGGTATCGAGCCGCACGGTCTCCATGAACGCCTCGGGTGACAGCTCGCCTGAGGCGACGGCGCGCGCCAGGCGCTCGAGCTCGCTCGCTTCCATGGCTCCCCCTTCCGCTCTGCTGGCTCTGACGCTACCACATGGAGCGCGCTCGAGGTCTCGCGGGAACGGGGTCGGGGCGCCTCCGGGCGCCGCGCACCGCAGGGCGGCAAGCGCTCCCGGGTGGCGGGGGGCGGCGGGCGCCCCCAGGCGCCGCGCGCCGCTACGTCATGCGCGCGTCGAGCTCGCCCGCCAGCTCGTCGATGGTGACGCCGTAGCGTTCAAGCGTCACGAGCAGGTGATAGACCAGGTCGCCGGCCTCATAGCGGATGTGATCGTGGTCGCGGTCCTTGCACGCCATGACCACCTCGACGGCCTCCTCGACGACCTTCTTGAGGAGCTTGTCCTCCGGCCCCTCGAGCAGGCGCGCCGTGTAGCTCTCCTCCGGCGAGGCGCCACGCCGGCCATGGATGGTCGCCGCCAGACCGGTCACGGTTTGGCCGATGTTCCCGTCGTGCACGTTCGCCGTGCGCTCTCCCATAGGTGCGTCCCCTCCTCGCCGCCGCGACGCCATGGTGGGCGGCGCGGCGCTGATCGTGATCCGGTGCTATGCCAGCTCAGTGAAGAAGCAGGTCCGGTTACCCGTGTGACAGGCCGGTCCGGGCGAGTCCACCTTCACGAGCAGGGTGTCGGCGTCGCAGTCGACGAGAATCTCCTTCACCTGCTGCATGTTGCCGCTCGTCGCGCCCTTGTTCCACAGCTCGCGACGGCTGCGGCTCCAGAACCAGGTGGTGCCCGTCTCCTGCGTGAGCTGCAGCGACGCGGCGCTCATCCAGGCCACCATGAGGACCTCGCCGGTGTCATACTGCTGGACCACGCACGGGATGAGCCCGCGCTCGTCATAGGTGAGATCTTCGATGCTCATGCGCGCCTCCGTACCATAGGCGTTAACGAAATACGAGGGTCCGGCCGGCACCGCGGGCGCGACACCGCGATCGGCCCCAGCGCCCGCACGTGACAAAGCGGGCTCAGAAGAGACCCGCGCCCTAGAAATCAAGGCGCACGGGGATGCCCTGGGCCGCGAGGTACTCCTTCACCTGCCGAATGCTGAACGTTCCGAAGTGAAACACGCTCGCCGCGAGCACCGCGTCCGCCTCGCCCTCGATGATGCCCTCGGCGAAGTGCTCGAGCGTGCCCACGCCGCCGGACGCGATGACCGGGATGGGCACCGCGCGCGCCACCGCGCGGGTGAGCGCCAGGTCAAAGCCCGCCTTGGTGCCATCGCGATCCATGCTCGTGAGCAGGATCTCGCCCGCCCCGCGCCGCGCGGCCTCCTCGGCCCAGGCCACGGCGTCGATGCCCGTCGGCGTGCGCCCACCCGCGGTGTAGACCTCCCAGCGGTCGGCGCCCGGAGCCCCCGGCTCGCCCACTCGTTTGGCGTCGATCGCGCAGATCACCGCCTGGCTCCCGAAGGCGGCGGCCGCCTGTGTGATGAGCGTGGGATCCTTCACGGCCGCCGAATTCAGCGACACCTTGTCGGCGCCCGCGGCGACCATCTGCCGCATGCCCGCCAGATCGCGGAAGCCGCCGCCCACCGTGTAGGGGATCGACAGCTCCTCAGCGGCGCGGGCTGCCATGTCGATCGTGGTCGCCCGGCGGTCGCTCGTGGCCGTGATGTCGAGGAAGACCACCTCGTCGGCGCCCTCGCGGTCATAGGCGGCGGCGAGCTCGACCGGGTCGCCCGCATCGCGCAGCGACACGAAGTTCACGCCCTTGACCACGCGGCCGTCCTTCACGTCCAGACAGGGAATGACGCGCTTCGTCAGCATGGGGCCTCCTCACCTGATGACACGTCGGCCGACGGGCGACCCGACGCCGCGACGAGCGCCTCAGCCACGTCGAACGCGCCCTCATAGAGCGCGCGCCCCGTGATGCAGCCCTCGATCACGTCGTCGCCGGCCGCGGCGAGCGCGCGGATGTCATCGAGTGTGGAGATGCCGCCCGACGCCACCACGGGGAACCCGGCGATCGCCGCGATGCGCCGGTACGCCGCGACGTCGATGCCGGTTTGCATGCCGTCGCGCGCGATGTCGGTGTAGACGAGGTGCTTGAAACCGAGGCTCGCGAGCTCGCCCACCACGTCCTCGGCGGAGCGGGCGGCCTCATCGCGCCAACCGTTGACGCGCACCCGTCCGTCGCGCGCGGCGACGTCGGCCACGAGCAGCTCGCCGAAGCCTCGGGCCGCGATCTCGGCGAACCCCGGCTCGGTCACGAGCACCGTCCCGAGGGAGATGCGCTTGCATCCGTATCCGGCGAGCTCGTCGATGCGCGCGAGGGAGCGCACGCCGCCGCCCACGTCGACCGACAGCCCCTCGATCTGGCAGATCGCCTTGATCGCCGCCGAGTTGGCCGCGCGCGCATCCTCGTCCTCCTCAAGGGTCGCGGAGAGGTCGACCACATGCACCCAGCGCGCGCCCTGCGCGGCGAAGGCGCGCGCCTGGGCCACGGGATCGGACGCGTAGACCGTCATGCGCGACCGATCGCCGCGCTCAAGCCGCACCACCTGGCCGGCGACCAGGTCGATGGCGGGAAAGAGGATCATGCCAACCTCCTCGTCGATGCTTGCCCTGAGACTCCGCAGAACCGCGGGATGCGCGCTTAGCGCGCGGCCGCCAGCCGCACGAAGTTCTCGAGGATCCGGTGACCGCGCGCCGATGACTTCTCGGGATGGAACTGGCATCCGAAGAGGTTGCCGCGCCAGACCACCGAGGCGAAGTTGCGCGCGTAATGCGTGCGAGCGGCCACGACGGCCTGATCCGCGTCATCATCGAGCGCGTAGGAGTGCGTGAAGTACATGTTCGCGCCCTCGTCGAAGCCGTCGAGGAGCGGGCACCCCGCAGCCGCGAGATGCACCTGGTCCCATCCGACGTGCGGGACCTTCAGACGACGCGCGGGCAGCATCGTGCACGACCCGGGCATGAGCGCGAGTCCGCGCACCCAGCGGTGTCCCGCGTCGGCGAAGACCGTGCCCGGCGCGAGCCCCGCACCCAAGGCGTTTGAGGTCTCCGCGCACGCGGCGTCCGCGGGCACGCCCTCGTCGCCCCGCTCGAAGAGCAGCTGCAGCCCCAGGCAGATGCCGAGAAACGGCACGCCTGCGCCGTCGCGCACGGCATCGAGCACCGCCTGGTCCTGACCGTGCGCGCGCATGAACGTGATCGCGTCGAAGAACGACCCCACGCCCGGCAGCACGAGGGCGTCGGCGGCGCGGATCTGCGCCGGATCGTCGCTCGCGCGGGCGTCGGCCCCCGCGCGCGCAAGACCGCGCACCACGCTCGAAAGGTTTCCCTTGTGGTAGTCGATGACCACGATGAGGGGTCTTTGCTCCATCTGCCCCCGCCTCCGTTGATCGCGCCCGCGGGTCGGCGACCCTACAGGCTGCCCTTCGTCGAGGGGACGCCCGTCACGCGCGGATCGAGCTCGCACGCCGCGCGCATCGCCCGGCCGACCGCCTTGAAGGCGGCCTCGATGATGTGGTGCGTGTTCGCCCCCGCAAGCTCGCGCACGTGCAGGGTGAGGCGCGCGTCGCGGGCGAAGGCGTAGAAGAACTCGACGGCGAGCTCGCTGTCGAAGGCGCCCACGCGCTCGGTGGGCAGCGGCAGGTCGCAGTAGGCCTGGCCGCGCCCCGAGATGTCCACCGCCGCCATCACGAGCGTCTCGTCCATGGGGATCACCGCGTCGGCGAAGCGCGTGATGCCCGCCTTGTCACCAAGGGCCTGCGCGAAGGCCTGCCCGAGCACGATGCCCGTGTCCTCGACCGTGTGATGCGCGTCGACCTCGGTGTCGCCCGTGGCCTCGATCTTGAGATCGAAGAGCCCGTGGCGCCCGAAGGCGTTGAGCATGTGATCGAAGAACGGCACGCCGGTCGCGATGTCGCAGACGCCCGATCCGTCGAGTCCGAGCGTGACCGTGATGTCGGTCTCGCCCGTCGCGCGGTGCACGCTCGCGGCGCGCGCGGCGTCGGCGGGAAGGCTCGAGCCCTTGAAGAGCGAGGCGAGGCCTGCGCTCTGGCGCGCCGTGGTCTCGGAGATCGCAGCCTCCGAGGTCTCGGCCAGGGTCTTGCGGTTCTTCTTGTAGATGGTCATCGCCCCTCCTCGCACACCAGCCGCTCAAGCGCGGCGAGCACCGCGTCGTTCTCCTCGCGCGTGCCCACGGTGATCCGCAGGCAGTCTTTCAGGCCGGGAGCCTGGCTGAAGTCCCGGACGAGGATCGAGCACTCATCGCGCAGGCGCGCGCGGACGGCGCTCGCCTGCTGCGGAATCCGCACCAGCAGGAAGTTCCCCTCGCTCGGCCAGACGCGCAGGCGTCCCGCGAAGGGAGGCGCGCCGAGCGCCGCGAGCAGTCGCGTGCGCTCACGCTTGATCTCCTCGATCACGGGCGCGAACGCATCGCGGAGCGGCACGACGGCGCAGGCCGCGGCCTGAACGAGCACGTTGACCGAGAAGACCTGGCGGACAGCGGCGAAGACCTCGATCACGTCGGGCGCCGCGATGACGTAGCCGCATCGGATGCCGGCCGCCGCGAAGGCCTTGGAGAACGTGTGCAGCACGACGAGGTTGGCGTGGCGCGCGAGCAGGGACTCCGCCGAGGTGCCGGCCGGGGCGAACTCGCCGTAGGCCTCGTCCACCAGCACCAAGCCGGGGTGCGCCGCGCAGACCTCGTCGATGAGGTCGAGCGGGATGAGATTGCCCGTGGGGTTGTTCGGCGAGGTGAGGATCACCGACCCCGCGCCGCCCACCTGCGCGAGCAGGGCGTCGCGGTCGATCTCGAAGGTCTCGGGATCGCGCATGACGGACACGTGCGCCGCCTGGACGAGCGAGGCGAAAAGGGCGTACTCGCTGAAGTCGGGCGGGCACGTGATGATCGGGCGATCCGGGCCGCCGAAGGCCAGAATGAAGTTGAAGAGGAGCTCGTCCCCGCCGTTGCCCACGCAGATGTTCTCGCGCGCGACACCGTGCCACGCGGCCAGCAGGTCGCGCAGGTCGTTTGCCATGGGGTCGGGGTAGCGGTTGAGCGGCGTCGCGGCTAGGGCGGCGTCAACGGCGGCGCGCACGCCCTCCGGGAACGGATGGGTGTTCTCGTTGGCCGAAAGGCTGATGCGCGTGGGCGAGAACGCCGGGTCATACGGCTCGATCTGGGACAGATGCGGCTGCACGAGCGCCCGCATGCGGTCGGAAAGCTGCGCCATGCTGCCTCCTCACTCGTTGGGGCTTACGGGGCTTGAGGCGGGAGCGGCCGCCCCCTGCGCGATCACCTGGGGATCGTCACCCGGCCAGGCGACCTGCGTGAGATCCGCCTGCGCGAGCGCCGCGGCCGAGACCGCGTCCGCGCCCTCCTCGAGCATGCGACGGCGGAGCCCCGTGGAGAGCGCGGGCGCCCAGAGGCCCTCGGCCTCGGCGAGGCGCTGGGTGGCGGGGGCGTCGGCGAGCAGGCCCTCGGGCGTGTAGCAGATGACCGACGAGCGCTTCTGAAAGTCCGAGACCGACAGCGGGCTCGAGAAGAGCGCCGTGCCGCCCGTGGGCAGGGTGTGGTTGGGGCCGGCCACGTAGTCGCCGAGCGGCTCCGAGCTCCAGGCGCCCACGAAGATGGCGCCGGCGTTGCGGATGGAGCCGAGCAGCCCGAGGGCGTCCGCGCAGTGAAGCTCGAGGTGCTCGGGCGCGATGGTGTTCACGGCGTCCACCGCGGCGGCGCGATCGGACGCGATCACGATGACGCCCTCGTTCTCAAGCGAGGCGCGCGTGATGTCGGCGCGCGGGCTCGCGGCCACGAGCGACGAGATCCCGCGCTCGACCGCGGCGGCGAACGCCTCGTCGCAAGTCACGAGATAGCAGGCGGCAAGCGGGTCGTGCTCCGCCTGCGCCATGAGATCGGCCGCGACGACCAGCGGGTTCGCCGTGGCGTCGGCGAGCACGCACACCTCGGAGGGCCCGGCCACCATGTCGATGCCCACGTCGCCCGAGACGAGCTGCTTGGCAGCGGCCACGTAGGCGTTGCCCGGACCTGTGATGACGTCGACCCGGGGGATGGACGCGGTCCCGTAGGCGAGCGCGGCGATCGCCTGGGCGCCGCCGACCGTGTAGATCTCATCCACGCCGCCCACCTTGGCCGCCGCGAGCGTGAAGGGCGAGATGGGGCAGGCGCCGGCGGCGTCGCGCTGGGGCGGGGTCACCATGACCACGCGCTCGACGCCGGCCACCTTCGCGGGGATCGCGTTCATGAGCACGGTCGAGGGGTACTGGGCGCGGCCGCCGGGCACGTAGATGCCGGCTGCGGCGACCGGCGTGACCTTGACGCCGAGCATCGTGCCGTCGGGGCGCGTCGTGAACCACGATTGCTCGAGCTCGCGCTCGTGAAACGCCCGGATCTGGTCGGCGGCCTTCTCGAGCGCCGCCGTGAACGCCGGGTCGAGCCCGTCGAGCGCGCGGTCGATCTCGTCCTGCGGCAGGCGGAAGCGCTCGAGCTCGACGCCGTCCAGATCGCGACAGTACGCGCGCAGGGCGTCATCGCCGCCCGCGCGCACCGCCGCGACGATGTCGCGCGCTGCGTCCACGATCTGCGCCGGCAGCACGCCCTGGCGCGTGAGCTGCGCGGGGTGCAGGCGCTCGCCGGGCGCGAGCCTGATGGTTCTCATGAGCTGCTCCTCGTATGGTCGACGGCCCGATGGGGTCGTGGTGGTGCGTGTTCGCGCGCGGGCGGTGCCGCGCGCGGCGCTCCAACTTTATCATGCTAAAGTTGCCGGCTCAACGAACGCGACGCGGTTCAGCAGCTTGTAACGCGGGCGCGCCGCGGGCCCTGGCCCGGGTGCCCGGATGCGACCCCCGGTGCGACGGCGAGTGCGACTCCCCAGCGCGGTGAGCGGGCGCGAAGCGCCCCTCACGCCGAAACGAGCGCCGCCAGCCGGTCCCCGAGCTCGTGGATGCGCCCGTCGAGGCGCGCGCGGCCGGGATTCACGAAGAACCGCGCCGTGCAGGTCATGAGCTCGCCAGTGATGACCAGGTCGTTCTCGCGCAGGGTCGTGCCCGTCGCGGTGATGTCGACGATGCGGTCGGACAGGCCCACGATCGGCCCGAGCTCGATGTTGCCATGCAGCGTGATGATGTCGGCCGCGATGCCGCGCGCGGCGTACCACGCGGCCGCGATGCGCGGATACTTGGTCGCCACGCGCAGGCTGCCCTGGCGCGCGTAGGCGCGCGCGGCCCGGCCCGCCCGGCCCGCCGGCTCCGCCTCGATGAAGCGGCACTCCCCGTACCCGAGGTCCACGAGCTCGAGCAGGCCAAGGTTCGCCTCGATGAGCGAGTCGCGCCCACAGAAGCCGCAGTCTGCGCCGCCGCACGCCACGAAGGACGGGGCGTCGGTCGCGCGGACGATGATGAACTCCACGTCGCCGATGCCGCCCTCCTCGGCCGGCCGCGTGTCGCGCGAGCGGATGATGAGGCGCCGGCCCGGATCGCGCAGACCCTCCACGTCGAGACCCACCGCCTCGAGCACCTCGATGGTCCCCGCGTTGAGCGACCCCTTGGGCACCGCGATGCGCACGGGCCCCGCAGCGGCGCGCGTCACGCCGCCCTCGACGGCCCCGACGGACGCGTCGACCATCGCCTGGCACACGCCCTCGAGCCGCTCGAGCGAGAAAGCGAAGCCCGCCGCCGGGACATGGGGCAGCGTCGCGCCCGAACCGCCCTCGAGCGCGTCGTCGAAGACCGCGTCATAGCGCCCGCCCGTCCCGATGGGGTCCGGCAGCGCGCCGGCGTACATCTTGAGCACGAGACCCGTGTAATAGTCGAACGAGTTCATGATCGAGAAGTCGAACGAGACCGCGTCCGCGAGACCGTCCTCGTCCGCGAGGACCCGCGCGAGATCGCGGAGGTCGGCGGTGGTGCACTCCTCGATGCCCGCCGCGCGCAGCAGCTCGTCCACCCGGTCGAGCACCTCGATGCCGCCGCGCAGGCGCGGGAGCTCGGACACCGCCCGCGCGACCGCCTGGTCGACCGCGCTCGCGGCCACGCGGACATCGAGGTCGACGAGGTTGTTGGCGTGCACGAGGGCGAGGGCGTCCGCCGCCAGGGCATCGTCCCCGCAGCGGCGCAGCAGCTCCATGAAGGGCCGGACGCTCCCGCAGACCATGCGCCACGCGGGCAGGTCGAGCGCGCGAACGGCCTCGATCGCGAGGCGCGCCACCTCGACGTCGCCCGCGACCCCGCCCATGCCGATGAGCTCGTACCCGAGCTGCGTGAACTGACGCGACCCGCCGGCGTAGCGCGCCTGCTCGCGCACGACGGGAGCCTCGTAGCGCAGGCGGAGCGGCAGGCTCGCCGTGCGCATGCGCGCCGTCACGAGCCGGGCGATCGACAGGGTGTTGTCCGGCCGCACCATCAGCAGGCGACCGTCGTCATCGAAGAGCTTGAAGGGCGTGTCGGTGATGCGCCCGCCCGCCTCGAGCGCGCTCTTGTCCTCGAGCAGCGGCGTCTCGACCGGCTGGTACCCGTGCGCCTTGAGGCAGGAGCGCACCCGCTCGGTCACGTCTTCGCGCAGGGCCGCCTCGTCGGGCAGGATGTCTCGGAACCCCCAGGGCGTCGCGAGCATGGACGCGCCTCCTTCTCATCGGGGCGCCGCGCGCCCGAATCGGCATGCAAGTGTGCGCTGTACTTTACCATACGAGAGTGCGCGCGGGGGCTCCGCGGACGGGGCGCGGGGGCGCCCTCGCTACCTGCGGGGCGTACCTGCCCTGCCCACGCGGCGTCGGCACCGACGCCATCCGCTGCCGTGCGCGTCCCCGGTGACGGCCGCGCGCGGTCCCCCTATACTGAGGGGCGTGACCAAACGCATGGACATAGACGCGCTCTCGCCCGCGCGGCGCACGGCCCTCTACGGGCTGCTCGCCGCGGCCGCGCTCATCGCCGGCTACCTCGAGGCGCTCATCCCGCTGCCCTCCACCGTCGCCGGCATCAAGCTGGGGCTCGGCAACGCCGTGGTGCTCTACGCGCTCCTCTGCCTGGGCGCGCGACCGGCCCTGCTGCTCATGCTCGTCAAGGTGGGCTGCTCGACGCTCCTGTTCGCGAGCCCCCAGACCCTCGCGTTCAGCCTCGCGGGCGGCGTCGTGTCGTGGGCCCTGATGGCGGGCGCGGCGCGCAGCGGGCTCTTCTCGATCGTCGCGACCTCGGTGCTCGGCGGGATCGCGCACAACGCGGGGCAGCTCATCATGGTCGCCATCCTGCTCTCGCCGCAGGTCGCCCTCGTCAACCTGCCCGTGCTCGCCATCGCGGGCACCATCTGCGGCGCGCTCGTCGGCATCATCGTGAGCGCGCTCGTCCGCGCCGTGCCCGTCGGGGGGCCGCATGCGTAGCGGGGCGGCACGACGCGAGGCGCTCACCCGCCGCGCCCTCCTTACGCGGGCGGCCGCCCTGGCGGGAGTCTGCGGCGCGACGGCGCTCGCCGGCTGCAGCGCGGACGACGGAGCCAGCTCGTCCGACGCCGCGGAGCCCGCGACCGGCTCGACCTTCGCGTTCGACACGTATTGCACCTTCACCGTCTACGGCGACGACACCGCGGTCGCCCGCCTCGCCGAGGCGTGCGCGCGCTATGACGCCCTGTTCGACCTCTATGACGAGGAAAGCGACATCGGCCGCATCAACGCGGCCGGCGGGGAGCCCGTGGCGGTCGACCCCGCCACGGCCGACCTCATCGAGCAGGCGCTCGGGTTCTGCGCCGAGGCCGACGGGCTCTTCGACATCACGATCGGCGCCGTCTCGACCCTCTGGGACTTCGACGAGGGCGTGCGGCCCTCGGATGACGAGGTCGCCGCCGCGCTCACGCACGTGGACTGGCGCGGCGTCACCGTCGATGCGACCGACCCCGACGCGCCCACGGTGACCCTCGCCGATCCCGAGGCCAAGCTCGACCTCGGCGGCATCGCCAAGGGCTACGTCGCCGACCGGCTGTGCGAGGTCCTCAGCGACGAGACCACCGCGACCGCGGCGGCGATTTCGCTCGGCGGCAACATCATCTACTTCGGGGACAAGCCCGACGGCACGGCGTGGGCCACGGGGATTCGCGACCCGAACGACCCCGGCGGATCGACCGTCATCGGCACCACGCAGACCGATGCGGGGTCGCTGGTGACGAGCGGGCTGTATGAGCGCACCTTCGAGCTCGACGGCGTGACCTACTGGCACATCCTCGACCCCGCGACCGGCAT
>CAZLGF010000002.1:15380-17939 GCA_964558955.1 uncultured Coriobacteriaceae bacterium
CGACCGATCCTAGAACTCCCCGACGCGACGCACCTCGGGCTCGAGCTCGACGCCGAACTGCCGGCGCACCTCATCCTGAACCCGCTCGATGAGCCGGCACACGTCGGCCGCCGTGGCGCCGCCCGCGTTGACCACGAAGCCGCAGTGCTTCTCGGACACCTGCGCGCCGCCCTCGCGCGCGCCCGCCAGCCCCGCGTCCATGATGAGCTTGCCGGCGAAGTAGCCCTCGGGCCGCTTGAACGTCGACCCCGCCGACGGGAGCTCGAGCGGCTGCCGCTCCTCGCGGCGGCGCTGATAGGTGTCCATGTCCGCCCGGATCACGGCCTCAGAGCCCGGGGCGAGCGCGAAGGTCGCCGACAGCACGATGAGACCCTCGGCGCTCACGCGGCTCGTGCGGTAGCCCATCCCCAGCTCCGAGCGGCCGAGCACCCTGACCGCGCCTCGCTCGCGCGAGCCGTCGTCGCACGGCGCGCCCGGCACGTACACCTCAACCGACTCGAGCACATCGGCCGTCGCGGCATCGTAGGCCCCCGCGTTCATGAAGCAGGCGCCGCCGACCGTCGCCGGAATCCCCCACAGGGGTTCGAGGCCCGTGAGGCCCGCGTCCGCCGCCGCGAGCGCGACGTCGCGCAGGAGGGCGCCGGCCTGCGCCGTGATGCGCGTGCCCTCGACCGAGATCTCGGCGTAGCGCTCGCGCAGCAGCACGACGACGCCGCGGATGCCGCGATCGCCCACCAGCATGTTGCTGCCGTTGCCCACCACCGTCACGGGCGCTCCGGCGATCGCGCAGGTGTCGAGCGTGCGCACAAGCGCGTCGCGCGACGCCGGGGTGATGAGCACATCGGCCGGACCGCCGATCTGGAAGGTCGTGTGCTGCTTCATGGGCTCCACGAGAGCCACGTTGTCCTCCCCCGCCGCCGCGGAGAGCGCGCAGATGACGTCCTCGTTGAAGCTGTCGTACTCGTGCATGGGCACCGCCTTACGCTGGGGCGCGCCGCCGCGCGCCGACTGACCCCATGACTATACCCAAGCCTTCGTTGTATGGCGCGCGCCAAACGGGTATAGTGGCGTCGCACAGTTTCAGGGTTGGGTGAGATTCCCTACCGGCGGTAACTGGCGTCGCGCAAGCGGCCAGAAGCCCGCGACCCGCTTCAGGCGGCTGACCCGGTGAGAGTCCGGGGCCGACGGTACAGTCCGGATGGAAGAAACGGAGGCTCCCATGAACCGCACCGTAAATGTCAAGAAGATCGCCATAGCCGCGCTCTTCACCGCCGCGTCGCTCATCTTGAGCTTCATTCAGATCCCCCTCTTCCCGGCGGCGCCGTGGCTCATGTACGACCCCTCGGGCATCGTCTGCCTCATCGCCGCGCTCGCCTTCGGGCCCAAGCTCGGCGCGGCCGTGGCCATCATCTCGTGGCTGCCGCGCGTCTTCATCGACCCGTTCGGCGCGCCCATGGGGATGGTCTCCACCTGCGCGCTCATCATCCCCGCGGCGTTCGCCTATGGCAGGCGCCGCACGCGGGGGGCGGCGCTTGTGGGCATGATCGCCGGCGCGCTCCTCTCGATCGCCGTCACCTGCGTGCTCAACCTCGTGGTGACGCCGCTGTACACGGCGGTGACCCTGATGGACGTGGTCGCGATGATCGTCCCGATCCTCGTCCCCTTCAACGCGCTCAAGATGGCCCTCAACGTCGTGGCCGGCCAGGTGCTGCTCACGCCCTGCATGAACGCCCTCGGCGTCATCCCGTCCGGCGACGATGCGCGCGCCTAGCGCCCCCGGAGCCCCTTCCATGGAACAGCGCTCGCAGATCGAGCTGCGCGCGGCGACCTTCTCCTACCCGGGTGGGGCCCCGGGCGCGTCGCCCGCGCTCGACGGGCTGTCGCTCTCCATCGACCAGGGTGAGTACGTCTGCATCCTCGGAGCCAACGGCTCGGGCAAGTCCACGCTCACCCAGCTCATGGGGGCACTCCTCACCCCGCAGGCGGGATCGGTCGCGATCTTCGGCATCGACACGGCCGCGCCCGAGGGCGCAGCCACCGTCCGGAGGCGCGTGGCGACGGTCTTTCAGCACCCCGACGACCAGATGGTCACGAGCGTCGTCGCGGACGACGTGGCCTTCGGACCCGAGAACCTCGGCGTGCCGCAGCCCGAGATCGCGCGGCGCGTCGACGCCGCGCTCGAGGCCGTCGGCATGCGGGAGCTCGCGCAGGCCGACCCGGCCGATCTCTCGGGCGGGCAGCGCCAGCGCGTCGCGATCGCCGGGGCGCTCGCCATGGAGCCCGAGATCCTGCTTCTGGATGAGCCGGCCGCCATGCTCGATGACCGCGGACGCCACGCGATCCAGCGGATCGCGCACCGGCTGCACGAGCGCGGCATCACGATCGTGCACGTCACGCACTTCATGGACGACGCCCTGCTCGCCCCGCGGGTCGTGGTGCTCGAGCACGGGCGCGTCGCGCTCGACGGCACGCCCAACGAGGTGTTCGCCGAGCGCGCGGCCATCCGCCGCCTCGGCTTGGAGCTGCCGTTCACGATGCGCCTCGCCGACCAGCTCGAGG
>CAZLGF010000002.1:18039-50083 GCA_964558955.1 uncultured Coriobacteriaceae bacterium
TTCCACGACGTCTCCTTCTCCTACGCCCTCGAGCGCCCGCGTCGGAGACGGCGGCGCGAGCGCGCGCCGCGAAGCGGTGTGCCGCGCGAGGTCCCCTGCGCGCTCGCCGGCGTGAACTTCACCGTCCCCGCCGGATCGCTCACCGCGCTGATCGGTCACACGGGGTCGGGCAAGTCGACCACGGTCGAGCTCGCCTGCGCTCTCAAGCTTCCCCTAACCGGGCGCATCGAGGTGGCCGGCATCGACACGCAAGACATGGCCCGCCGCCGCGCCCTGCGCGCGCAGATCGGCTACGTCTCGCAGTTCCCCGAGCGCCAGCTCTTTGCCGAGACGGTCTTTGACGATGTGGCGTTCGGCCCGCGCAACCTCGGGCTCGATGACGCCGCGGTGCGCGAGCGCGTCACCGGGGCGCTGGCGGAGCTTGGGCTCGATCCCACGCCCGAGCTGCTCGAGCGCTCGCCCTTCGCCCTCTCGGGCGGCCAGCGGCGCAGCGTCGCGCTCGCGGGCGTCATCGCCATGCGCACGCCCATCCTCATCCTCGACGAGCCCATGTCGGGGCTCGATCCCGCCGGACGCGCGCGCATGCGGGCTCTTATCGAGCGCCTGACGTCGGCGGGAACCACGATCCTGCTGGTCACGCATGCGATGGACGACGTCGCCGAGCTCGCCGATCACGTGATCGCCCTCGCGCGGGGGCGCGTCATCACCTCCGGCACGCCCGAGCAGGTCTTCTGCGGTGAAGCGGCCCGGGGACTGGTTGACGCGCCCGACGCAGCCAGCGCGTCCGGCCCCTCAGGTGGCGCCGTGGGTGCGCCAGCGACAGACGGCGTGCCCGGCCTGCCCTCCGCCCTCGCGTTCGCGCGGCTCCTCGAGGCGCGCGGCGTCAGCTTCGAGGAGCCGCCGCTCACGCTCGACGCCCTGGTTGAGGAGGTGCGCCATGGCGCTGCGCGTTAGCATCGGCCAGTACTACGCGGCCGACTCCCCCATCCACCGGCTCGATCCCCGCGTCAAGCTCGTCGCGGCCGTCGTCTTCATGGTGAGCTGCCTGTGCGTGTCGGACGCCCCCACCCTGGCGCTCGCAGCCGTGGCCGTGGGCGCCGCGGTCGCCTGCGCGCGCGTGCCGCTCGGGCGCCTGCTCGCGCAGATCAGGCCGATCATGATCTTCCTGGTGATCACCTCGGTCATCAACCTGTTCTTCGTGCGCACCGGCGCGCTCGTGGCGGAGCTCGGCCCCGTCGCCATCTACACGGGCGGCGTCGCGGCGGCCCTGCTCTACACCATCCGCTTCTTCCTGTTGCTCGTCGCCGGATCGCTGCTCATGCTCACGACGCAGCCCATGGCGCTCACCGACGCCGCCGAGAAGCTCATGGCCCCGCTCGAGCGCTTCGGCGTGCCCGTGAGCCAGGTGACGCTCATCCTGTCCATCGCGCTTCGGTTCGTGCCGACGCTCTCCACCGAGGCGCGCACCATCGTGGCCGCCCAGACGGCTCGCGGCGCCGACCTCGAGAACAAGGGCGCGCTCGCCTACGCCCGCGCCTGCGTGCCGCTGCTCGTGCCGCTGTTCGCGAGCGCCCTGCGCCATGCCGACAACCTCGGTCGCGCCATGGAGGCTCGCTGCTACACGGGGGGCGCCGGGCGCACGCACTACCACGTCCTGCGCCTCGACGCCCGGCGCGACGGGCCGTTCATCGCGCTCGGCATCGTCTACCTTATCGCGCTGATCGCGCTGTCGGTATGGTGACAGGACGCAAAGCCACTAGCTGAGGTTGATCTCGGGCATCAGCTCTTGATCCATCACCTCGAGGATGTACTCGAGACGGGACAGATCATCAGACGAGAGGCGCTCGCGCACGCGCTCCATGACGGTGTGCACGTACTCGTTGCTCACGTTGTAGTAGTCAAAGTATTTCTGCGTGGGGCGCAGATGGTACTCGCGGCCGTCTTGATCGGATTGCACCTTCTGAACGTATCCCTTGCGCACGAGGCTCGCGATCTTGTACGCGGCGTTCGACGAGGACACGTTCATGAACTGGGCGAACTTGTGCACCGTGGGCTCGCCGAGGGCATGGATGGCCTCCATGGCGAAGACCTCCACCGTGGTGAGACTCGCCTCGCGATCCTGGAAGCGTGAGAACACCTCCTGGTAGAAATGCAGCTTGAACTTCGCATACACCTTGGCAAACAGCTCCTCGACCCTCGGCATATCCCACCTCGAATAACGCAATGACACTGATGGCTGCGACCGGCGGGCCGCAGGCGTGATGCGCGGAGGGAGGATGTCTCGCGCAACGCCTGCGACCAGCGGCAAAACTATGCGCTCTCGCCCAAGGCGAGCGTGAGCGACGCGGTGACGGCGACCGTCCCATCAACTGTCGCCGTGGCATCCACGAACGCGAACGAGCCGCGCGTCCGGGTCACGTGGGCCTCGAGCTCGAGCACGTCACCGGGACGCACCTGGCGCTTGAAGCGCGCGTCCTTGATCTGCGCGAAAAAGCCCAGCTTGCCCTTGTTCTCGGGCAGCGAGAGCATCGCCACGGCGGCCGTCTGGGCGAGCGCCTCGACGATGAGCACGCCCGGCATCACGTGATACTGCGGGAAGTGCCCCTGGAACATGGGCTCGCCGACGCTCACGCACTTGATGCCGCGAGCCCACGACCCCTCCTCGCCGTCCACGATGCGGTCGACGAGCGCCAGGGGGTAGCGATGCGGCAGCACCGCGGCGATCTGATTCGAATCAAGCTGCAGCATGATCTAGCCCTCCCAGTTCTTGAGCAGCAGGCAGGCGTTGTGGCCACCGAAGCCGAGCGAGTTGGAGAGGGCGTAGGTCAGCTCGACCGAGCGGCCCTCGTTGGGCACGTAGTCGAGGTCGCACGCCGGGTCGGGCTCCACGTAGCCGATGGTGGGCGGCACGAACCCGTCGCGCAAAGCGAGAGCCGTGAAGATCGCCTCGACGGCGCCTGCCGCGCCCAGCATGTGGCCGGTCATCGACTTGGTCGAGCTCACCGCCAGCTCGTGCGCGTGCTCGCCGAAGACCGCCTTGATGGCCTCGGTCTCGGTGCTGTCGTTGAGCTGGGTCGAGGTGCCGTGCGCGTTGATGTAGCCCACGGCCTCGGGCGCCACGCCGCCGGCGTCATCGAGCGCCTGCTGCATGGCGCGCGCGCCGCCCTCACCGTGCGGGGCGGGCGCCGTGATGTGGTAGGCGTCGCAGGTCACGCCATAGCCCACGACCTCGGCGATGATCGCGGCGCCGCGGGCCCGCGCATGCTCGAGCTCCTCGAGCACGACCATGCCGGCGCCCTCGCTCATCACGAAGCCGCTGCGGCGAGCGTCGAAGGGGATCGACGCGGCCGCGGGGTCATCGCCCACGTGCAGGGCGCGCATGGTGGTGAAGCCGCCGATCGAGAGCGGGGTGACGGCGGCCTCGGTGCCGCCCGCGAGCATGATCTCGGCGTACCCGTCACGGATGTGGCGGAAGGCGTCGCCCACGGCGTTGGAGCCGCCCGCGCAGGCCGTCACCGGGCAGGTGCACATGCCCTTGAGCTCGAACGCGATGGCCACCTGGCCAGCGGCCATGTTGGAGATGCCCGACGGGATGTAGAACGGCGAGCAGCGATCGAAGCCGCGACGCAGGCACAGCGTCTGCTGCTTCTCGGTCTCCTCGACGCCGCCGATGCCCGAGGACACGATGACGCCCGCGCGCTCATGATCGAACGCGGCGGTCGCAAGGCCGCTCATCGCCATCGCCTCGTGGGCGGCGCCGAGGGCGTACTGCGTGAAGGTCGCCATGTGCTTGGCTTCCTGCTTGGTGAGGAACGAGGAGGGGTCCCACCCCTTCACCTCGCCCGCGAGCGACACCTTCTGCGCGCTCGCGTCGAACCGGGTGATGGGGCCGATGCCGCAGACGCCCTCGCGGGCGGCGGCCCAGCTCTCGTCGGCCGTGAGGCCGATGGGCGTCACGGCGCCCACGCCCGTGATGACTACCCTGCGCTTGCTCATTGCTCAGCTCCTTTGCTTGGATGGGGTGACACCGGTTGATGCGCCGCGCGGCTGGCGCCTGACGCGGCGTGCCTCCTGCGCGCGAGCGCGCCTACATCGCCATGCCGCCGTCGACGGCGAGCACCTGGCCGGTGATGTAGGACGCGTCATCCGAGGCCAGAAACGCCACGGCGCGGGCCACGTCCTCGGGCGCGCCGGGGCGCTGCAGGGGGATCATGCCGCACATCGCGTCGCGCGCCGCCTCGGGCATGGCGGCCGTCATGTCGGTCTCGATGTAGCCCGGGGCCACGGCGTTCACGCGGATGCCCGCGGCGGCGACCTCGCGGGCGACCGACTTGGTCATGCCGATGAGGCCCGCCTTGCTGGCCGCGTAGTTGGCCTGGCCGGCGTTGCCCATGATCCCCACGACGCTCGCCATGTTGATGATCGCGCCCGAGCGCGCGCGCATCATGGGGCGCAGCACCGCCTTGGTGCACAGGAAGGCGCCCTTGAGGTTGGTGGCGATGACCTGGTCGAAATCCTCCTCGCTCATGCGGGCGGCGAGCTTGTCGCGCGTGATGCCCGCGTTGTTGACGAGGATGTCCACGCCCCCGCAGCGCTCCTTCGCCGCGCTCACGAGCGCGGTCGCGGCCTCGGCGGTGGAGACGTCGCCCTGCACGGCCTCGGCGGAGACGCCGAGCGCGCGGATGGCGGCGAGCGTCTCGTCCGCGGCGGCCTGGTTGCCGGCGAATGAGAAGACGACGTTCGCCCCGCGCCCCGCGAGCTCGAGACAGATGGCGCGCCCGATGCCGCGGCTGCCGCCCGTGACGATGGCGGTCCGTCCGGTGAGATTCTGCTCGGCCATGCTTAGCCCTCCTGGTTCTCGGTAGCGGATGCGGCGGACGCGGGCTCGAGCGCCGCGACGAGCGCATCGAGGTCCGCGGACGACTCGACCACGTGGCAGGTGATGCCGGGCGCGGTCTTGCGCACGAGGCCCGAGAGGACCTTGCCCGGGCCCACCTCGACGATCGTGTCGACGCCCAGCTCCTCAAGGCGCAGGATCGTCTCCTCCATGTGGACGGCGGTCTGCACCTGGCGCTCAAGCAGCGCCGGGATGCGGTCATCCGGACCCATCTCGCGGCCGAGCGCGTTGAAGAGCACGGGCGTGCGCATCTCACCGAAGCTCGTGGTCTCGAAGCGCGCGCGCAGGGCGTCCCCGGCCGGCTTGAGCAGCGACGTGTGGAAGGGGCCGCTCACCTTGAGCGGGATGCAGCGACGGGCGCCCGCCTCCTTGGCGCGCGCGGCGGCGTCCTTGACGGGCGCCGCGTCGCCCGCGATGACGATCTGCCCGGGGCAGTTGTAGTTGGAGACCTCGACGACCTGGCCCGCGGGGGCGTCGGCCGCAGCGGCGGCGACGGCCTGCTCGACCGCCGCGCGCTCGAGCCCGAGGATCGAGATCATCGCGGTGTCGCGCCCGGCGGCCGCCTCGCACATCGCCTTCCCGCGGAAGGCGGCGAGCTCGACAGCCTCGATCGGCGAGAACACGCCGGCGCACGCGAGCGCGGAGTACTCGCCGAGCGAGAGGCCGGCTGCGTAGGCGGGCTCGATGCCGCGCTCGGCGAGAAGCGCCGTGACGCCGCAGGCGAAGGCCACCATGCAGGGCTGGGTGTACTCGGTCAGCGAGAGCCGCTCGTTCGGCCCCTCGAACATGAGCGTCTTGAGGTCGAAGTCAACCGCGGCGTCGGCGGCGTCGATCACCTGGCGAAACGCGTCATGGGACTCGTACAGGTCGGCGCCCATGCCCGCGTGCTGCGAGCCCTGGCCGGCGAAGAGAAACGCGATGCTCATGTGCCTACGCCCCCAACCGCTCGATGGTCGCCTGGCAGCCCGCCATGAGCTCCTCGAAGATGGCGCGGAGCGGACGGATCTCGTGCACCATGCCGGCCACCTGGCCCGACATGAAGCTGCCGGTGTCCACGTCGCCGTCGAACACGGCGCGGCGAAGCGACCCGAGGGTCATGGCCTCGAGCTCGTCGCGGGTGTGCGCGCCCTGCTCGAGCTTGAGGTACTCACGGGCCATCTTGTTCTTGAGCACGCGCACGGGCGCGCCGCTGGAGCGGCCGGTGACCACGGTGTCGTTGGGGCCGGCCTTCACGACGAGGTCCTTGTAGTTCTGGTGGATGGGGCACTCCTCGCTGGCCAGCAGGCACGTTCCCACCTGCACGCCGCAGGCGCCGAGGGCGTAGGCGGCGGCCATCTGGCGCCCGTCGGCGATGCCGCCCGCCGCGATCACGGGCAGATCGACCGCGTCGACCACCTGGGGCACGAGCGCCATCGTGGTGGTCTCGCCCACGTGCCCGCCGGACTCCGTGCCCTCGGCGATGATGCCGTCGACCCCGTAGCGGGCCATGCGCTTGGCGAGCACGGGGGCCGCCACCACGGGGAAGACCTTGATGCCGGCGTCCTTCCAGGCGTCGAGGTACTTGCCGGGGTTGCCGGCGCCGGTGGTCACCACCGAGACGCCCTCCTCGGCGACCACGCGCGCGCAGTCGTCGATGTGCGGGTTCATGAGCATGAGGTTCACGCCGAAGGGCTTGTCCGTCGCCGCCTTGGCGTCGCGGATCTCCTTGCGGAGGCTCTCGCCGTCCAGGCCGCCGCCGGCCACGAGGCCGAGCGCGCCGGCGTTGGAGCACGCGGCCGCAAACGCGCCCGTGGCGATGTTGGCCATGCCGCCCTGGATGATGGGGAACTCGGTTCCCAGCAGTTCGTTCAACTTCATGATGCAGTCCTTTCGCTGAGGCGCGCATGGACGCGCGTCGATGGGGGCGTTCGCGCTATGCGAGCTCGGCCAGGCAGCCCGCCCAGGTGAGGCCGGCCCCGAAGCCGGCCATGAGCACGCGGCTCCCCGGGCCGATCTCCCCGCGGCGCACGAGCTCGTCAAGGAGCACCGGCACGCTCGCGGCCGAGGTGTTGCCGGTGTGATCGATGTTGCCGGCGCAGCGCGCGGGGTCGACGCCGAGCTTGCGCACGGCCACGTCCACGATGCGCTTGTTGGCCTGGTGGAAGACGAAGCGGTCGACCTCGTCGGCCGCGATGCCGGCGCGCGCGAGCACCTGCGTGCTCACCTGCGGGAGCACCTCGGTGGCGAAGCGGAAGACCGCGCGGCCGTCCATGTGCAGGTGGGCGGGGTCCGCCGCACCCACGCCGGGGGCGAAGAGCGCCTCGTCGTTGCCGCGCGAGCCCCATACGGCGTGGAGCCGCGGGTAGCCCGGAGCCGCCTCGAGCACGGCCGCGCCCGCACCGTCCCCGAAGAGCACGCAGGTGGAGCGGTCGGTGAAGTCGAGCACGCGACTCAGCGCCTCGGCGCCCACCACGAGGGCGTAGGGGCGCTCGCTCGCGGCGAGCAGGCACGCCGCCGTGTGCATGCCGTAGACGAAGCCCGCGCAGGCCGCGTTGAGGTCGAGGCAGAGCGCGTCCTCAGGAAGGCCGAGATCGCTCTGGAGCAAACACGCCGTCGAGGGCGTCGTCATGTCGGGCGTGAAGGTCGCGACCAGGCAGACGCCCACCGCGTCCGCCTCGATGCCCGCGGCCTCGAGGGCGCGGGCGGCGGCGTCGCGCGCGAGCGTGCGCTGGGTCTCGCCCGCAGCGCAGTACGCGCGCGACCGGATGCCCGTGCGCGTGGAGATCCACTCATCGGACGTATCGACGATCTGCGCGAGGTCGTCGTTGGTGACGCGGCGGCTCGGCAGGGCCGACCCGGTGCCGACGATCTTGACGCCGACGGGCTCGCCTGCGCGCGCCGGCGCGGGCGAGGAGGCCGCAGCAGCCTTATGCAGGTCACTCATAGGCGCCTCTTCCTCACGGTCGCGGAGCCCATCGCGCGGAACTTCTTGTAGCGCGCGTCAGCGAGCGCCGCGCGGCCCATCTTCTCCAGATCGGCCAGCTCGCGGGTGATGGCGGTGTCGAGCACCTGGTAGAGGGCGCGCGGGTTCTCGTGCGCGCCGCCCGCGGGCTCGGGCACGATGCCGTCGATCACGCCGAGCTCGAGCAAGTCGTCGGCGGTGAGCTTCATGACCTCGCAGGCCTCCTCGGAGCGGCTCGCGTCCTTCCAGAGGATCGAGGCGAAGCCCTCGGGCGAGAGCACCGAGTACACGGCGTTCTCGAGCATGAGCACGCGGTTGCCCACGGCGAGCGCGAGCGCGCCGCCCGAGCCGCCCTCGCCGGTGATGACGGAGACGACGGGCACGGTGAGCGAGCTCATGAGCTCGATGGAGCGGGCGATCGCCTCGCCCTGGCCGTGCTCCTCGGCCTCGAGGCCGGGATAGGCGCCCGAGGTGTCGACGAACGTGATGATGGGCCGGTTGAACTTCTCGGCGGCGCGCATGATGCGCTGCGCCTTGCGATAGCCCTCGGGCGACGCCATGCCGAAGTTGCAGGCCATGCGCTCCTCGATGGTGGAGCCCTTGCGGTTGCCGATCACCGTGACGGGGCGCCCGTGGAAGCGGGCGATGCCGCCCATGATGCTCGGGTCGTCCGTCGCGGCGCGGTCGCCGCGCTGCTCGAAGAAGTCGCCGAAGAGCGCGCCGATGAACTCGGCGACGCCCGGACGCCCGGGATGGCGGGCAGCGGCGACGCGCTGTGCGGCGGTGAGGACGTCGGTTGGGGCGATGGGGCTCGCGGGCTCCTCGGGCACGGTCGCGGCCCCGTCGGTCGCGGTCATGCCGGCGGCGGCACGCGCGCGGGCCGCGCGATCCTGATCAGCGGTCACGGTTCACGCCTCCCTTCCCATGGAGCGCAAGCACGCGGATGAGCGTCGAGCGCATGCGGGCGCGCGGCACCACGGCGTCGAGGAAGCCGTGCTCGAGCTGGAACTCCGCGCTCTGGAAGCCCTCGGGCAGCTTCTCGCCGATCGTCTGCTCGATCACGCGCGGGCCGGCGAACCCGATGAGCGCGCCGGGCTCGGCGAGCATGATGTCGCCCAGGCTCGCGAAGCTCGCCGTCACGCCGCCCGTGGTGGGGTGCGTGAGGACCGAGATGTAGAGCCCGCCCTTGCTCGAGAAGCGATCGATCGCCGCGGAGGTCTTGGCCATCTGCATGAGCGAGATGATCCCCTCCTGCATGCGCGCGCCGCCCGAGGCGGAGAAGATGATGAGCGGCAGGTGCTGACGCGCCGCGCGCTCGATGAGGCGGGTGAGCTTCTCCCCCACGACGGCGCCCATGCTCGCCATGAGGAAGCTCGTGTCGAGCGCGGCGATCGCCACGCGCACGCCGCCGATCTTGCCCGTCGCCGTCACGATGGCGTCGCTCAGGTGCGTGCGCGCGCGCAGGCCGCGCAGCTTCTCGGCATACTCCGGGAAGTCAAGCGGGTCGCGCGACACGAGGTTGACGTCGAGCTCGCGGCACGTCCCCTCGTCGAGGATGAGCTCGAGGCGCTCGCGCGCGCCGAGGGGGAAGTGGTGGCCGCAGTAGGGGCACACCTGCTGGTTGGTCGCGAGCTCCTCGGGGGTGAGCGCGCGCCCGCATCCCGGGCACGGCGTGCCCTCGGGCGTCGCGCCCGCTCCGCTCGCGCGCAGCTTCTTGAGAGCCAGCAGGCGATTGCGGCGCTCGGCGAGAATGCCGGCCATTACGCAGCGCCCTCCTCTCCTGTCGCGTCCTCGCCCACGGCGCTCCACGCGAGCAGCGTGTCGAGGTTCTGGTCGATGAACGACGTGTCGTAGGCAGCCCGGATGAACTGCGGGTGGTACATGATCTGGTGCAGCACGTCGATGTTGGTCACCGGGCCCTCGAGCACCAGCTCCTCGAGCGCGCGCCGCATGCGGCGGATCGCCTCGAGGCGCGAGGGGGCCCACACGATGAGCTTCGCGACGAGCGAGTCATAGTAGGGTGGGAGCTCGCACCCCGGGTAGAGCCCGGTGTCGACGCGCACGCCGAAGCCGCCCGGCAGGTTCATGAAGCCGATCTTGCCCGGCGAGGGCATGAAGCCGCGCGACGGGTCCTCGGCGTTGATGCGGCACTCGATGGCGTGGCCGCGCTGAACGATGTCGTCCTGAGTGAACGAGAGCGTGAGGCCCGATGCCACGCGCAGCTGCTCGCGCACGAGGTCGACGCCGGTCACGCACTCGGTGATGGGGTGCTCCACCTGAATGCGGGTATTCATCTCGATGAAGTAGAACGCGCCGCTCGGGTCGAGCACGAACTCGATGGTCCCGGCGTTGACGTAGCCCGCGGCGCGGGCGGCCGCCACGGCCGCCTCGCCCATGCGGGCGCGCAGCTCGGGCGTGAGCGCGCGCGACGGGGTCTCCTCGACCATCTTCTGGCCGCGCCGCTGGATCGAGCAGTCGCGCTCGCCGAGCTGCACCACGTTGCCGTGGGCGTCGGCCATGATCTGGAACTCGATGTGGCGCGGGTTGAGCACGAGCTTCTCGAGGTACATCTCGTCGTCGTTGAAGCAGGCGCGCGACTCGGCACGGGCCTCCTCGAAGAGGCTGTCGAACTGCGCCTCGTCAAAGACGCGCCGCATGCCGCGACCGCCGCCGCCCGCCGCGGCCTTGATGAGGACGGGGTAGCCGATCTCGTTGGCGACGCGATGCGCCTCCTCGACCGTGGCGACCGAGCCGTCCGAGCCCGGGACCACGGGCACACCCGCGCTCTTCATGAGCTCGCGCGCGGCGGCCTTGTTGCCCATGGTGCGGATGACCTGGGCGGACGGCCCGATGAAGGCGATGCCGGCCTCCTCGCAGGCCTCCGCGAACTCGGCGTTCTCGGACAGGAACCCGTAGCCGGGGTGGATGGCGTCGCAGCGCGCCGCCTTGGCCACGGTGAGGATCGCGTTCATGTCGAGATAGCTCGCGGCCGAGGGCGCGGGGCCGATGCAGTAGGCGTGCTCGGCCAGCTGCACGTGAAGGGCCTCGCGATCAGCCTCGGAATAGACCACCACGGGCTCGATATCCATCTCGCGGCACGCGCGGAACACCCGCACCGCGATCTCGCCGCGATTGGCGATGAGGACACGCTTGAACATGACAACCCGCCCTTACGCTTCGCGATAGCGGATGAGCGCGTCGCCGAACGAGACCAGCTCGCCGTCGGTGGCGACGATCTCCTCGATGATGCAGTCGCACGGCGCGGTGACCTCGCTCATCATCTTCATGGCCTCGAGCAGACAGACGGTGTCGCCCTTCTTGACCTTGTCGCCCGGCTGGACGTAGGGGTCCTTGTCGGGCGCGGGGGCCACGTAGAACGTGCCCACGAGCGGGGCGGTGATGCACGGGCCGGCGGGCTCCTCAGCGGCCGCGGGCGCGGCGGGTGCGGCCGGCGCGGCGGGCGCGGGGCCGAAGGGGCCGGCAGGACCTGCGGGCGGCGCGGGGGGCATGGGTGCGGGGCCGCACGGCGCAGGCGGCATCATGGGCGCGGGGCCGGGCTTCTCGAGCTCGAGCTCGAGATCGTCCCAGACGAGCTTCATGCGCGCCAGGCCACCCTCCTCGAATCGTTCGATGATGTGGTCGATGTCCTGCAGCTTGATATCCATGTCGCTCCTCTGCCTCGTCCTCTGCCTCGTGTGCCGCGGCTTCCCGCCGCCTCCCGCGCGCGGTCGGCTGTGTAAAAAAGGCCGGCTGGATCACCCAGCCGGCCCGTCGTGCGCACCTGCCGTCTTAGGCCTTGTTCTCCAGGTAGTCGGCGAGGTCGCCCACGGTCTTGAACTGGTCGAGGTCGGCGTCGTCGATCTCGCACTCGAAGGCCTCCTCGAGCGCCATGACGAGCTCCATCGCGGCGAGGGAGTCAGCGCCGAGGTCCTCCTCGAGCGTGGCCTCGCGGGTGACCTTCTCAAGCTCGCAACCGACCGTCTCGGACACGACCTCGCACATCTTGTCAAAATCGAAATTCATCTTCGTTTCCTTTCCGGGGGCCCGAGGCCCCGACGGCGGGCACGGCCGAGCCGCACCTCGGACAACACATAGCTAAGGTATTTTAGCTAAAAATTTTGAGATATCTAGGCGGCGGGATCCCTCCACGGGAGCTGCACATACGAACGGGCCGCGACGCGCCCTCGCGCCGCGGCCCGCAGCCGTCCTCCGTCTACGCTCGCGCGCCTACGCGATGGGCTCATCCCATGACGCGCGCCCGCGCAGCGCGCGCAGGCCGATGTCGCGACGGAGCGTCTTGCCCTCGAACTCGATCAGCGCGCACGCCTCGTACGCGCGATCCCGCGCCGCCTCGAACGTCGCGCCCAGCGCGGTCACGTTGAGCACGCGCCCGCCGCTCGTCACGAGCTCGCCCGCCTCGGTCACAGCGGTGCCCGCGTGATACACCGTCACGCCCTCCAGGGCGGCCGCGTCCTCGATGCCGGTGATGACCTTGCCCTTCTCGTACGATCCGGGGTAGCCCGCGCTCGTGAGCACCACCGACACGGCCCACTCGTCGCGCCAGTCGAGCTCGATCTCGTCGAGGCGCTGCTCGGCGCAGGCCAGCATGACCTCGACCAGGTCGTTCTTGAGACGCGGGAGCACCACCTGGGTCTCGGGGTCGCCGAAGCGCGCGTTGAACTCGAGCACCTTCGGGCCGTCCTCGGTCAGCATGAAGCCGCCATAGAGGCAGCCCCGGTAATCGATGCCCTCGGCCGCGAGCTCGCCCACGGTGGCCTCCATGATCCGCTCCATCTCGGCGAGCTCCTCGTCGGTCACGATCGGCACGGGGCTGTAGACGCCCATGCCGCCCGTGTTGGGGCCGCGATCGCCCTCGAGCGCGCGCTTGTGATCCTGCGCGGTGGCCATCGGGCGCACCGTGCGCCCGTCGGTGAACGCGAGCAGCGAGCACTCCGGGCCGGTGAGCATCTCCTCCACCACCACGGTCGAGCCCGCCGCGCCGAAGGTCCCGCCGAAGCAGGCGCGCACGGCCTCCTCGGCCTGGGCGAGATCGGTCGCCACGACGACGCCCTTGCCCGCGGCCAGCCCGTCGGCCTTCACCACGACGGGGGCGCCTTGCGCGCGCACGTACGCCAGCGCCTCGTCCTCGCTCGTGAAGGAGCCGTACGCCGCCGTGGGGATGTTCGCGCGGCCCATGACCTCCTTGGAGAAGCGCTTCGACCCCTCCATCTGCGCGCCCGCCGCGCCGGGCCCGAAGCACGGGATGCCGGCGGCGCGCACCGCGTCGGCCACGCCCGCCACGAGCGGCGCCTCGGGGCCGATCACCACGAGGCCGATGCCGCTCTCGCGCGCGAAGTCGGCCACCTGGGCGGGGTCGCTCTCATCGAGCGCCACGTTGACGCCCGTCTCGAGCGTGCCGCCGTTGCCGGGCGCGATGTAGAGCGTCCCGCAGCGCGGGCTCTCGGCGAGCTTCATCGCCAGCGCGTGCTCGCGCCCGCCGCTTCCGAGCAGCAGGATGTCGATGGTGTTGGTCGCGTCGGTCATGGGTCCTCCTCGCGTCGGTGGGCAGGGGGACGCCGCGATCGCGCCGTCCCGGGCGGCCCGCTAGAACTTTGGCGTCAGGTAGGCGGAAATACCGTCGAGCTCGGGTGCGTGCAGACGCTCCGGATAGTGGAAGATGCCCACCGCCCCTGCGCCGACGTGCGTGGCGATCACGGGGCCGATCGTCGCCTCGGTGATGAGGCGCACCTGGGCGCCGGCTCGCACGAGGGCGTCGGCGAGCTCCTGCGCGCGCTCGCGCGCGTTGAGATGGAGCAGGTAGAAGACGAGCGGACCCTGCGAGGCCGCCTCCGCGACCCGCTTGGCCACGTACGAGATGGCCCCCTTGGCGCCCTTCGCCTTGTGCTCGAGATCGACCGAGCCGTCCTGCTCGAGCCCGATCACGAGCTTGATGTTGAGCAGCGAGGTCACCAGGCCCTGCGCCTTGGTCGCGCGCCCGCCCTTGATGAGATTCTCCAGGGTGTGGGGAATGAAGTGGATCCGGTGGGCCGAGCGGATGGCCTCGATGCGCTCGAGCGCCTCATCGAGCGTCCCGCCGTTTTGGGCGATCACGGCCGCCTCGAGCACCATGGCCCCCTCGCCGACCGTGGCCGAGCAGCTGTCGACGACCTCGAAGCGCACGCCCGCGGGAATCTCATGAGCGATGGCGCGGGCGCTCTCGATGGTCGCGGAGAGGGCGCGCGCCAGGTGGATGGAGAGGATCTGCGTGTAGCCCTCATCGAGCACCTCGCGATAGACCGCGAGGAAGTCGGCCGGAGTGGGCTGCGAGGTCACCGGCAGGGTGTCGGAGCCCTCCATCTCATGCAGCAGCTCGGACGTGGTGATGTCGATCCCGTCGCGATAGTCGGTCCCCTTGCAGACCACGTGCAGCGGCACCACGCGGATGCCGAGCTCCGCCGCGAGATCGGGCGGGATGTCGGCGGCGGAGTCGGTGACGACGGCGAACGAGTTCATGGCTTGGCCCTCCTACCTGGTTAGCGCAGCTACCACGAGCGCACGATGGTCTGCGCGCGCTCGGGACCGACCGATACGAACGAGACCGCGGTGTGCGCCAGATCCTCGACGGCCGCCACGTAGGCGCGGGCCTCCGCGGGCAGGTCGTCGAAGGTGCGGCACGCCGAGATGTCGCACGACCAGCCCGGCAGCTCCTCGTAGACGGGCACGGCGGCGGCGAAAGCGCTCTCGTGCTCGGGGACGGTGGTGTAGCGCGTCCCCGCGCACTCATAGGCCACGCAGACCTTGATGACGTCGAACGCGGAGAGGACGTCGAGCTTCGTGAGGGCAATGTCGGTGAGGCCGTTCACGCGGGCCGCGTAGTTGGCGACCACCCCGTCGAACCAGCCGCAGCGACGACGGCGACCCGTGGTCACGCCGTACTCGTGCCCCTCCTCGGTCAGGATGTGGCCCTCGTTCGTCTCGTAGGAGAGCTCGGTCGGCATGGGGCCCGACCCCACGCGCGTGATGTAGGCCTTCATGATGCCGAGGACGCGGTCGATGCGCTTCATGCCCACGCCTGATCCGGTGACGGCGCCGCCCGCCGTGCAGTTGGACGAGGTCACGAACGGATAGGTGCCGTGGTCGATGTCGAGCAGCGTCGCCTGGGCGCCCTCGAACAGGATCGACTTGCCCTCCTCGAGCATGCCGTTGAGCAAAAGGCCACTCTCGCAGATGTAGGGGCGAAGGCGCTCGGCCATCGGCAGGTACTCCGCGCAGATGCCCTCAACGGTGTAGGCGGGCAGCCCGAAGATCTTCTCAAGCTGGGGGTTCACGCGATCGAGGGCGCGCGCGAGCTTGGCGCGGAACGTCTCCTCGTCGAGCAGGTCCTGCATGCGCAGGCCGATGCGCGCCATCTTGTCCTGGTAGCACGGGCCGATGCCGCGCTTGGTGGTGCCGATGTTGTGCTCGCCGAGCAGCCCCTCGAAGGCGCCGTCGAGATCGATGTGATACGGCATGATGACGTGCGCGTTGCCCGAGACCTTGAGATTGGCGGTGGAGATGCCGTCGCGCTCGAACATGTCGATCTCCTCGAGCAGCACCTGGGGATTGACCACGCAGCCGTTGCCGATCACCGACACGCAGGAGGGATACATGATCCCTGAGGGAACCTGGTGCAGGCCGTACTTCTTATCGCCCACCACGATGGTGTGGCCCGCGTTGTTTCCGCCCTGGTAGCGCACAACGCAGTCGAAATCGCCCGCGATGAGATCGCAGATCTTGCCCTTGCCCTCGTCTCCCCACTGCGTTCCGACCAACACTGTCGACGGCATGGTCTCTCCTTACCTTCGCCCGGTCGAGCGCCTTCTGCCAGCCGCGAACCCCGGACCTCGGGCCAGGTGGCCCCTGTGAACAAAAACATCCCCTATTATATCCACCCCCGACGCGCGCTCTGCCCTCACCGCTCATCGGCGCATATCGCGCATACGGGACGGGTGTGGGCGGGCGCGCGGCCTCTAGAGGGGTGCGCGGGCCCTAGAGGACCGCGTGGATGGCGAGGCGCACGATCACCCGCGTGGCGGCCGTGCACTTGAAGCGGTCGTCGAGTCGGATCCCGCCGACCCACACAATCGACCCGCCCGGGGCGGTGCGCACCACCGGGACGAGGGGGCGCTCGGCGACGGGCACCTGCTCCTCCCCCAAGATGTCCGAGACCTTCTTGGAACGCCCATGCATCCCCAGGGGGCACATGAGGTCGCCCGGCGCCGGGGCGTCGACCCAGAGGCGCGCCGAGCGCGCCTCCTCGGGAAGGCCCTGCCCCGCCTCGGCCAGGCGCTCGAGATCGCGCTCGACATACCCCAGCGCCGCCGCGTCGACGAGCGCGACCCGCCCCGGCTCCTCCGCGCCCCGTGCGGCGTCGCGCGCGAGCGCCACGGGATCGGCGCCCGCCGGCACGCGCACGAGCTCGCACGTGAGCACGGACTCGTTCGCGAGCGCCATGCGGCCCGGAACGGCGACCCAGCCCGCCACGATCGACTCGCGCGCCGCGGCCGTGCGGAGCGCGCACGTGCCGAACTCGAGCCGCGCGTCGATCCCGCCCGGCAGCGTCACCGACCCAGTACCGGCGGCCACGCAGGCGAGCACGGCCTCCACATGGCGCATCTCGAGCCGCGCGTCCTCGTCGAGGAAGTCCACGGCCAGGCGGATCATGCGCCGGGCGATGGCGATCTCCGCCGCGGCCAGGCGCTGGGCGTCGAGCACGATGAGCCCCTCCTGCTGCCGGCGCGTGCACGCACGCAGCGCCGTCGCGGCCAGATGCGCCATGAAGGCGTCCTCGTCGCCGAGGATGTCGCAGGTCGCGCCGAGGGTGCGCTCGATGTTGCCGTTGCGGCGCCGTGCGAGCGGCATCACGCGATGGCGCACGTAGTTGCGCAGGTAGGCGGTGTCCTGGTTGGACTCGTCCTCCCGCCAGGGAATGCCCGCGACCTCGAGGTGGCGGCAGAGCTCCTCATGCGTGCGGTCGATGAGGGGACGCACGATGATGTTGCGCCGCCGCGGGATGCTCGAGAGGCCAGCCGGCCCCGAGCCCTTGATCGCGTTCATGAAGAACGTCTCGGCGCGATCACTCGCCGTGTGCGCCGTCAGGATGCGCGCCGCGGAGCGCGGACAGCCCGCCTCGTCGCTCAGCTCGCGCACGTAGCGCCGGGCCGCGTGGTAGCGCGCCGCGCGGGCGGCCGCCTCGAGGTTCTGCCCACCCAGGTCGCTGAAGGACGCGTGCTCCACGCACAGCGGGAGCCCGTAGCGCGCGCAGAGCTCGCGCACGAAGGCCTCGTCGCCATCGGAGGCCGCGCCGCGCAGATGATGGTTCACGTGCAGCACATGCAGGCGCTCACGCGCGATGCGCACTGGCCCTCGTCCGTCGGCGATGTCGAGCTGCGACGTGCACGCGAGGACGAGCAGGGCGGTCGAGTCCGCGCCGCCTGATACCATGAGGACCACGGGAGCGATCGGGTCCGCCCCCGGCGCGCGCACCCCCCGGTCGCTCACCAACCGACGCGGCGCGAAGTGCTGGGAAACCGTGGGCATGCGACCTCCTTCATCTGCTAGCCATTGTATCCATACGGAGCACCATGGGCGCATCGACCACGGCGCGCGAGCGCGCCGCCACAGCCACCAACCGCGCGAGCAGCGCGGACGCGGGCGCATCCGAGCGGACGGGCGCGACCCGCCTTCACCTGCACATCCTTGGCAGCGGTTCCCGGGGCAACTGCGCGCTCGTCGAGGGCCCCGCCGGCCTCATCATGATCGACGACGGCTTCTCCCGCCGCGAGGTCCTCTCCCGCATGCACGACCTCGGCCTCGATGAGGACACGGTGCGCGCCCTCATCCTCACGCACGAGCACTCCGATCACGTGAGCGGCGTGACCGTGTGGTGCCGGCGCTTCACGGGCGCACTCTACGCGAGCCTCGGCACGCCCGACGCCCGCGCCTACCTCGCAGCGCTGCCCTTCGTCGAGTTCGCCCCGGGCGCCTCCCTCGAGGTGGCCGGGGTGCGCATCGACACCTTTCCCACCTCGCACGACGTGGTGAGCCCCGTGGGCTTTCGCTTCTCCTGCGCGGGCGACGCCATCGGCTACGTGACCGACACCGGCGTGCTCCCTCCCGGGGCCCGGCGAGCCCTGCGGGACGCGCGCATCCTCGCGCTCGAGAGCAACCATGACGTCGCCATGCTGCGCACGGGCTCCTATCCGCGCGCGCTCCAGAACCGCATCCTCTCCGAGCGCGGGCACCTTTCCAACGCGCAGGCGGCGGAGGTGCTGCCCGAGCTCGTGACCGAGCGAACCGAGCAGGTCGTCGCCATGCACATCTCGCAGGAGAACAACCGCCCCAGCCTCGCGGTGCGCGCACTCGCCGCCGCGGTGGGTGCTACGCTCGATGACGAGATCGGATCGTCCGCGACCCTCGAGCGGGCGGCCGCGCCGGCGCTGCGCATCCGCGCGGCCGGGCAGAACCGCCCGCTCACCTGCTGGTAGCACACCTCATCAGCCCAGGCGCGCCAGCCGCGCGCCCATCGGCGGGGCGCACGACCCCCTTACTCCTCGCTGATGTCCATCCCGAAGAACTCGTTCGAGAGCTCCGCGAGCTCGCCCGATGCGCGCATGGCCGCGATGGCCTCGTTCATGGCCTCGCGCAGCGCGTCAGTGGTGCCGTCGCGACGCAGCGGGAAGGCGACACTCGTGGTCTCCGCGTTCTCGGCCGCGATCTTGAGATCGGCCTCGGGGTGCTCGGCCATGTAGTCATAGAACACGACCTCGTCGTTCAGGGTCGCGTCGATGCGCCCGCTCTCGAGCAGCTCGATCGTCTGGGTGAAATCGTCCACGCCCGTGTTGGTGGCGCCATAGCTCTCCGCGAGCGTGGCGTAGCTCGAGCCGAGCGTGTTGGCCGTGGTCTTGCCGTCAAGATCCTCCATCGAGGCGATGTCGGAGTCGCCCGTGGTGATAACGACGATGCGGTTGTAGGCGTACGGATCGGTGAAGGCGTACTGCTCCTCGCGCTCCTCCGTGACGCTCACGCCGTTGGCCATGGTGTCGTAGCGGCCCGCATCGAGCCCGGCGAGCAGCCCGTCCCATGAGCCCTCGGCGAAGCTCGGCTCGACGCCGAGATAGCTCGCGATCCCGCGGGCGACCTCGATATCAAAGCCCGTGAGGTCACCATTGTCATCGTGGAAGGTCCACGGGCTCCAGGTGCCCTCGGTGGCGAAGACCATCTCCCCGCGATCCTGGATCTCGACCAGAAGATCGCTCGCGGCATCAGCGGCCGAGCCCGCGGTGCCGTCCGAGCTGCTGCAGCCCGCGGCGCCCAGCAGGGCCGCCGCGCCGAGCATTCCGGCTCCCGCCACCAGGGCGCGCCGATCCATCATCATGTGCTCCCTCATCAGATCCTCCTTCGATGCGCCGCGCCCCCGTGGCGCGGCATCGTGTCGCCGCGGCGCGATCGCCGCGGCCCCGTCAGTCACTCCTCGCCGACGCGGCGCAGCACGCGCGCCGGCACGCCGCCCACCACGCAGCCGGGCGGCACGTCGCGCGTCACCACGGCCCCCGCGGCGATCACGGCACCGTCGCCGACGGTCACGCCCCGCGTGATGACCGCGCCCGCCCCGATCCACACGTCCGACCCGATGCGGATCGGGGCGGCGTGCAGCAGCGCGCGACGCGTGGGCGCGAGGTCGTGATCGAGCGTCGCCATGACCACGCGGTGCCCGATGAGCACGCGGTCGCCGATCTCGATGCCGCCCTGATCCTGGAAGTGACATCCCCCGTTGATGAAGACGTCCTCGCCGATCACCAGGTTGAGCCCGAAATCGGTGTGGAAGGGCGGAAAGAGGCCGAAGCCCGCGCCCACGCGTCCCCCGGTGAGCTGGCTCATGAGGCGGCTCACCTCGTCGGGCTCGTGATACGAGCCGTTGAGCTCGGCCGTGAGCATGAGCGCGCGCTGAGCGCCGGCGTCCAGCACCACGCGGTCGGGCGTGCCGAGCTCGATGTCCTCCCCGGCGGCGCGGTGCGCACGGAACGCGGCGAGCGCGTCCCGGTCGATCTCGATACCGTCCATGAAGCTGGTCTCCTTTCGTGAACGCCTTGTTCGTGAGCGTTGCTTACGCAGGTGAGGCCACGTCGGCGGAAGGCGCCGCGAGCTCTGATACCTCCGGCGCGACCGGATCGACCGATGCCGTCCGGGCGGTGCGCAGAAACGCGCGGACGCGGTCAGTGGCGGGCTCGGCGAAGAACGCGCGCGCCGGCCCCTCGGCGGCGATCACGCCGCCGTCCATGAAGACCACGCGGTCGGCCACGTCGCGGGCGAACCCCATCTCGTGCGTCACCACGAGCATGGTCATGCCGTCCTCGGCGAGAGCGCGCATGCAGGCCAGGACCTCGCCCGTGAGCTCGGGGTCGAGGGCGCTCGTGGGCTCGTCGAAGTAGATGATCTCGGGGTCGGTCGCCATGGCGCGCGCGATGGCCACGCGCTGCTGCTGACCACCCGAGAGCGCGGAGGGGTAGGCGTCGCAGCGGTCGTCCATCCCCACGCGGGCGAGGCAGGCGTGCGCGCGCTCCTCGGCCTCGGCACGCGGCATGCGCCGCGCGATGACGAGCCCCTCGGTCACGTTGCCGAGCACCGTCCGATTGCGGAAGAGGTTGTACGACTGGAAGACGAACGCGGTGCGCCGGCGGATCCGGGCGATGTCCCGGTTGCTCGCGGACGCGAGATCCACCTCGACGCCGTCGAGCGCGATCGTGCCGGCCTCGGCGCGCTCAAGGAAGTTCGCGCAGCGCAGCAGCGTCGTCTTGCCTGAGCCCGACGGCCCGAGCACCGCCACGACCTCGCCTTTCGCGACCGAAAGGTCGACCCCGTGAAGCACTTCGACGCCGTCGAACGCCTTGCGCACGCCCGATAGGCGAAGCATCTCGGCCACGACTACCCCCTCCCCATGCCGCGCGCGGCGAGACGGCGCTCGCCCGCGCGCTGCAGCCAGGTCAAAACGGTTGAGAACAGCAGGTACACGAAGGCGACCTCGAGATAGAGCGGCATCGCGATCCAGGTGCGCGAGACGATCTGCTGCGTGGCGCGGAACATCTCGATCACCGTGATGTTGGCGGCGAGCGAAGTGTCCTTCACGAGCGCGATGAGCTCGTTCGAGAGCGGCGGGAACGCCGCGCGCAGCGCCTGCGGAAGCACGATGCGGCGCATGACCTGCAGATAGCTGAGGCCCACGCAGAACCCGGCCTCCACCTGGCCCGCCGGCACGCTCTCGAGAGCCCCGCGGATGGTCTCAGCGGAGTAGGCGCCCGTGTTGATCGACAGCACGATGACGGCCGCGGGGATGGGATCGAGGATGATCCCAAAGTCGGGCAGGCCGTAGAAGACCACGTAGAGCTGAACGAGCAGCGGCGTGCCGCGCACGATCCAGATGTAGACGCGCGCGACCTGCTTGAGCACCGGCACCTCGGCGTACTGCACGAGCGCGACCACGATGGCGATCACCAGGGCGAAGGCGAAGGAGACGGCCGCGAGCGGCAGCGTCACGAGCAGCCCGGGGATGAGGATCTGGCTGAAGGAGTCGATCAGAACCGACATGACGCGCTCATCCACGATCGCTCACCTCGCCCTCGGGGGCGCAGTCGTCACCAGCGGCGGCGGCCTGACCGGCAACCTTGAGCGTCACCGGGTCCGTTACGGCCGAGCGCGCGTCGCAGGCGCGGCCCACGCGGTAGAGCATGTGATCGATCGAGTCGATACCCCGCTGCGCATCATGCATCTCAGCCAGCAGGCGCTCGCGCTCGCGCAGCAGGACGCGCTTCGTCGCGCGCATGCGCCCCTCCTCGCAGGAGCACACGGCGCGCTCGGCCACGCGCTCGTCGCACGCGCAGTCGCACAGGCACCGCGCGAGATCATCAGACAGATCGCCCATACCCATCACTCCTTTCGGGGTCCATAGTAGGGACGATCAGCTTCCATATCAAAGACCTATATCGCATACCTTTCTATGCGCTATATGCATGGTTTATGCGTGCCCAGCCTCGCCGGGCCGCTGCACGCGGCCGCATCCCATAAGCGGCGCGTATACTGGAGCAGACGACATGCGCGCCGCGCATCGAAGGGAGCCGCATGGAGCTCAGGCAGCTGCACTACTTCCTCATGATCGCCCGCGAGGGCACCATCTCGGGCGCCGCGAGCGTCCTGCACCTCTCGCAGCCGTCCCTCTCGCGGCAGATGCAGGACCTCGAGCGCGAGCTTGGCGCGCAGCTCTTTCACCGCGGCAGCCGCCGCATCGAGCTCACGGAGGCCGGCATGCGCCTGCGCCGGCGCGCCGAGGAGATCGTCGACCTCGTGGGACGAACCGAGGGCGAGTTCCGCGTCTCGGCCGACAGCCTGGCCGGCGAGGTGCGCATCGGCGGCGGTGAGACGCCCGCCATCGCGCTCATCGTCGACGCCATCGCCGCGCTGCAGGAGAGCTACCCGCTCATGCGCTTCTCGCTCTACAGCGGTAACGGCCCCGACGTGAGCGCGCGCCTCGACAACGGGCGCATCGACTTCGGGATGTTCATCGGCCAGGTCAGCCTCGAGCGCTACGAGTACCTGCAGCTCCCCGCGCGCGACGTCTGGGGCGTGCTCATGCGCCGCGACGACCCCCTCGCCTCGCGCGACGCCGTCAGGGCCGAGGATCTCGTCGACCGGCCGCTCGTCGTCTCGCAGCAAGCCCGCCACAGCCTGCAGCCGTGGTTTCGGCGCGACGCCGACGATCTCGACATCGTGGCGACGTACAACCTGCTCTACAACGCCGCCCAGCTCGCGCGCCGCAACGTGGGCTACGTGCTCTGCATCGACGGCATCGTCGACGCGTCGGCCGCGAGCGGCCTGGCGTTCCGCCCGCTCGAGCCGGCCGTGACGGCCGACGTGCATATCGCGTGGAAACGCTACCAGATGTTCTCGCCCGCAGCTGAGGTGTTTCTCGCCAAGATCCGCGAGCTGTGGGGATGATGCCTCATGGTCGCGCCCGCCCTTTCAGGTCCCTTTCAGCACAGGCGCTACAATGACCGCAGCCATCGATAAAGGGGGATCGCCATGCAGGTACTCATCGTAGAGGACGACGAGGCTCTCGCACGGGCGCTCACGGTCATCCTGCGCGAGGCCCACTACGACGTCGACGTGGTGGGCGACGGTCCCACGGGGCTCTCGTGGGCGGCGCTCAAGCCCTATGACGTGATCGTCCTCGACGTCATGCTGCCCGGCATGGACGGGTTCGAGGTGGTCGCGGAGCTGCGCCGTCAATCCGTGAGCACGCCGGTGCTGCTGCTCACGGCCCGCGACTCGGTCGCCGACAAGATCCAGGGCCTCGACAGCGGGGCCGACGATTACATGACGAAGCCGTTCAGCCCCGCGGAGCTCATGGCGCACCTGCGCGCGCTCACCCGCCGCCAGGGCGACGTGGTGTTTGAGACCCTCACCTTCGCCGACCTCTCCCTGAACCTCGAGAGCATGGAGCTGTCCTGCGGGGACAAGGTCATCCATCTGAGCCAGCGCGAGCACGGCATCATGCAGGCGCTCATGACGGGTGCCGGGCGGGTGTCGTCCAAGGAGGCGCTGCTCGAGCGCGTCTGGGGCGCGAGCTCGAGCGCGGAGGTCAACAGCGTCGAGGTCTACATCTCGTTCTTGCGCAAGAAGCTCACCTATCTCGAGTCGCGCGCCCGCATCGAGACGCTGCGCGGCGCGGGCTACCGCTTGGCCGAAACTGCGCCCCAAGGGTGATGACCCGTGCTCCGCAAGCTCCGTCGCACGTTCATCGCGGTCAACATGGCCATGACCACCATCGCGGTCGCGCTGGGGCTCATGGCGATCTGCTTCCTCGACTACCAGCAAAGCGTCCAGAACGTCTACGACCAGCTTGAGATCGAGATCGATCGCCTCGACACCAAGGACAAGGCGACGAGCTCGCTTGGCGGCGACGCGACGGACAAGCCCCTCGACGTCGAGGGCGATGACGCCGCGGGCGGCAGTGCGACGGGAGACGACGCCGACGCAAGCACCGACATCGCCCCGCCCGAGATCGGCGGCACCGAGGGCGGCAGCGAGCAGATCCCCGTCGCCCTGTATGAGCGCACCAGTGAGGGCGAGCTCATCGCCCTGGCGTCCAACATGTCGGCCACGCTCTCCGCCGACGTGCTCGAGCGGGCGTGCTCCTATCTCGACGGCGTCTCAGATGGCAGCGGGTCCATCAACGAGCTCGGCCTGTTCTACGCGATCCGCACGACCGCCGACGGCACCACGATCTTCGCCTTCGCCGACATGGGCTCCGCGAGCTCGTGGAAGCAGCTCGCCATCACGCTCGCCGTCGTGGGCGCGGGCATCCTGCTGCTCTTCTTCGTCATCAGCGTCTTCCTCGCGCGCTGGGCGCTCCGCCCGGTCGAGGCCGCGTGGAAGCAGCAGCAGCGCTTCGTCGCCGACGCCTCGCACGACCTCAAGACGCCGCTCACCGTCATCCTCGCCAACAGCGCGATCCTGCTCTCGCACGCCGATCACACCGTGGATCAGGAGCGCAGCTGGATCGAGAGCACGCAGCACGAGGCGAAGGGCATGCAGCACCTGGTGCAGGAGCTCCTCGAGCTCGCCCGCATCGACGAGGGAATCCCGCAGCAGGCGGCGACCAAGCTCGACTTCTCGCGCGTCGTCGACGGCGAGGTGCTGCAGTTCGAATCGGTCGCGTTCGAGCGCGGGATCACCTTCGACGCCACACTCGAGCCCGGGCTCATCGTGATGGCCGACCGCGACGCGTGCACGCGCCTCGTGCGCACGCTGCTCGACAACGCCTGCAAGTACGCCGACGCCTCCGTCCCGGTGGCCGTGCGGCTTGAGCGCGCGGGATCGACCGCGCGCCTCTCCGTGCGCAACGCCGGCCCCGTCATCCCCGCGGACGAGCTCGAGCATCTCTTCGATCGCTTCTACCGCACCGACCGGGCGCGCTCGCAAAGCGAGAACGCGCCGCGCGGGTACGGGCTCGGGCTCTCCATCGCCCAGGGCATCGCGCAGCAACTCGGCGGCACGCTTCGCGCGACGAGCACCGCCGAGGAGGGCACCACGTTCACCTGCACCCTGCCGCTCGCGTAAGGCGCGCCGCACCCGCGCGAGGCGACCCGCAAGCGTGGCGCGCCGCGCAGTCTCCCCTGCATTTCAGGCGTTTTTTAGCGCCTCCCCCTAGGATGGCCCCATCATGATGGCGATCCATCCCAAGGAGGTCGCATGGCCACGTTCACCGATGTGTTCGAGCGCCGGGAGGTCAAGTACCGCCTGGACGCCGACGCCCGCGACGCCATGATCAGCGCGCTGCGCACCCGCATGGAGCCCGACCGCTTCGGCCGCTCGTGCATCTCGAGCATCTACCTCGACACCCCCGACCGCTCGCTCATCGCGCGCTCGCTTGAGAAGCCCCTCTACAAGGAGAAGCTGCGCGTTCGCTGGTACGGGCCGGCCGACCCCAACGGCCGCGTCTTCATCGAGCTCAAGAAGAAGTTTCGCGGCATCGTGTACAAGCGCCGCGTCGCCTGCTCCCGCATGGCCGCGTCGGCCTTCCTGCTCGAAGGGCTTCCGTATGAGGAGGCGTGCGCGCGCCATCCCCTGGCCGACGCTCAGATGCAGGCCGAGTCGCTCGACGCGCGAAGCCTCCAGATCGCCCGCGAGATCAGCTGGATGATGGAGCGATTCCACCGAGCGGGGCAGCCCCTCGCCCCCTCGATGCTCATCACGAGCGACCGCCTGGCGCTGGCCCCGATCGCGCCCGTGCCGGACGACACGCCCGACACGCTGCGCGTCACCTTCGACGCCAACATCCGCTGCCGCGACCTGCAGGCGCCGCGATCTGGGGCCGCGGCCGCGCGCACGGGCACCCGGCTCATCGGCCCCTCCGAGGCGATCATGGAGCTCAAGGCCCCGGGAACGCTCCCCTTGTGGCTCGTTGACGCGCTCGACGCCAGCAGCGCGCGCCCGTGCTCATTCTCCAAGTACGGCCAGGCCTACGAGCTGTGCTGTGAGCGCACCGCGCCGCATGTGCCGCGCGCCGCAGCGCAGAGGTGCCAGTCCGCGGCCCCTGCGCGCCATCCCGCGGCGCGCGCCCAACGCGCCGTAGCGCCTCACCACCAGCCCGCACACCTGCGCCCCGCCTCGATCAAACGATAGGAGCACCCATGTTCGACGCCCTGCTCACCTCGATCTTCTCCAGCTCGTCCATCGCCACCGACGTCACCGCCGGCCAGCTGCTCGCCTGCTGCCTCGCGTCCATCGTGCTCGGCGCCATAGCGGCCGCGATCTACACGTTCCGCCACCCCCACTCCAAGGACTTCGTGGTCACCCTTGCCATCCTGCCGCTCATCGTGCAGGTGGTCATCACCCTCGTCAACGGCAACCTCGGCACCGGCGTCGCCGTCATGGGCGTGTTCGGCCTCGTGCGCTTTCGCTCCATCCCCGGCAGCGCGAAGGACATCGGCAGCGTCTTCCTCTCGATGGGCATCGGCCTCGCGAACGGCATGGGCTGCATCGGCGTCGCCATCCTGCTCACCCTGCTCGCGGGCGCGATGACCGTGCTCTATGAGGTCGTCGGCTTCGGGGAGATGGGCGACAGCAAAAAGACCCTCAAGATCACCGTGCCCGAGGACCTGGAGTTCGAGGGCATGTTCGACGAGATCCTCGCCCGCTACACGACGCACCACAAGCTCGTTGAGGTGTCCACCACCAACATGGGGAGCCTCTATCAGCTGCGCTATGAGATTCAGATGCCCGGCCAGGGCAGCGAGAAGGCCCTCATCGACGAGCTCCGCTGCCGCAACGGCAACCTCAAGGTCGCCTGCAGCGCGGGCGTCAAGAGCAAGGACGTCCTCTGATGCGCGCAACATCCATCTCCCCCGCCCGGCTGCTCGCCGCGTTCGCGCTGGCCGAGGCCCTCGTCGTGAGCGCGGCACTTTGCAGCGGCTGCTCGCTGGTGAGCGACATCGTAGAAAGCGTGACGGAAAGCTCAGACGACACCGAGACGACCGACTTCTCCGAGATCGCCGAGGCGTTCTCCGTCGACGCGCTCGACCTCGAATACACCGACCGCGACCAGGACCCCTCCTATGACGAGGATGAGGCGACCATCATCGAGCTCACGGGGACGGATGCCGAGGTGACGGGCTCGGGCGTCTCGGTCGACACCGAGACGGGAACCGTCACGATCGAGGCTGAGGGCACCTACGTGGTATCGGGCACGCTCGACGACGGGCAGCTCGCCGTGAACGTCGATGACGAGAGCAAGGTGCAGGTGGTGCTCGCCGGCGTGACCATCCATAACGAGGACGGCCCCGCCATCTACGTCATGCAGGCGGACAAGTGCTTCATCACGCTCGCGGACGGCACCGTGAACACGCTTACCGATGGAAGCTCCTACGAGCTCGAGGACGACTCGGACGAGCCGTACGCCACGCTCTTCAGCCGCGACGACCTCACCATCAACGGGTCGGGCACGCTCGTGGTCACGAGCTCCTACCGCCACGCCATCTGCTCGAAGGACGACCTGGTGATCACCGGCGGCACCTACGTGATCGACGCGGTCGAGGACGGCCTGCGCGGGCGCGACTGCGTGAAGATCCTCGACGGCACCTTCACCATCACCGCCGGCGGCGACGGCATCAAGTCCAACAAGGACACGGATCCCGAGCGCGGGTTCATCACGATCGACGGCGGCGACATCACGATCACCGCAGGCGATGACGGCATCCAGGCCGTCACCTACCTGCAGGTCACGGGCGGCACGCTCTCGATCACCGCCGAGGACGACGCCATCCACACCGACCTCGAGCTGCTCATCTCGGGCGGCGACCTCACGATCAACGCCGGCGACGACGCCGTGCACAGCGAGACCGTCCTCACCGTCGACGGCGGCACCATCTCGGTCGAAAGCTGCTATGAGGGGCTCGAGTCCCAGGAGATCTACATCAACGATGGCGAGATCCACATCATCGCGAGCGACGACGGCGTCAACGCGTCGGTGGCCGACCTGTCCTCGGACACCGACGACACCGAGACGAGCGCGGACGCGACGGATGACGCGGTCGCCGATGACGCCGACGACGCGGGCCTGTCCGCTGACGCCGGAGACGGGCAGCGCGGCACCATCAACCGCGCGAGCGAGATGAGCATCGCCCCGAACGGTGGCGAGGGCTTCAACGAGCGCGAGGCCAACGGCGGGAGCCCCGACAACAGCTTCGCCGAGGGCATGGACGCCGGCACGGCGGGCAGCGAGGACTGCCTCATCCAGATCAACGGAGGCTACCTCTACGTCGAGGCCGACGGCGACGGCATCGACAGCAACGGCTCCATCGAGATCACCGGGGGCACCGTTCTCGTCATCGGCCCCGCCTCCGGCGACGACGGCGCGCTCGATTACGACCTCAGCGCGACGATCTCGGGCGGCACGGTCCTCATGGTGGGCGCGAGCGGCATGGCCCAGAACTTCACGAGCGGCACCCAGGCCTTCGCCTTCGCCCGGGTGAGCTCGAACGGGGGCACGGTCGCGGTGGTCGACGAGGACGGCACGGTGATCGCCTCGCTCGATACGACGCGTTCCTTCGAGACGGTCTTGATCTCGAGCCCTGATCTTGAGGAGGACGGCACCTACACCGTGCTCACCAACGCGACCGTCACCGACGCCAACGCCGACGGATTCGCCTCGAGCGGCACGGCCAGCGGAACCGAGGCGACGACCGTCACCGCGTCGACCGAGGCGAGCGACGGGTACGGCGGCCTCGGGTCAGACGGCAACCCGCTCTCCAGCGGGCAGGCGGGGTCGCCGTTCTAGCGAGCGAGCGCCGTACACGGAACAGCCGCGCGCACGGGCCGCCACACGGGCCCTGCATGCAACGACGGGCCGGACCGGGGTCGCCCCCGGATCCGGCCCGTTTCTCGCTCGGATGATGTCTGGCTCGCAGCGGCGGTGCGCTACGCGCTACGCCTGCCCGCGGCGGCCGCGCCTCCGATGCTACGCGCTGCGCCCCAAAAGCCCGCGGAGCACCTGCTCGGGATCGGCTGAGCCGTCGCGCGGGGCGAGCGCGGTGATGCGCTTCTGCATCTTGAGCTCATGCACCTCGTCCTCGAGCCGACGCACCTGGTCGCGCAGCCGCTCCATCTCAGCCTCGCGCTCCTCGGCACGCTCCTTCATGTCGAGGATGCGCACGACGCCGGCGAGGTTGATCCCCTCATCGGTCAGCTGGTTGATCAGCTCGAGCCGCTCGATGTCGGCGCGCGAGTACAGGCGGGTGTTGCCGCCTGAGCGCTTCGGGTTCACCAAGCCCTTCGACTCGTAGACGCGCAGCGTCTGCGGGTGCATGCCCGTGAGCTCAGCCGCCACGCTGATCATGTACAGGGGTTTATCTCGTTCTGCCTGGCCCATAGTCTCACCAACCCACCAACGCGGCCGCCGGGCCGCGCGCCGTTCGCGCGCGCGGCGCCGCCCTCATGCTACATCGTAGCCCGATACCGGTTTGCGGTGGCGCGGTAATCGCGCGCATCACCCGCTTTGAAACGTTCGAGCAGATCGCGCTCCGCGTCGGTCAGGCGCGTCGGCACCTGCACCTCGATGGTGACGAGCAGCGCGCCCGTGCGCCCGCGGTGCTTGACGTCCGGAGCGCCCATCTCCTTGAAGCGGAAGACCTTGCCCGACTGCGTGCCCGCAGGGACCTTGAGGCGCACGGTCGCGCCGCCCGGCGTGGGGACGTCGATCTGGCACCCCAACGCCGCCTCGGCCACCGAGATGGGCAGCGTGCAGGTCACGTCGGCTCCCTTGCGCTTGAAGAAGGGGTGCTCGGCCACGTGCGTGGTCACCAAGAGGTCGCCGCGCTCGCCGCCGTTGGTGCCGTACTCGCCCTTGCGCTTATAGCGGAGCTTCCCGCCGTCGACCGCGCCCGCAGGCACCGACACGGCGATGACCTGTTGCTCGCCTGTCGAGGGTATGCGGTAGGTCACCTTCCGCGTGGTTCCACGGAACGCGTCGTCAGCGCTGACGTCGATCGTGAGCGACAGGTCGCTCCCGCGCCGCGGTCCGCTTGCCGCCCGGGCGCTACCTCCCATGTTGCCGAAGCCCTGGGCCCAGTCGGACCCGAAGGCCCCGTCCCCGTTGAAGATGCTGCTGAAGATGTCGCTCCAACCGCCGGGGCCGGTCGAGGTATACGTGTACGAGCCGCCTCCACCCGCGCCCGGCATGCCGCCGAACATGAGCATCTGATCGTATTCCCGACGCTTCGTCTCATCGGAGAGGGTCTCGTACGCCTCGCTGATCTCCTTGAACTTCTGCTCGTCACCGCCTGCATCGGGGTGATACTTCTGCGCGAGCTTGCGAAACGCAGCCTTGATCTCCTTGGCGGAGGCGTCGCGCTTCACGCCGAGCACGTCATAGAACGTCTTCGTTGCCTGTGGCATCGCCCTGCCTCCTTCCCTCAGGGGTACGCCGCGCGGACCGGTATCGACACCCGCCACGCGGCCGTATCGCCTTCCTCGGATGAAAAGGGCTCCGGACGGCGCCCGGAGCCCTGCGCATGCGGTTACGACTCGTCGTCTCCGCCAGGCGTCTCGCCTGTGGCATCCTGGGGCGGCGCATCATCGACCTCGGGCTCGGGATCGGGCTCGGGTCGCTTGGCCCCGCCGTAGGTCACCGTGACCATGGCGGCGCGGAGGATCCGGTCAGCCATGCGGTACCCCTTCTGGTACACGTCGTTCACGGTCTCGTCGTACTGGCTGGCGTCCTCAACGCGCCCAACCGCCTGGTGCTCGAGCGGGTTGAACGCCTCTCCCTTGGGATCGATCGCCTCGACGCCCTCGCGCGCAAGCACGTCGATGAGCTTGGCGTGGACCGCGCCCACCCCATCGACGAACTGCTTAAGATCGTCGGCCATGTCCTGCGCACGGGCGTGGTCGATGGCGCGCTCGATGTCGTCGATCACGGGCAGGAGCGCGGTGACGAGCTTCTCGGTCGCTCGATCGCGCTCGGCCAGGCGCTCGGCGGCGGTACGGCGGCGGAAGTTCTCCCAATCCGCCTGCAGGCGCGCCACGCGATCGGCCGCCTCGCGCACCTTGGCGTCGGCCGTCTTCGCCGTCTCCTCGGCCTTAGCGAGCTGCTGACGCGTCTCCACGAGCTCGGCCTCGGCGCGCTCGTACTTGAGCTTGAAGTCGTTGGCCGCAGCCTCCTCGCCAGCGCGAATGGCCGCCTCGACCATCTCCTCCTCGGTCATGGCCTGCTCGTCCGCCTGCGCGCCGGCATCGTCTCCCGCGGGTGTGGGCGCGTCTGTGGTCGCGGCGTCGTCGGCCGCCTCAACGGGAATCTTCACGTCCTTCTCCTCAGGCTCGTGCGGGGCGGCGCCGGGCGCCGCGTCCCTGCGTGCATCTGCGGCGGACATGATTACCGCGCGTCCTGGTCGTCGTCGACAACCTCGTACTCGGCGTCGACCACGTCGTCGTCAGCGGACGGCGCCGCCTCGGACGCCTGCTGGGCGTCGGCGTAGACGAGCTGCGCGAGCTTGTAGGCGACCTCCTGGAGCTTGTCGCCGGCAGCCTTGATGGCCGCGACGTCGGAGCCCTCGAGCGCCTTCTTGGCGTCCGCGATGGCGCCCTCGGCCTCGCTCTTCACGTCCGCGGAGACCTTGTCGCCGAGGTCGGCAAGGGTCTGCTCGGTGGAATAGGCGAGCGAGTCGGTCTGGTTGCGAACCTCGACCTCCTCCTTCTGGCGCTTGTCCTCCTCGGCGTGGGCCTCGGCGTCCTTCACCATGCGGTCGACTTCCTCGTCGGAGAGCGCGGTGGACCCGGAGATGGTGATCTGCTGCTCCTTGCCGGTGCCCTTATCCTTCGCGGAGACCGTCACGATGCCGTTGGCGTCGATGTCGAAGGTGACCTCGATCTGCGGCACGCCGCGGCGGGCGGCCGGGATGCCGGTGAGCTGGAACTTGCCGAGCGACTTGTTGTCGCGTGCCAGCTCGCGCTCGCCCTGGAGGACGTTGATCTCGACGGAGGTCTGGTTGTCGGCCGCCGTGGAGTAGATCTCGGTCTTGGACGTTGGGATCGTGGTGTTGCGGTCGATCATCTTGGTCATGATGCCGCCCATGGTCTCGACGCCGAGCGACAGCGGGGTCACGTCGAGCAGCAGGATG
>CAZLGF010000003.1:0-29428 GCA_964558955.1 uncultured Coriobacteriaceae bacterium
GATCGAGCGCGCTTTCCTGGCCGACGTGGACGTGCGGGGCGCGGCCTGCGGCGGCAACGGCTACGTCGTCGTGACGCTCGGGATCCGCTACCGCGGCAAGTCGATCTCGGACGTGCTCGACATGAGCGTGACGGAGGCCCTCGCGTTCTTCGGGAACATCCCGCAGATCAAGCGCAAGCTCCAAACCCTCTATGACGTGGGCCTCGGCTACGTGCGCCTCGGGCAGCCCGCCACGACGCTCTCGGGCGGCGAGGCGCAGCGCGTGAAGCTCGCCAAGGAGCTCCATCGCAAGCAGACGGGCAAGACCTTCTACATCCTCGACGAGCCCACGACGGGCCTGCACTTCGAGGACGTGCGCCAGCTCATCGACGTGCTGCAGCGCCTGGTCGACGCCGGCAACACAGTGCTCGTGATCGAGCACAACCTCGACGTCATCAAGGTGGCGGATCGCATCATCGACCTCGGTCCCGAGGGGGGCGACGGCGGTGGGCGCATCGTCGCCTGCGGCACGCCCGAGCAGGTCGCGGCCTGTCCCGAGAGCCATACGGGCCGGTTCCTTGCGTCCGTGCTCGAGCGCGATCGGGCGCGTCAGGCGGCCGAGGCGTGAGCGCGGCGGCACCCGGTGCCGGCACCGGGGTGTCAGCAGATGTGGAGATGGGCCGAGGGCGTCGGGCGACGCCCCGAGGCTGCTAAGATGGTTCAAATAGAGGGACTCGATGCGATGACGTCGGTGAAGAAGACGAACGCGATGCGCCTGCTCGACGCGGCCGGAATCCCGTACCGCGTGATCTCCTACGAGGTCGATGAGTCCGACCTGTCGGGCGCGCACGTGGCTGATGCGCTCGGCGAGGATCCCGACCAGGTGTTCAAGACGCTCGTGACCGTCGCCCCCGACGGCAGCCACGTGGTCTGCTGCATTCCGGTGGCCGCCGAGCTCGACCTCAAGGCCGCGGCGCGCGTCGCGGGCAAGAAGGCGCTTGCCATGATCGCCGTGCGCGAGCTGCTCCCGGTCACGGGCTACGTCCGCGGGGGCTGCGCGCCCCTGGGGATGAAGCGCTCCTTCCCGACCATCTTCGATGAGACGTGCCTGCTGTTCGACGCGATCATGGTGTCGGGCGGGAGGCGCGGGCTGCAGCTCGCGGTCGAGCCCGGGGCACTGGTGGGATTCTGCGACGCCCAGATGGCTGACATCTGCGCGTAAGAAGAGGTGATGCACGATGGAGGAGCGTCCGCGCGGCGCGCACTTCGCCACTCCCGTCGACGATGACGACGACTTCGCGAGCGCGGGCGACTACGAGGGGATCGGCCGCTCAGCCGGTCTCATGACCGTGCTCATCGTCATCTCGCGCGTCACGGGCTTCATCCGCACCTGGGCGATGGCGCTCGGGATCGGGCTCGGCACCATCTCAACCGCCTATCAGATGTCGAACAACCTTCCCAACACGCTGTACGAGCTCGTGATGGGAGGCATGCTCGTGACGGCGTTCATGCCGGTCTACATGGAGGTTCGCCGCAACAAGGGCAAAGAGGGCGCCGAGGAGTACATCGGCAACCTGCTGGGGATCGTGCTGCTGCTGCTCGGGGGGCTCTCGCTTCTCGCCGTGGTCTTCGCGCCCGCGGTCATCTGGACGCAGTCGTTCATGGGCTCCACCAATGCTGACGAGGCCAGCGCCACGCTCGACCTCTCGGTGTTCTTCTTCCGCTTCATGGCGGTGCAGATCCTCTTCTACGGGCTCGGGTCCATCTTCTCGGGCGTGCTCAACGCGCACCGCGAGTACTTCTGGTCGACGTTCGCGCCCGTGCTCAACAACGTGGTGACCATCGCGAGCTTCCTCGCCTACGGGCCGCTGTCGCAGGTCAACGAGGCGCTCGCGCTCACGGTGATCGCGGTGGGCGCGACGCTCGGCGTGTTCGTGCAGATGGCCTGTCAGATTCCCGCGCTCATCAGGCGCGGCATCCGCCCGCGCCTGCACATCAACTTCCGCGACCCGGCGCTCCGCGAGACCGTCTCGCTCGGCATCCCCACGCTCATGGCGACGGTGTGCACGTTCGTGCTGAGCTCCATCACCAACTCGGCCGCCATGTACGTGCAGCCCGACACCGGCGCCTCCGTCATCTCCTATTCGCGCCTGTGGTACACGCTGCCCTACGCCGTCCTCGCCGTGCCCATCTCGACGGCGCTCTACACCGAGCTCGCCCGTGACGCCGCCGCCGGCGACGACAGGGCCGTGCGCGACGGCATAGCGCGTGGGGCGAGCGAGATCTTCTTCCTGCTCATTCCCTTCGCGCTCTACATCGTCGCGTACAGCTTCCCCCTCAACCTCATCTACGCCTCGCGCGCGTTCACCGTCGAGGGCGTCGAGCTCGTGGCGAGCTACACGGCCGTGCTCGTGCTGGCGCTGCCGTTCTACGGGCAGTTCGTGCTCGTGCAGAAGAGCTTCTCCGCCCTCATGGACATGAAGCCCTACGGGCGCTACTGCCTCCTCGCGGCGATCTTCGAGGGGGTCTACACGGTGGTGGCCGTGGTCGTGTTCGGCGCGGGGCTGAACTTCATCGCGGTCTCAAGCCTCATCTTCTACCTCGTGCTCGATGGCCTCTCGTTTCGATGGCTGCGTCGCCGCCTCGGCGGGCTCCACCTCAAGACGATCGCGCGGGGCTTCGGCGCGGGCGTCGTGTTCGGCGGACTCGGCGCCGCCGCCGGCTACGGCGTGCTCGAGCTCCTCCAGAGCACGGTGGGCCCGCTCGTGGTCGAGGTCGCGGGTGAGCTGACCGCCGCCTCGACGGTCCTCACGTTCGCCTACATCGCGGTCGCGGGCATCGTCTCGCTCATCGTGACCTTCGGCCTCGCCGCGCTCTTCCGCGTGCCCGAGGCGCGGGCGATCCGCGCGATCGTGGGGCGGGTTCTCGGGCGCCGCGCGCGGGCGGAGTCATAGGCCGTGGTCGATCCGAAGCGTGCCGCCAACCTCGCTGAGCAGGTTTCGCGCGTGCCCACCACGCCCGGCTGCTACCTGTGGAAGGACGCGTCTGGCGAGGTCATCTATGTGGGCAAGGCCAAGAACCTGCGCGCCCGCATGCGCCAGTATGTGACCCTGCAGGACGAGCGCCAGAAGATCCCGCTCATGATGCAGCTCGTCGAGAGCTTCGACTACATCGTCGTCGACTCCGAGCACGAGGCCCTCGTGCTCGAACGCAACCTCATCGGCCAGTACCATCCCTACTTCAACGTCGACTTCAAGGACGACAAGAGCTACCCCTTCATCGCCATCACGAAGGACGATCTCTTTCCGGCCATCAAGTACACGCGCGAGCGGCATCGGCCCGGCACGCGCTACTTCGGCCCCTACACCGACAGCCGCGCCGCGCGCGAGACGATCGACACGATCCGCAAGGTCATCCCCATCTGCGTCGCCACCTGCGCGGAGTGGAAGCGCACGCGCCGGCTCGTCAAGGCGCATGAGGGCGATGAGGACATCATCGGTCTCATCTGCGCCGAGAAGGGACGGCCCTGCTTCGACTATCACGTGGGCCGCGGGCCCGGCGCGTGCGTGGGCGCCATCTCGCCCGACGCCTACGCGCAGCAGGTCCGGCGCGTCGAGCGCTTCCTCGCGGGGAAGCGCGGCGAGGTGGTGGGGGAGCTCAAGGCCGAGATGGAGGAGGCCGCGGCCGCGCTTGACTTCGAGCGCGCGGCGCGTATCAAGCGCCGCCTCGAGGTGGTGCGCGGGCTCGACGACCGCCAGCAGGTCGTCTTTCCTCAGAGCGTGGACATCGACCTCATCGGCTTCTATCGCGAGGAGACGATCGCCGGCGCCTGCGTCTTCGTGGTGCGCGAGGGGATCATGATCCGCACCTGCGAGTTCATTCTCGACAAGGGCCTCGACGTGGATGAGGAGGAGCTCGTCTCCGGCTTCATCAAGCGCTACTACGACGAGACGGCCGACATCCCCGCCGAGATCGAGATCGCCTGCGACCTCTCCGACGCCGAGGTGATCGGGGAGTGGCTCACGGGCAAGCGGGGGCGCGTCTGCCGCCTTCACCGGCCGCAGCGCGGTGAGAAGCGCCACCTGCTCGAGACCTGCGAGCGCAACGCGCGCCACGCCCTCATGCGCTACATGATGCGCACCGGTTATGCCGACGACCGCACCAACCAGGCGCTCCTGCAGCTCGAGAGCGCGCTCGCCCTGCCCGCCCCGCCCCTGCGCATCGAGTGCTTCGACATCTCGACGATCCATGGGCGCTTCACGGTCGCGTCGATGGTGGTGTTCACCAACGGCAGGCCCGATAAGAGCCAGTACCGCCGCTTCAAGGTGCGCAGCGTCACGGGCGAGGCCAACGACTTCCTCTCCATGCAGGAGGTGCTCGGTCGCCGCTACGCGCCCGAGCGCATGGCCGACGAGCGGTTCGGCGCGCGCCCCGACCTGCTCGTGGTCGACGGCGGCAAGCCGCAGCTCACGGCGGCCCTCACGCAGCTCGAGCAGCTCGGGCTCGACATTCCGGTCTGCGGGCTCGCGAAGGCGGATGAGGAGGTCTTCGTGCCCTGGGACGACACGCCGGTCGTGCTGCCCAACGGGTCCGCGTCGCTCTACCTCATCAAGCAGGTGCGCGACGAGGCGCACCGCTTCGCGATCACCTTCCACCGCGAGCTGCGCGACAAGGCCATGACCGTGTCGGTTCTCGATGAGGTCGAGGGTGTGGGCCCGGTGCGCAAGAAGGCCATCATGCGCCACTTCGGGTCGATGAAGCGCCTGCGCGCAGCGAGCGTGGACGACATTGCTGCGGTCAAGGGGGTTCCTCGGGAGGTCGCCGAGCGCGTGCACGAGGCGGTGCGGGCCGACTAACGCCGGGTGCTGAGATGCGCGCTGAACGGTGCTCCGGGACGCGGTCGCCGGGCCGTGCGCAGAGACCCGAAACACGGTGAAAACGGGCGGCGTTTTCGACGTCTAAGGGCTCTGCGGGCGCCAAACTGGTATCTAAAACGTAAAACCAATCATGCGCCGCGCGCATAAGATAACCTGCGAAAAGAGTCTGAAACAAAGCGATCGCGTAACCGTGTCGTTACAAACTGGTCTGATTGTTATCACCACTTATCATCGCACCGGGTTCCTGTCAACCGAGACGTTCAAACGGTGGCATATGCCGCCCGGACGGGTTTCGGCCCGCTCGCCGAGGGCTCGCGCCTAAGCCATGGTCGGGAGCCGATGATAAGGGTGTTGGTATGTGCGCCGGTATCAGGGCACACCGGCGTGCAGAAGGATGATTGGAGTAGCTATGCATGAGCTTCTGAACAGCGGGCTGTCCCGTCGCACGTTCTTGGGGGTCGCAGGAGGCGCCGCCGCGGTGGCCGGCCTGGGGCTTTCGGGATGCGGCTCCGACAGCTCGGACGGCAGCTCGTCCGTTGATGGTACCCAGGGGGGTGGCACCATCACCGCGGGCTCTGCCTACGCGACGCAGAACTACGACCCCTCGAGCACGTCCTCGGCGCTCTCGCTTGGTACCAACTGGCACGTCGTTGAGGGCCTCTACGGCATCGACTTCCACGATTACTCGACGTTCCCCGAGCTTGCGACCGGCGACCCCGAGCAGATCGACGAGACCACCTTCCAGATCACGCTGCGCGAGGACGCCGCGTTCTCCGACGGCAACGCCGTGACGCCCGAGGACATCATCGAGTCCTTCGCCCGCTGCACCGCCGACGGCAACATCTACATCCCGATGCTCACCCCCATCGCGAGCATCGAGAAGGTCGATGACACCACCATCAGCGTCACCACCACCATCCCCGACTTCTCCCTGCTGAAGGAGCGCCTCGCGATCATCCGCGTCGTGCCCGCCTCCTCCACCTCCGAGGAGATGACCGCGCTGCCCATCGGCTCCGGTCCGTGGATGTACGATTCCATCAGCGACTCGGCGGTCGAGCTGGTGCCGAACCCCTACTACAACGGCGATCACCCCGCGCTCGACGAGGCGATCCACTACGACGTCCTGACCGACGCCACCGCCCGTCTCACCGCCCAGCTCGAGGGCACCACGCTCGTCATGGAGATGGCCACGGCCGACGCCATCGAGCAGCTTGAGGCCCAGGGCTGCAACGTCGACACCGTCCAGGGCTTCGCCACGCGCTTCATGATGTTCAACACGCAGAAGGAGCCGTGGAACAACGTGTCGGTCCGCCAGGCGGTCATGTACGCGCTCAACTACGATCAGATGATCGAGAACGCGTTCGCCGGCCTCGCCGCGAAGCCCTCGTGCTACCTGCCCGAGACCTTCGACAACTATCATGAGGCCTCCGTCGTCTACGAGTACGACCCCGATCGCGCGGCCGAGCTCATCAGCGAGGCTGGCATCACGCCGGGCGCCATCACCCTGCGCACCACCGACAACGAGCAGGTCGTCTCCATGGCGACGCAGGTCAAGAACGACCTCGACGCCCTCGGATTCGAGACCACCATCCAGACGGCCACGTCGTCCGACACCTATAACTCCATCGACAGCGGCGAGGACTTCGATCTCCTGCTCGCCCCGGGCGATCCGTCCTGCTTCGGCAACGACCCCGACCTCCTCATGAACTGGTGGTACGGCGACAACACCTGGATGCAGTCGCGCGCCCGCTGGGTGGACTCCGACGAGTGGGCCGAGCTCAACGAGCTCATGAACACCGCCCTGACGCAGAGCGGCGACGAGCAGCAGGAGACCTGGAACGAGTGCTTCGACCTCATCGCTGAGCAGGCCGTGCTCTACCCGGTGCTCCACGTTCAGACCGCGACCGGCTACTGGGCCGACACCGCCACCTCGGAGGGCACCTCGATCCAGAACTTCTCTGGCATCGGCACCACCGGCATGTCGTTCATCGACAGCTACACGGTCACCGCGTAACGTTGGCGACCGCCGCGCTCCCGTGACCCGACGGCGGGAGCGCACGTGACTCATAGGGCCCGGGCGCGCCATTGCTCGGGCCCTCCTTGATTTGTCAGATCCTGAAACAAGGAGGGAGAGGGAATGAACAATCTGCTCAGACTTGTGGGAAGACGAATCGTTGCCCTACCCATCATGGCGCTCGGGGTGACACTGCTGGTCTTCTTCCTCATGTCGTTCACTGATCCGAGCATTCCTGCCCGCAACGCCCTTGGTGAGGGTGCGACCCAAGAGGCCATCGAGCAGTACATGGAGACCCATGGCCTGAACGACCCGTGGCCCGTGCGCTACGTCTCCTACATCGCCGACCTGCTCCATGGTGACCTCGGCACGTACGGCGCCTCGCAGGCGTCGGTCGCCGACCGCATCGCAAGCGCCCTGCCGGTCACGCTGCAGCTCACGTTCCTCGGCCTGATCCTCGCCGCCGTCGTGGCCTTCGTGCTCGGCGTGATCGCCGCGCTCTACCGCGATCGGTGGCCCGATCAGATCATCCGCGTCATATCCATCGCAGGCATCGCGACGCCGTCGTTCTGGTTCGCGGTCCTGCTCATCTTGTTGTTCTCGTCGTACCTGGGCATCCTTCCCGCCTCGGGCACGCTGCCCGACCTGTTCTCCAACCCCATCGGGTACTTCAGACGCATGGCGATGCCCACCTTGGCGCTCGCGTTCCCGCTCATCGGCCAGATGACGCGCATCGTGCGAACCGCCATGGTCGAGGAGCTCGATAAGGACTACGTCAAGACCGCGCGCGGCGCGGGCATTCCCGAGAAGATCGTGATCGCCCGCAACGTTCTGCGCAACGCGCTCATCACGCCCGTCACCACGCTCGGCCTGAAGATCGGCTACCTCATGGGCGGCGCCGTCGTCATCGAGGTCATCTTCAACCTCCCCGGCATGGGCACGGCGATTCAGCAGGGGATCCTCGGCGGCGAGACCAACCTGGTGCTGGGCGTCGTCGTGGTGGTCGCGCTGTCCTTCGTCATCATCAACATCGTGGTTGACATGCTGTATCTGGTCATCAACCCGCGCATTAGGACGGTGTAGGCCATGGCAACGATTCGCGAAACCAAGGCTGCTCGACTTGAGGATGCGGCAAGCAAGGGCCTCAAGCTGGGTGGCATCAAGAACATGAGCACCGCGAGCAAGATCTCGCTCGTGCTGCTGGCGCTGGTGGCGCTCGCAGCCATCCTCGCCCCGCTGATCGCCCCGTGCGACCCGCTCGAGATCTTCACCGCGCGCCAGGCCCCGAGCGCCGAGCACATCTTCGGCACGGACGACAAGGGCCGCGACATCCTCTCCCGCATGCTCTACGGCGGCCGCTACTCGCTCGTCATCGGCTTCGGCGCCACGCTCCTCGCCCTCGTCTGCGGCTCGATCGTGGGCGCCGTCGCGGCGGTCTCGCGCAAGTGGGTCTCTGAGGTCATCATGCGCGTGCTCGACGTCATCATGTCGATCCCGGGCATCGCCCTCGCGGCCATCCTCGTGATGATCCTCGGCAGCTCGGTCCCGGCGATCATCGTCTCCATCGGATTCATGTACACGCCGCAGATCGCGCGCATCGTGCGCGCGAACATCGTGTCCGAGTATGGCGAGGACTACGTGCGCGCCGCGATCGTCTCGGGTGCGCAGGCTCCCTGGATCCTCATCAAGCACGTCCTGCGCAACTGCATCGCCCCGATCATGGTCTTCACCGTGACGCTCGTGGCGGACGCCATCATCTTCGAGGCCTCGTTGACCTTCATCGGCGCCGGCATCACCGAGCCCACGCCCACGTGGGGCAACATCCTCTCCGACGCGCGCAGTGGCGTGCTCGCCGGGCGCTGGTGGCAGGCGCTGTTCCCCGGTCTCGCCATCATGATCACGTGCCTCGCGCTCAACATCCTCTCCGAGGGTCTGACCGACGCCATGGCTGCCAAGCCGGGCGCTCCGGTGGTTGACTCCGAGGAGGAGGCCGAGCAGCGCCGCGCCGACGACATCCTCGCGGCCGACCCGGTCCGGGCTTACGCCGAGCAGGACGCCGCCCTGCGTCGTCGCCTCGCCGCCCTGCGCGATATCGAGCTCAAGCGCACCGATCGCCACGTGCCCGACCACTCGGTCGAGCCGATCCTGTCGGTGAGGAACCTCTCCATCAGCTTCGAGAGCCACGGCGACGTGCAGGTCGTGGACAACGTCTCCTTCGACGTGCGTCCCGGCCAGTGCATGGCCCTCGTGGGCGAGTCGGGCTGCGGCAAGTCCATCACCACCAAGGTGATCATGAGTCTCACCGATCCCAACGAGACCATCACGGGTGAGGTCCTTTACAAGGGGCAGGACCTGCTCAAGCTCAGCAAGGAAGAGCATCGCAAGCTGCTCGGTCACGAGCTCGCGATGGTCTACCAGGACGCGCTCTCCTCGCTCAACCCCTCGATGCTCATCTCGGCCCAGATGAAGCAGCTCACGAGCCGCGGCGGCACCCGCACGGCCGAGGAGCTCCTCGAGCTCGTGGGGCTCGACCCCAAGCGCACGCTCGAGAGCTACCCGCACGAGCTCTCCGGCGGCCAGCGCCAGCGCGTCCTCATCGCCATGGCGCTCACGCGCGACCCGTCGCTCGTCATCTGCGACGAGCCCACGACGGCGCTCGACGTGACGGTTCAGAAGCAGGTCATCAAGCTCCTGAACGACCTTCAGGCCAAGCTCGGCTTCGCGATGATCTTCGTCTCTCACGACCTCGCCCTCGTGGCCGAGGTGGCAAGCGACATCACCGTGATGTACGCCGGCCAGATCGTCGAGCAGGCGCCCACCACCGAGCTCCTCACCAACCCCATCCATGAGTACACGCGCGGCCTGCTGGGCTCCGTCCTCTCCATCGAGGAGGGCGTCAAGGAGGGCACGCGCCTGCACCAGGTCCCCGGTTCGGTGCCCTCACCCGAGGACTTCCCCGCGGGAGACCGCTTCGCGCCCCGCTCGAGCCATCCCACGCTCGGTCTGGACGTCCATCCGGAGCTCAAGACGCTCGAGGGACCGGTCTTCCACCGCTACTCCGAGCTCCCCGACGACTATCTCGAAGCGAACGGGCTCACGCCGTATCGTGTGACCCATGCGAGCGCGACCACCGCGGAGGTGATCTAGATGAGCCAGCACAGCGCATCCGGCACGGAGCCGATCATCTTCCTCGACGACATCTCCGTCACCTTCAAGACGCGCACGGGCTCGCTGTTCAAGCCCAATCTCGTGCACGCCGTGCAGCACCTCACCCTCAAGCTCATGCCCGGTGAGACGATCGGCATCGTGGGCGAGTCGGGCTGCGGCAAGTCCACCACGGCCAACGTCATGTGCGGTCTGCAGTCGCCCACATCGGGCAAGGTCTACTTCAAGGGTCAGGACGTGACGAAGCGCTCGGCGGAGGACCGCCGTCGGATCGGTCGCGTCGTGTCGGTCGTGTTCCAGGACCCGTCCACGGCGCTCAACCCGCGCATGATCGTTCATGACCAGCTGCTCGACCCGCTGCTGGTCCACCAGGTCGGCAGCGCGTCGGAGCGCGAGAAGCGCATCAACGAGCTCGTGAGCCTGGTGGGCCTGCCCAAGAGCGCCCTGCGCGCCCTGCCAGGCCAGCTCTCGGGCGGTCAGCGTCAGCGCGTCGCCATCGCGCGCGCCATGTCGCTCAACCCGTCGGCCATCATCGCCGACGAGCCCACCTCGGCGCTCGACGTGTCGGTGCGCGCGCAGATCCTGAACCTGCTGACGGACCTCAAGAAGGACCTCGGCCTCTCGATGATGTTCATCAGCCATGACATCCAGACGGTGCGCTACATCTCCGATCGCATCGTCGTCATGAACGGGGGCAAGATCGTCGAGGAGGGTCCTGCGCACGAGGTCTTCAACAACCCGAAGGACTCGTACACGCGCCTGCTGCTCGGTGCGGCGCCATCCCTGCTCCATCCCACCCTCGCCTAGTCGGCCCGGCGGGGCGCGCTCCGGTGCGCCCCGCTCGGATCGTCACGATCACCATGCATGCCCCGGCTCACCGGGTCGGGGCATTCCATCATCATGCGCGGGCGCGCCCGCGCGCAACCTCAAGGAGCCAACTGTGTCAGACAAGAAGTTCTCCGGCGTTATCCCACCGGTCGTGGTCCCGCTCACCAGTGATCGCGAGCTCGACGTGCCTTCCTTCGAGCGGAACGTCAACCGCATGATCGACGCGGGCGTCGACGGCCTGTTCATTCTCGGGTCGTCGGGCGAGGTGGTGTTCTCGACCGATAGCCGACGCGACAGCATCATCGAGAACATGGTGCGCATCGTCGACGGCCGCGTGCCCATCCTCGCGGGCATCATCGACACGGAGACGGAGCGCATGATCGAGCACGGCAAGCGCGCCGAGCAGATGGGCGTCGACGCGCTCGTGGCGACCTGCCCCTTCTACGCGCTCCAGGGCCAAGACGAGATCGAGGAGAGCTTCCGGTGCCTGCATGAGGCGCTGGGGCTGCCGATCTTCGCCTATGACATCCCCGTGTGCGTGCACCAGAAGCTCGGCGTGGACATGCTGCTGCGCCTGGGCAAGGACGGCGTGCTGGCCGGTGTGAAGGACTCCTCCGGCGACGACGTCTCCTTCCGCTTCCTCATTCTCGGCAATGAGGAGGCCGGGCATCCCCTGCAGCTTCTCACCGGCCATGAGGTCGTGGTCGACGGGGCGTATCTCGCCGGCGCCGACGGCTCGGTCCCCGGTCTCGCGAACGTCGAGCCCTACGGCTACGTCCGTCAGTGGAAGGCCGCACAGGCCGGCGACTGGGAGACGGTCAAGACCGAGCAGGACCGCCTCGCCCGCATCATGCGCATCACCTCGGTGACCAGCGGCGTGCAGGGCTTCGGCGCGGGCGTGGGCGCCTTCAAGACCGCCCTCATGCTCATGGGCATCTTCGAGACCAACCAGATGCCGCGCCCCGTTCAGGCGCTCACGGGCGAGAACGTCGAGGCGATCCGTCGCGTGCTCGAGGAGACCGGCCTGCTGTAACAAGAGCGAAGTGACGGGCCCGCCCTGCCGTGGGGCGGGCCCGGCGATGTGGGTGGGCGTGCGGCCCGCGTGGGGCGGCACCCAGGCCCGCAAGAAGGGTTACGTGCCGCGCGACGCGGGTCGCGTCGTGCCCGGTGAGGAGGTTTGCCATGAGCGATACCGACCGCTACGTGTGCGCCGTCGACATCGGCGGCACCAAGATCGCCTGCGCGGTCATGGTCTTTCCGGCGGACGGCACCTGTCCGCACCCGGTTTGGGAAACCGAGGTGCCCACGGCCGCGGCCGAGGGCGGAGAGGCCGTCTACGCCCGGGTGGAGGCCGTGGCGCGCGAGGCGCTCGAGGCGGCGCCGGGCGCGGTGCTCGGCGTTGGCATCGGATCGGCCGGCGTGGTGGATCCCGCGACCGGATCGATCGCCTACGCCAACGAGATCATGCCCGGATGGGGCGGCATCGCGCTCAGAGCGCGCCTGCACGAGGCGCTCGGCGTGCCCGTGGCCGTGACGGGTGACGTGCACGCGCACGCCCTCGGGGAGGCCCGCTGGGGCGTGGGCCGCGGATACACCTCGGTGCTGTGCCTGGGGATCGGCACCGGCGTCGGTGGCGCCTTCGTGGTGGACGGGCGCGTGCTGCGCGGAGCCCACGGCGCCGCCGGCCACATGGGCCATATCGAGAGCACCGCGGCGGCAGGCGTGCCGTGCGCCTGCGGGCGCCGGGGACACCTCGAGAGCGTGGCCTCGGGCACGTCCATCGGGCGGATGTTCGAGGAGCGCTACGGGCGCGTCGACCCGGCGCGTCCGACCGTGGGACGCGACGTCAACGATTTGGTGGCCGCGGGCGACGAGCGCGCCATCGCTGTGGTGACGGAGGCGGGCCACGCCCTCGGCGCGAGCCTGGGGTCGCTCGCCAACATCCTCGATCCGGCGGTGATCGTGCTCTCGGGCGGGGTCATCCACGCCGGCACCGGCTGGCGGAGCGAGACCTGGCGCCAGTCGGTCGCCGAGGGCTACGCCGCGCAAGCCCTCGATCCGCTTCAGGACACGCCGATTCTCATCGGCGAGCTCGAAGGCAGGGCTCCTCTGATCGGCGCTGCTGAGAACCTCCTCGACAGTCTCTCGTAACCCTTCTTCTCCGCATCGTTGCGACGTGTGGAACAACGCACCCCGCCGCCGGCGACTTGGTTTAAACCGAAAGGCGAAACCTGCCGGCAACGGGGTGTGTTATTCTTGACGGCACGCAAGGTCACCCGATATTATGCTTCATAAGTTCTGCATAACTTGATGAGGATCGTGACTGGTCAAGCAGGCGACACCGAAAGTTGGCAATTCCCGTACGGTGTTTTGTGTTGAGATCGCCCAGAGGAGCCAGCCTGCGATGTTGACGGTAGCCAAAGTACTCAACAACAACATCGCTGTAGTCGTGGACGAGCACGGAAACGACTGCATCGCCATGGGGCGCGGCATCGCGTTTCAGCGCAAGCGTGGCGACGAGCTTGACGAGCGCGACGTTGAGCGCCTGTTCACGCAGCGCGTTCCCGAGTTGACGCGGCGTTTCGGTGACCTGGCGACGTCCATTTCCGAAGAGTACTTCGAGGCGGCGCAAGCCATTGTCGAGCATGCCAAGCTGCGGCTTCGGCATGATTTGGACGATGGGATCTATCTGGCGCTCGCTGACCACATCCACTTTGCCATCCAGCGCGCGCGTGCCGGAGCCACCGTGGACGGCCTGCTGACCTTTGAGATCAAGATCGCGTACCGCGACGAGTTCGAATGCGCGCGGGCGGCCGTGGCCTATCTGAATCGCATCTTTGACGTCGAGCTGCCCGAGGAGGAGGCGGGGTTCATCGCGCTCCATTTTGTGAACGCCTCGACCGGGGTGGACATGGACGGCGCGGTGGGGATCGCCACGATTATCCAACACGCGCTTGGCATCGTGCGTGATCGGCTCGAGATTGATTTCGATGAGGATTCCACCGCGTACTATCGGTTCATGATCCATCTCAAGCTCTTCGCGCAACGCGTTTTGGCGAAGGGCTCGTCAAACGACTCGGCCATCGAGGCCGATCGCGGTCTTATCGCCACGGTGCGTCGAGACTACCCGGACTCATATGCGTGCGCCGAGGAGATCGCTGCGTACGCTGACCATTCCTTCGACTATACGGTGCCTCAAAGCGAGCAGGTGTATCTCGCTTTGCATATCGAGCGCGTGAAAGGCGGCGCGCGACCCCGACGATGAGGGGAGGTGGGACGAGCGGAGGCGGCCGCGCGCAGGCCGCGGACGGGCCGACTTCGGTCGGCGCAGACCGGAAGAAAAGAGGGTGAACGTGTTTAAGACATTGCAAAAGGTCGGCAAAGCCTTTATGTTGCCGATCGCCATCCTGCCGGCAGCGGGCTTGCTGCTCGGCATCGGCGGCGCTTTCAGCACCGAAGCGACGGTTGCCGCCTACCCGATACTCGACGTGGCGTGGCTCCAGGCGCTCTTCACGGTGATGAACGCCGCGGGCCAGGTGATCTTCACCTACCTGCCAATGTTGTTGTGCATCGGTTTGGGCATCGGTCTTGCTAACCGCGACAAGGGCGTCGCGGCACTCGCCTGCGTGGTGGGCTACCTGGTGATGACCACCACGTCGGATACGATGCTCTCGGTGTTCAACCCCGACGGGTCGGACATCGACACCGGCGTCATCGGCGCGCTTGTCATCGGACTGGTCGCCGTCACGCTGCACAATCGCTTCCATAACATCCAGCTGCCGCAGGTGCTCGGCTTCTTCGGCGGATCGCGCTTCGTGCCCATCGTCACGAGCCTTGCCGCCATCGTCGTCGGCGCTCTGTTCTATGTCATCTGGCCGCCGATTCAGCAGCTGCTCGTGGTCGCGGGCGAGGCCATCTCGGCCGCCGGCGTCATCGGCACCTTCTTCTACGGGTTCCTCATGCGTCTGTGCGGCGCCATCGGCCTGCACCACATGATCTATCCGATGTTCTGGTACACCGAGCTCGGCGGTGTGGAGGTCGTCGCCGGCGAGACCGTGGCCGGTGCGCAGAACATCTTCTTCGCGCAGCTCGCCGACTCCAGCCATACGGGGCTCTTCACCGAGGGCACGCGCTTCTTCGCTGGACGCTTCTCGACCATGATGTTCGGTCTGCCCGCCGCGGCCTTCGCCATGTACCGCTGCGTGCCCAAGGAGCGTCGTGAGAAGTACGCGGGCCTGTTCCTCGGCGTGGCGCTGACCTCGTTCCTCACGGGCATCACCGAGCCGCTCGAGTACATGTTCCTGTTCGTGTGCCCGCCGCTCTACGTGCTGCACTCGTTCTTCGACGGCGTGTCCTTCCTGATTGCCGACCTGCTGAACATCCGCATCGGCAACACGTTCTCCGGCGGCTTCATCGACTTCTTCCTCTTTGGCATCCTGCAGGGGAACGACAAGACCAACTGGCTGCTCGAGATTCCGTTCGGTGCCATCTGGGCGGTCCTGTACTTCTTCACGTTCAGCTTCATCATCACCAAGTTCGACATCAAGACCCCGGGTCGCGATGACGAAGAGGCGAAGGGCATCGAGGAGCCGCGTGCTCCGCAGAAGAGCGACCTTGCCGATGAGGCTAAGATCATCATCACCGCGCTGGGCGGATCTGAGAACATCGAGGACGTTGACGCATGCATCACCCGCCTCAGGGTTGGCGTGCGCGACACCGCCAAGGTGGATAAGGACCTCTTGATGCAGATCGGCGCCTCGGGCGTGCTGGAGGTGGACGGCGGCGTGCAAGCGGTCTACGGCGCCAAGGCCATCCTCTACAAGTCCGCGGTTCTGGACGAACTCGGTATCGACGAGTAACCTCGCCGCGTGTACGGGCAGCCGCCATCCATCAGGTGGGCGGCTGCCCCTTGTGCCGTAGGAGGGGTTGGAACGCGTAGGGGAGGCCTGCATGAGCAAGAAGAAGCGACGCCGTCGGCGTTCTCAAGCCGCCGCAGCTGCTGGTGCACCGAAAGCGGCGGCCGCGCCGCCCGGTCGCTTTGACGCGGGCGGTTGGCTCATGGTGCGTCGCGTCGCGTCGTGGCTGATCGATTACGCGTTGAGCGCCGGGCTCGTGAGCGTGTTCTATTTCTGTGCCCAGGTGTTCTACCTCGATGAGACGACGATGAACCAAGGCAACCTCATGCTGATCTGCGCCGTCGTCACCTTGCTGTTCCTCACGGTGCTGCTGCCGCTTCAAGCGGGCGGTCAGACGCTGGGCGAGCGGCTCCTGCGCATCCGCGTGCGCAACCGGGACGGCTCAGAACGCACCTGGATACAGCTGCTGGCGCGCGAGTGCGTCCTCAAGATCGCCTGCGGTCCGTTCCTCATCGTGTTCTGCGCCCTCGATTACGGCATTTTGGGCTTGCTCATTCACCGCGACCCCGATCATGAGCTCATCCTCGACGCGTTCAGCAAGACGCGGGTGGTGCCCGTGACGCCGCACCGCTGATCGGGGCGGCCGCCCGCCGCGCCGCGTCAGCCCACGAAGAGCACGTCTGAGCTCCGGCGGCGGTGCGCGCCATGCGCTATGCTTGAAGCCGAACGAGCGACGAGATCGCGCTCCCCGGCGCGCGGCCCTCGGGTCCGCTGCCGGGGAGCGTCTCAGTGAGAGGAGCTTCCATGGCGTGCACCACCATCCTGGTCGGCAAGGCGGCGAGCTACGACGGCTCGACCATCATCGCTCGGAACGAGGACTCTCCAGGCGGGCAGTTCGAGCCCAAGAAGATGCACGTGGTGTCTCCCGACGAGCAGCCCCGCGTCTACCGCAGCGTCGCGTCCCATCTCGAGATCGAGCTTCCCGAGGAGCCGATGCGCTACACTTCGGTGCCTGACGCCCTGCCTGGTCACGGCATCTGGGCTGCGGCAGGCTTCAACGCGGCCAACGTCGCCATGACGGCGACCGAGACCATTACCTCCAACGAGCGCGTGCTCGGTGCCGACCCGCTCGTCGTGTACCGTCCGGCGCGCGGCCAGGAGGGCGATGCGGACTTCGAGCCCGCATGCCCGGGCGGCATCGGCGAGGAGGACATGGTCACGCTCGTGCTGCCCTACATCTCGAGCGCCCGCGCCGGCGTCGAGCGGCTCGGCGCCCTGCTCGAGCGCTACGGCACGTACGAGATGAACGGCATCGCCTTCTCAGACGTCGATGAGATCTGGTGGCTCGAGACCGTCGGCGGTCATCATTGGATCGCCAAGCGCGTTCCCGACGATGCCTACGTGACCATGCCCAATCAGCTCGGCATCGACTCGTTCGACCTCGCGGACGCCGAGGGGCCCCAGCGCGATCACCTGGCCTCAGCCGATCTCCGGTCATGGATGGCCGCTCATCACCTCGACCTCACCCTCGGTGGGGGAAGCGTTGGCTTCGCCGCGGCGGGGGACGGCCCCTCGGGGGTGGCCGACACGTTCAACCCGCGTGAGGCCTTCGGCTCGCATTCCGACAGCGACCATGTCTACAACACGCCGCGCGCCTGGTACATGCAGCGCTGCCTCAACCCGAGCAGCCGTTGGGATGGGGCGGGCGCCGCGCACGGACCCGAGAGCGACACGATCCCCTGGTCGCGCGCACCAGAGCGCAAGCTCACCATCGAGGACGTGAAGTACGTGCTCTCCGCCCACTACCAGGGCACCCCGTACGACCCGTACGGCCGCGCGGGCACCGAGGCCACGCGCGGGATGTACCGCCCCATCGGCATCAACCGCAACGGCCAGCTGGCCGTGCTGCAGATTCGCCCCGACGTGCCCGAGAACTGCCGGTGCGTGCAGTGGATGGCCTTCGGCTCCAACGCCTTCAACGCGCTCGCGCCCTTCTACGGCAACGTCGACCACGCGCCGGCGTATCTGGAGAACACGACCGAGCGCGTGACGAGCGAGAGCTTCTACTGGGCGAACCGCCTCATCGCCGCTCTCGCCGACGCGCGCTACCGCGACAATGCCGCCCACATCGAGCGCTACCGTGAGAAGGTAGGCAGCATCGGCCACGCGCTCCTGCACGAGACCGACGCCGCGGTCGCGCAGCTCCCCGACGAGGAGGTTCCCGCGGCGCTGGAGCGCGCGAACGAGCGCATGAGCGACGCCCTCAAGACCGAGACCGACAAGCTGCTCGGGCAGGTGCTCCACACGACGAGCCTGGCCATGCGCAACGGGTTCTCCATGTCCGACCACTGAGCACGACCCGCCGTTTGTGCCCCTTGGCATGGGGTAGAAGGGGAGAGACTGGCCACGCGCATCGCGCTGACGAAGGAGGAGCCATGGTCACGAAGTTCGAGGACCTCATGAACGATATGGTGAACATCGGAATCGGAGTCGCCGCGACGGCGGCCGAGAAGAGCCGGGAGATGCTCGACGGCTTCAGCGCGAAAGGCGCCGAGGCCCGCGCTGACGCGGCGCAGTCCGACTTCGGTCGCGCCATGGCCGACGTCTTCGAGCGCGCGGGCGGCACCTTCAGCGACGTGACGGAGCGCCTGAGCGCGACGGGGGCCCCGGTGGCCGAGCGCATTCTCGACGAGCTCATCCTCGCGCGCCTGCGCGGCCTGTCCGCGACGGAGCGCGTCGAGTTCCTCGCCCACGTGCGCGATCTCGCCGACTCGGTCGATGACCGCACCGTGACGGTCGAGGTCGAGTCGATTGAGCAGGACGACGCGGAGGACGAGACGACGGCGGGCGCCGCTGAGGAGCAGGACGCGTAGGTCCCGTCCCATGGAGAGCACGCAGAGCGACACGGCGAGGCCAGATCCCGTCACCGCGGACGGGGCCTTCAACGATGGCGAGCGGACGCCCAGCAGGACGCGTCCGCTCCGCCGTGAGCGCGCGGTCGACGAGTTTCCCGAAGAACCCGAGGTCATGGCTGATAGCGAGAAGTATCAGCTCAGCTTCGCGGGAAAGCGCCGCCGCATCGCCGAGATCTTCCGCGTCGCGCGCAAGTACGAGATCTGGAACAACATCACGCCCGTGCGGCTGCGCTGCGCGCTCGAGGAGCTCGGCCCCATGTTCGTCAAGATGGGGCAGATCCTCGCCAACCGCTCTGAGATCCTGTCGCCGCGCTTCTGCGACGAGCTCAGCTGCCTGCGCACCGAGGTCGAGCCGGTGCCCTATCGGGTGGTGCTCGAGTGCCTCGAATCCGAGTACGGCCAGAAGCTCGGCGAGATCTTCGACGCGGTCGATCCCAACCCGCTTGGCAGCGCGTCGCTCGCGCAGGTGCATCGCGCGCGCCTCGTGACCGGCGAGGACGTGGCCGTGAAGATCCAGCGCCCCGGCGCGCAGCAGGTCATGGCGCAGGACATCGACATCATCCGCTCGATCGTGCGCCGCATCTCCCGCGTCATCACCGCCGATCAGTTCATCGACTTCCAGGCTGTCGTCGAGGAGCTGTGGGAGTCGTTTCGCGAGGAGACCAACTTCCTCGCTGAGGCGCGCAACCTCAACGAGTTTCACGCCTATCACGCGCGCGTCGCCAGCGTGTCGTGCCCGCGATCCTACCTTGATCTATGCACCGAGCACATCGTGGTCATGGATTACATCGAGGGCATCTCGATCGCGGAGCCCCGCGCGCTCACGCGCGCCGGCTACTCCCTGCGCGACGTTGGCGAGCGGATCGTCGAGGACTATGCGACGCAGGTGCTCGACAACGGGTTCTTCCACGCCGACCCGCACGCCGGCAACATCATTCTCGCCGACGGGGTGATCTACTTCATCGACCTCGGCATGGTGGGGCGCATCTCTCAGCACGATCGCGGCATCCTCCGCGACATGATCTACGCCGTCGCCGAGAACGACGTGCCCAAGCTCAAGGATGCCCTCATGCGCTTCGCCGTCGCGCGGAGCGACACCTCCGAGATCGATCACACCGCGATGCTCACGGATCTCGACTACATCGTGCAGGACTTCGCCGGGCTCGACCTCAAGGAGCTCGACATCGGGCGCTTCCTGACCTCGCTCATCAACCTCGCGCGAACCTACGGCGTCGAGCTGCCGAGCGTGGTCACCATGTTCGCGCGCGGCACGGTGACGCTCGAGGGCCTGCTCTCGGAGTACATGCCCGACGTCAACATGATCGAGATCATCTCGCAGCACGTTCGTCGCGAGAGGAGCGGGCGCGCCTGGGCGCAGGAAGCGGTCGGGGATCTGGCCGCGTCCGCCGGTCGCGCGCTCAAGGGACAGCTCGAGACGGCGGAGTACCTGGGTCTCGCGTCGCGCATGCTCACGCGCGGGCAGCTCAAGATCAACACCGAGGTGCTGGGGTCCGAGGAGGTCCTGCGCCGCGTGGGCGGCATCGTCGACCGCCTTTCGATGGCGATGGTGATCGCCGGCCTCTTCATCGGCTCGTCGGTCGTGTACTACGCGCGCATCGAGCCCGTCATCTTCGGCATTCCCGTCATCGGCTTCTTGGGGTACCTCGCCGCGCTCGTGCTCGCGATCATGCTCGGTCGCGAGATCTGGCGCAACTCCCACGGCGGGCGCCGCTGAGCGCGCCGCCTCGCGCGCGGCACACCAGAGGTGGCCGGACCGGCCGCCGCTCTCATGCGATGCGGCCACATCGCGCCGGCGTCTACGCGGCGGGGTTCTCGATTCGGATGTTTGAGAAGGTCCGGGCGGCCTGATCGTAGGCGAAGACGAGGACGCAGCAGTTGCTGAGCGGGACGTCCTGATCGCAGCGGGCGTGCTCGGCCATGGTGAGCTTGAAGAGGTTGATGATCGCGCCGTGGGAGACCGCGAGCACGTCGCCGCCTTCCGCTCGCTCCATGAGGTCCGTGAGGGTGTCCACGATGCGGGCTCGCGCCTCGTCCTCAGGGTCGCCCCCGTAGGGCACGAGCACGTCGTGCGGAAGCCAGGGCGTGATGGGCAGCGCGTCGAGCGGGCCGCCCTCGAAGCTGCCGTACGAGCGCTCCATGAGGCCGCTCTCGGCGGTGCGGGGAAGGCCGTTGAGCTGTGGCAGCTCCTCGATGACGATGTCGAGCGTCGCGGACGCCCGGCCGATCGGGGACGATGCGAGGCGCGCGGGCGCGGCGCCCGCCTCCTTGAGCCAGCGCGCCGCCTGGCGCGCTTGGGCGCGCCCGCGGGTAGTCAGGGGCGAGTTGCAGCGGCCCTGCACGATGCGCTTGAGGTTGAACTCAGTCTCCCCGTGGCGCATGAGGTAGAGGAGCGGTGCGGCGTCCATGGCTAGTCCAAGAGCTTCTCGTAGGCGATGCGGGTGAGGTCCGTCTCGGTGTTGGTCTTGGTGGCGAGCTCGAAGGCGTCGAGCTCGGTGTAGCCCTGGCGCGTCAGAAAGCCGCGCATCGCGCGGTTGCCGGGATGGGTGTCGATGCGGAGGCTCAGGCGCCCCTCGGCATGGGCGATATCCTCGGCGGCGCTGAACATGAAGGCCATGACGCCCTGGTTCAGCGCCTCGGCCGCGGTCGCGCAGCGATGGATGGCCGCGTAGGCCTCCTCGCCCGACGGCATGGTGTTCTCGGTGAGCCAGCGAAGCCCCGGCGCGGCGTACTCGCGGTCGCGATCGAAGCGGAGGGCGAGCGTGCCCACGAGGGCGCCCGTCGCCTCGTCCTCGGCGACCCAGCAGGCGCCATGCGCGAGATCGTCCTCGATGCTCGCGCGGTTGGGGTAACCGTGCTGCCACTGCTCGATGCCGAACCGCGCGATCGAGCGCTTACCGTCTTCCAAGATCTCGAGCACGCGCTCGACCTCTGAGGGTGCGGCGCGTCGCATCGTCAGCGTGAACGACATCAGGAGCCTTTCAATCGGGTGCGCTCGGCCGCGCGCATGCGGGTGCGAGCGGCACTACGATAGGCCATTTTCACGCGCCCGACCAGCGGTGCGTCCTCACTCAAGAAAGCGGCACAAACGAGAGGTGGTGGTGCATCAAATACGTTGTAACAAAAACAGTTGCATCTAGTGGTGGATTGGCTATAATGAGCACCGACGCTGCGGCACCGGCGCGCATGCCCGTGATTTTCGCAGCGTGGCGTGCGCGCGGGCGGCATCATGGTGGCCGCCATCCGCATCCGCACCTGGCGTATCGTTGGGTATCTGAGAGAGGAATACACTCATGCTTGCAACCAACCTCACCCGCCGCTCTGCTCTCAAGGCCGCGGCAGCCGTCGCCGCGGTGATGGGGGGCAGCGCCCTCACCGCCTGCGCGAGCACCGACGAGGCCGATGGCTCATCGGCTGCGGGCTCGGCCGCTCAGGAGGCCACCGCGACCCTCACCGTCGCCATGGAGCTCGCCTACCCGCCGTTCGAGACCAAGGATGACGACGGCAATCCCGCGGGCCTCAGCGTCGACCTCATGTACGACTTCGGCGAGGCCTACGGCTACGACGTGGTGATCGAGAACACCGCGTGGGACGGCCTCATCGCGTCGCTGCAGTCAGGCAAGGCCGACTGCGTCATCAGCTCGATGACCATCACCGAGGAGCGCCAGGAGGAGGTCGACTTCTCAGATCCGTACGCCGTGGCGCAGCTCGCCATTCTCGCGAACAGCGCGTCGGGCATCGAGTCGATCGACGATCTCAACCAGGCCGACAAGACGGTCGCGGTCAAGACGGGCTCCACCGGCGACGTCTACGCCACGGCCAACCTCACCGAGGCCACCATCATGCGCCTGAGCGACGAGAGCGCCTGCGTGACCGAGGTCGTTCAGGGCAGCGCCGACGGCTTCCTCTACGATCAGCTCACCATCTACCGCAACCAGGCGGCGAACCCTGACACCACGACGGCCGTCTACATTCCGTTCCAAGACGCCGAGTACTGGGGCATCGCGGTCGCCAAGGGCAACACCGAGCTGCTCGACCAGCTGAACGAGTTCATCGCCGACTGCAAGGAGAACGGTGAGTTCGACCGTCTGACCGAGACCTACCTCGCCGATGAGAAAGAGGCCTTCGACGAGCTCGGCTTCAGGTGGTTCTTCGACTTCGATGAGGACGACGAGGAGTAGGGCGCACGGCGCGCCGAGGGCGCGCCCGCAGGGGAGTTGACATGAAGGCAGCCTCAGGCGAAACCATCTTCACGGCGCCCGCGCACGGCCGGGTCGCACCGCTCAAAGCGATCCTCAACTACGCGCTCGTGTGCTGCGCGGCGATCGCGGTGGTCTGGGCGGCGCTCATCGCGATCGACGTCCAGCTCGACTTCAGCTTCATCGGCCAGTACCAGACCCGCATCCTCGCAGGGTTCACGCTCACCGTCGAGCTCTCGCTGGCGAGCCTCGTCGCGAGCCTCGTGCTGGGCATCGCGGTGGCGCTCGGGCAGGGAAGCCGCGTGCTCGTCGCGCGCTACCTGTGCGACCTGTACGTCAAGGTCATCCGTGGCACGCCGCTGCTCGTCCAGATCTACCTGTTCTTCTACATCATCGGCACGGCTTGGGGCATCAGCAACCGATTCGTGGCGGGTGTGGCGATCCTGTCCATCTTCGAGGGGGCCTATATCGCGGAGATCATCCGCGGGAGCCTGACCTCCATCGACGCGGTGCAGCTCGAGGCCGCGCGCGCCGTGGGCTTCACGCGCGCCCAGACGGTGCGCCACGTGATCCTGCCGCAGATGGTTGCCCGCACGCTGCCGGCGCTCACCGGGCAGTTCGCGAGCGTCATCAAGGACTCGTCGCTGCTGTCGGTGATCGCCGTCATCGAGCTCACCCAGACGATGCGCGAGATCAGCGCGACCAACTTCAACCTGTTCGGGTGCTACTTCCTGCTCGGCGGGCTCTACCTCGTGGTGACCCTGCCCCTCACCTTCATCAGCCGCGCGTTCGAGAAGAGGTTTGGCTATGCGCATTAGCATCGCGGGGCTGCGCCGCTCCTTCGCCGACCGCGAGGTCCTGCGCGGGATCGACTTCGATGACGAGGTGACCACGCTCGCGATCATCGGCCCCTCGGGCGGCGGCAAGTCGACCCTGCTGCGCATCGTCGCCGGCCTGCTCGCGCCCTCCGCGGGCACGGTCGCCCTCGACGGCACCCCGGTGCGCTACGACGAGCGGTCCCTGCCGGCGTACCGCGCTCAGCTGGGATTCGTCTTTCAGCAGGGAGGGCTCTTCCAGCATCTGTCGGCGCGCGAGAACGTGGTGCTGCCGCTCGTCGCCGTGCACGGGGTTCCTGCTGACGAGGCTCATGCGCGTGCCGACGAGCTGCTCGACCGCTTTGGCATGCGCGCCGAGGCCGACAAGCGCCCGGCCGAGCTCTCGGGAGGACAGCAGCAGCGCGTCGCCATCGCCCGCGCGGTCGCGCCCCGGCCGCGGTTGCTGCTGCTCGACGAGCCCACGAGCGCGCTCGACCCCGAGTACACGAGCGAGGTCCTCGACATCCTGCGCGATCTCCGCGCGGAGGGAGCGCGCTTCATCGTGGTCACCCACGAGATGGGCTTCGCGCGCCGCGCCTGCGACAAGGTCGCCTTCCTGCACGGCGGCATCCTGCGCGAGTACGGGCCGAGCGAGCGCATCTTCAACGACCCGCAGACGCCCGAGCTCAAGCGCTTCCTGGGCAAGCTTCTGGAATGGAGCGCGTGATGGATCAGTATGCGAACGCATCCGCCGTCCCCGTCGTCGGCGTCCTGTACGAGTCGAGCGAATGGTCGGACTACATCCTCGCGGCGGACCTCGCCGCCCACGGGTGCCCGGTGCGGCTCATCGACATGGAGCGCCCGGATGCCTGCGCCGTGGCGCTCGCCTGCGATCTGCTGGTGAGCCGCGTGTTCGCGAGCGCTCGCGCGCGTGGCCATCATGCCGCGCATGAGCATATGGCGCAGGTGCTCGACGAGGCGCCGCGGCGAGGCATCCGCATGATCAACCCGCCGCGCGCCCACGCCTTCGAGATCAGCAAGCGCGTGGCCACGAGCGAGCTCGCGCGCGCGGGTCTGAGCGTACCGCGCGTCCTGGCGTGCGCAATCCCCGCTCGCATCGACCCTGCGGAGCTCTCCTACCCGTGCGTCATCAAGCCTGACTGCGGGGGTCGCTCGGCGCTCACCGCCGTGCTCGATGACGTCGACGCGGCCCGCGCCTTCCTCGCGGACGCGCCCGCGGAGGTGGTCTTCATCGTCGAGGACTACGTGCGGGCCCGGGCGGGCTTCCTCACGCGCATCGAGATCGTGGGCGGGGAGGTGGCGCACGTCAACAAGCGGAGCATCGCGGCGGGCGGGCTCTCGTCCTATCATGCGGGCTCCACGTACGAGGGATATGACGACTGCCCCCAGGCGGTTCGCGCCGCCGCGAACGCCGCGGCGCGGGCCCTCTCTTTCGAGCTTGGAAGCTTTGACGTCATCGAGACCGCTGAGGGGGCCGCCTGCTTCATCGACGCTAACGCCGTCTCGAACGTCTCGGAGGACTGCCTCGAGCTCCTCGGCTTCGACCTCATGGCCGAGCATGCTGCCTACATCGCCGGGCAGTGGAGGGAGCTCGCGCACGGCGCCGGTGCCTGAGCGCGCACGGCAATCGATCAGACGCCGCCTGAGGGAGGCGGCGTGGATAATAAGGAGGTACACCGTGAGAACGATGCAAGAGGTCTACGAGCTGTTCAACGAGATCGGCTGCTGCAGCTTCGCGACGCTCGACGGCGCGGGCGGCGTCGACTCGCGCATCGCGCACTTCTTCGCCTACGACGACGAGGGACTCTACCTGCGCACCATGCGGGTGAAGCCGTTCTATCGCCAGCTCAAGGAGGGTGGCGTTCTCACCGTCTCGGCCGAGAAGACCGATGCTCCCTGCACGTGGGACGACGACAAGATGCCGCACTTCCAGCCCGGGTACATGATCCGCGTGTCGGGATCGGTGCGCGAGCTCACCCGGGAGGAGATCGACATCAAGGCGGCCGCAAGCCCGCTCTTCAACGTCGCGATTTACGACATCAACAAGTATCCCGAGACGGTCGTCTTCGTGCTCGACCGCTTTTACGGCGAGTACTACGACTACGACTTCAACATGATCCATCGCGACCACAAGATCGAGCGCGACCGCTTCGCGTTCGGTGGCGGCTCGTTCGTGCCGGCCGGTCTCTCCATCGATCCCGATCGCTGCATCGCCTGCGGTGCATGCGCCACGGCCTGCACCCACAAGGCCATCGTCCCCGGTGACGTCTACGCCATTCGGGGCAACCGGTGCGACGAGTGCGGCAACTGCTACCACGCCTGCCCCGTGGGCGCCGTCATCGACAAGGGCATCGGCCTCATGGCCTGATGCCTGCGCACGGCGCGCCGGGCTGCCGTTTCCGGTCGCCGTTTCCTAGAACGAGAAGAAGTCGAAGCGCGGGGGCAGGGACTCGACCTGATGGGTTCCCGCCTCTTCGCCAAGGCTGCGCACGAGCTCGTCTGACGTCTCAAAGATGTGATCCCACGAGAAGAACGTCTCAGGATCGATGCGGAAGCTCTCGCAGATGCGCTCGCAGCCCCCGGGCACGATGCCATGCATGAGCACGGTCGCCACGCGAAGCTCGTGGAAGGCGTTGACGAGCGCGTCGTGCATGAGCGCGGAGTCCGCGGCCGCGTCGTCTGAGGCCGCGGCGCGCGCCTGCTTGCTCGCATCGCTCCAGCGCTTGTTGGCCGCGCGGAGGTATGCGTCGCACACCGACAGCGCGCGATGCAGCTCGAAGCGATGCATGGCCTGCTCGAAGGAGACGATGGCGCGCTCGGCGTCCTCGATGACGGCAGGATCGGGGTCGCCGGCGGGGATGCAGCCCGTGCGCCAGGGGCTCGCGTCGCCATCCTTGCGCGCCACGCCATAGAAGCACGAGCGCGCGAGGCGGTTGAAGACGCCCGTGAGCAGCGTCCCCTCCTTGAGGACGGGATCGATCACGCGCTTGTCATCGCGGGCGAGAAGCGGCGTGCCATCGGGGTTGGTTCCGGTCTCGCGCGTGTCGTAGGCCTTGGGCGAGAAGCTCACCGGTTTGTCGCCGAGGCCGAGCGAGATGAAGTGCGCGCGGAGTTGCTCGGCATCGTAGTGATCGAGGAGCTCGGACGCGGGGGGCGGCGGGGTCTTCGAGCTCGAGCTGGCCTTCTTGCCCATGTAGAGCACGTGGTGGTTGGCCACGAGCGTCGACTGCTCCAGATCCCAGCCGAGGGCCTCCCACAGCGCCGTCTGGGCGATGCCGTAGAAGTAGATGTTGTCCTGCCCGATGAACTGGTAGGCGTGCGCGTCGGGCGAGCACCACCAGTCGCGCCAGTCGGCGCTCGCGTACGCGTCGGCCGCCCCGGCGAGGACCGTGCGGGTGAAGCTGATGGGCGCCCAGAGGCTTTCGGGCCAGACCCAGCACGTGAGCCCCGAGCAGCCGCAGTACTCGCGCACCGGCACACCCCAGTCGATGTTGCCGGTGATGCGGAAGGGCACGAGCGCCTTGCCCGAGCGGAAGCGCACCCCGCCGCGGGCGAGGACCTCGTGCGCGGCGTCGCGCTCCTCCCAGCTGGGGAAGGTCACGGTGAACGAGCTCTTGTTCCCCGCGGGCTCGACCACGGCATGGGGCGGGAGCTCTCCCTCGATTTCGTCGAATGCCGCGCGGAACCTATTCTGGATGAAGATAGTGGGCTCGCCGAGCCACTCCTCCATGGTCTTGGTCACCACGGGGCGGACGGTCTCGTCGTTCGCGAGGCCTGCGGTGTAGGTGCGCAGGTAGTCGAGGTAGGCGGGCAGGTCGAAGTAGAGGTTGTCCACCGGGCGGAGCTCAGGGGTCTCACCGGTGAGGGCGGAGACGGGGGCGATGAGCTCCTCGGGCTCGAACTGGTGGCCGAGGTCGCATTCGTCGGCGTAGGCCTTCTCGGACTTGCAGCCCTGGATGGGGCAGCGGCCGATCACCTGGCGGCCGTTCAAGAACTGCTCCGCCGTGGGGTCGAAGAACTGCAGCGTCGAGCGCTTATGGAGCACGCCCTGCTCGACGAGGCGGCCGATGATCTCATCGGTCATCTGCTCGTGCAGGGGGGCGGCGGGCTCGAGGGCGCTGCCGGCGAAGAGGTCGCACGCGATCTCGTAGGCGTCGAGGGTCGCGGCCTGCTGGTCGTGGTTGTCTTGCACGTAATCCGAGATCTGCTTGCGATAGCCCTGCTCGTCGCGGAGCTTGCGGTAGCTCTCCATGATGGGCGAGCCATAGCAGTCGGTTCCCGAGACGAAGATGACGTTCTCGCGACCGAGGCGATCGCGCAGGAAGCGCGCGAAGAAGTCAGCGGGGATGAAGACGCCTCCCACGTGCCCGAAGTGCAGGTTCTTGTTGCCGTATGGCATGCCGGCCGTCACGACGGCGCGGCGCGGCCACGTGGGACGGTCGAGCGTATCGAGTGCGTGTGCCATGCGGATCCCCCTGATCGGTTGCGTGCCTGAACAAAGCCCCTGCATGACCCCTCATTATGGCACATCGCCGCGGGGTGCGTGTATGATGGGGCCATGACGGAGCGCGGCGACATACGCATCTTCGAGGACCGGGCGTTTCAGGCGCGCATGGCCCGCGCGTCGTATGCGGTGATCGGGGTCGGCATCGTCGCGGGGGCGCTCTGGTTCGCCGCAGTGGCACCGGCCCTCGGGTGCGCCGAGGCCGAGATCGGAACCGTCCTCTCGTCCCGTGTGCACGGCATCCCTGCCGTGGTGGCGTGGGCCGCGGCGCTGGTCTGCGGCGTCCTCGGGTCGCTCATCCTCCATGAGGGCGTGCACGGCCTGTTGTTCAAGCTTCTCGCGCCCCGCGGGGCGCGCGTGTTGTTCGGGGCGGATCGCTCGCTCGGCCTCATCTACGCGAGCGCGGACGGCGTCACGTACCCGCGCCGTCGCTATCTCGCGATCATCCTCGCGCCCACCGTGGTGGTGACGGCGCTCGCCCTTGCGGCCGCGCAGCTGAGCGGCTGGCCCGTCCTCTGGTACGCCGTCGGGGTGATGCACCTCTCGGGATGCGCGGGCGATTGGGGCTACGCGCGCATCATTCTGCGCGACCCGGGCATCGCCTGGTGCGAGGACACGTCTTGGGGCGTGCGCTTCTTTGCCCGCGACGCGGCCCGGGGAGAGCGCCCATGACACGCCTGCTGCTGCACGCCTGCTGCGCGCCCTGCTCGCTCGAGCCGGTGCGCCTGCTCCAAGACGAGGGCTTCTCAATCACCATCTGCTGGACCAACCCCAACATCCAGCCGCGCGCCGAGCACGATCGACGGCTCTGCGAGCTTCGCCGCTGGTGCGCGGCCGTGGACATCCCGCTCATCGAGGCCGAGGAGGATGTGGCGAGCTGGGAGCGCGCCGTCGCCCCCATCGGCGCGCAACAGCGGGTTCCGCGTTGCCGGGCGTGCTACGCGCTGCGCCTCGCCGAGGCGTGCCGCGTTGCCGAGCGGGAGGGGTTCGGCCATGTCGCCACGACGCTCGCGGTCTCGCCCTATCAGCTCTTCGAGGTCTGCAACGATGTGCTCGAGCGCCTGGCGGGCCGGCACGGCCTCGTGCCTGTGATCCGCGACTTCCGCCCGTGGTACCCCGAGGCCACGCGGCGCTCGCGGGAGCTTGGCATGTATCGGCAGAGCTACTGCGGCTGCCGATTCTCCGCTGCCGAGGCGGTGCTCGACCGGGCGCGCTGGCGCGACGAGCACCGGTCCCG
>CAZLGF010000003.1:29528-36073 GCA_964558955.1 uncultured Coriobacteriaceae bacterium
CGCCGCCGCGCGGTGGCGTATCATGGCTCTGCACGATCGCTGATCACAGGAGAGCCCATGCGCACCGACGATTTCGACTACACCCTTCCCGACGAGCTTATCGCCCAGGCGCCCGCCGAGCCGCGCGACGCGTGCCGGCTGCTCGTGCTGCACCGTGCCGAGCCCGTGGTGACGACCTCTGCGGCGACGCCGCTCGCGCACGGGGGGTCGATCGAGCACCGGCGCTTCTTCGACATCATCGATTACCTCGAGCCGGGAGACCTGCTCGTTGTCAACGAGACGCGCGTCATGCCCGCGCGCCTCATCGGCCGCAAGGCGCGCACGGGCGGCGTGGCCGAGACGCTCCTGCTCGCCCGTCGCGAGGACGTCGACCCGCTCGGGTGCGTGTGGGAGTGCCTCGTGAATCCAGGCCGGCGCCTGCGTCCCGGCGCCGTCATCGAGTATCGCGCCGGCGGCGCGCACGCGCCCGAGCAGGCGCCCGTGGTGCTCACCGGCGAGATCCTCGACTTCGTGCCGGAGAGCCGCGGCGGGCGCCTCGTCCGCTTCACCCCGTGCGGCACGGGTCCTGACGGCTCCGCCCGCACCCTCGACGAGGCGGTGCATGAGGCGGGCCGCGTGCCCTTGCCACCCTACATCACCTCATACGAGGGCGATCCCGCGTCATATCAGACCGTCTACGCCATGCAGGAGGAGCATTCGGCGGCGGCGCCCACGGCGGGGCTCCACTTCACGCCCGAGCTCATCGAGCGCATCAAGGCCAAGGGCGTCGGCTGGGCGACCGTCGAGCTCGAGGTGGGCATCGACACCTTCCGCCTCGTGGAGGAGGACGATCCCGCCGACCACGTCATGCATACCGAGCGCTACCACGTCTCGCAGGAGGTCGTGGACGCCGTGCACGCGACGAAGGCCGCGGGGCATCGTGTGATCGCCGTGGGCACGACGGCCGTGCGCTCGCTCGAGAGCGCGTGGGAGGCCGACGCGCCCGCATCGGACCCTGCCGTCGCCGCGCGTCATTTCGAGCGTTGCGCCGACGCCGCTCTCGTGTGCGGGAAGGGCGACATCGTGGCGCGCGCGGACGCGACGACCGACCTCTACCTCATGCCCGGATCAACGTTTCATGTGGTGGACGCGCTCATCACCAACTTCCATGTGCCGCGCTCGACCCTCATGATGCTCGTCTCGGCGCTCGCCACGCGCGATCAGATCATGGACGCCTATGAGGTGGCCGTGGGCGAGCGCTACCGCTTTTTCTCCTTCGGCGACGCCATGTTCATCGAGTGAGCGTCCGCGCGGCGACCGTGATCGCGGCCGCTCGCGCGCGGTCTTTCGCCGCGCCGCCGCACGCCGGTCGAGCTCGACCGTTTGCGGCGCGCTGAATAGGGGAGCGTCGACGCGGGAACAACGTAGGCGAACGGAAGCCGTCGTGAGAGCCGCGGCGGCCGGCTGAGGAGGTGAGTCCAGTGGGCACAGAAGACGGAGCAGCAACCTCTGGGCGCACCGACTGCGAGACCGAGATCCGGTAGAGCGCGGGCTCGCACGAAGGCCCCATGGTTCCGACGATGCATCGGGCGCGATTGATGACGAATCGCAGGAGGGCCCCAGAGGAAACAGAACCGCCCCTTCGATGAGATGAGCGAGGCGATTCCACCCAACAGATACGCGAGGGCGCGGGTACCGACAACGGAAGCGGTACCCGCGCCCCTTTGTATGGCGCGCGAACGGCGTCGCGGCGCCCTGCGGCGCCGCGACGATCAGCTGAGGATGAGAACGAGCCCCACGATGATGACGATGATCACCGCGGCGGCGATGATGGCCCCGGCGAATTTCAAGCGTGATTCACGCGTGCGCTCGCGCACGTCGCGCTCGACGGCGGCAAGTGCGTCGACCTCGTGGGCCTGTTCCTCAAACTCAGCGCGATCGGCCTCGAGTTGGCCGGCGACGGCCTCGGTGACCTCGGGGTGCGCGTGGATGTCCTCAGCCTCGTCGATGACGCTGCGCGCGATCTCGATCTCGTCGGCGGCGTCGGCCTCGGCCTGCTCCTGGGCGCGCCGCTCCTTCTCCTTGTCGGAGATCTCGCCCCTAAGGGCGCGCTGGCGCTCCTGTGCGTCGTTCTTGGCCTCCTGGTAGGCATCACGGGCCTTGTCCGCCGCGCTCGTCGCCTCGCGGAACGCCTTCTTGGCGGCCTCGATCGGCTTCTCGTTTTCAATCACGGCCTTGCGGGCGGTCTCGAGCGCCTGCTCGATGTCGGCGGTCACAGCGGGCAGGTCGCTTTGGGCGCGGCGCAGCTCGTCGGTCGCGTTGGAGATCTCAAGCTCGAGCTCCTGCATGCGCACGTTGTACGCGGCTGGGTTCGCGGAGGGGTTGCGCTGGATCTCGGCGAACTCGTCGCGCAGGGCCTGCAGGCGGGCCTGGGCGGCGTCGACGGCCTTCCGCGCCGCCGCGGCGCCTGACTCGTGATCGCTCTCGGCCTTCTCGAGGTTGCGCTTGGCGTCGTCGAGGCGACGCTGCAGCCGCGCTCCGTGCTCGCGAAGGGACTCCTCCTGGGCCTCGGCGCTGTCGAGGGCGTCCTTGAGACGCTTCTCAACCTGCGCGTCCGCATCGCGCATATCCTTCAGCCGCGTCTTGAGCGCCTCGATCGAGGCGGCGATCTCCTGCTGGCTTGCGATCGCGGCCGCACGGGCCTTCTCGGCGCGCGCGATGCGCTCCTGCTCCTCCTCGATGATCTCCGGGAAGCGGTTCGCGACGTCGCGTCGGTGGGCGAGCTCCTCCTCCGCGTCGCTGATCGCGCGCTTGAGCGCTTCGAGATGGTCGCGGGCCACGGCGTGCGCGCGGCGCGCGGCGTTTACCTCGCGCACGGCCGCGGCGCCCTCTGAGAAGAAGGACCCCACGGCGCTCGCGGCGCTCGCAGCGGTCTCGGCCACGCGGTGCTCCTCGGCGGGCGCATCGTCATCGGCAGTGTCCTCATCAGGTGCGCCCTCATCCGTGCTCGCAGTCTCCTGCGCGTCGGCCTGCGCGTTCATCAGGAAGCGCGGGATGACGCCCGAGCCCTCGGGCGTGGGGAGCGGGATGGCCTCATCCGAGGGCGCATCATCAGTCTCATCCGCCTGATCGGTCGCGTCGGTGGGCTCGGATGCGGCCCCGGGCTCGATCTGTGCGGCCTCGGGCTCAACAGGCGTGTCCTCGGACGCGACCGGCGCGGCGTCGGCGCTCTCATTCGCCGTGCCGGGGTCGGCGTCAGCGTTGGCGTCGGTGCCGGCGAGATCTTCCGGCGCCGGGCGCTCGGAGGCGTTGGCGTCATCGAGCGGGAGGACGGGCGCATCCGTGCGGTCGGGGTCGTTGATCTGCTGCATATCGGTCATGGATGCTCCTATCGGTTGCGTGGTGTGACCGCGCGAACGTTCCTCTCTATCATAGTGCCTCGTGCGGACCGCGACGAAAGGTCCGCGGGTTTTCCTCGACTGGCAACCGATGGCGGACTCGTTGACTTCAAGCTCGCTCAAGGTCCTAGAATGACGCCGAGGACGAGGCGTTTCGTCTGCGCGCTCTACCTCGGTGCACCGTTTGACGCGATGGAGGGATCACCATGCAGTACAAGGATTTTCAGGGGCTCAAGCTCTCAGCGCTCGGGTTCGGCGCCATGCGCCTGCCCGTCGTGGACGGGGATGACGGGGAGATCGATCAGGACGCGACCAACGCGATGGTCGCCTACGCCATGGAGCAGGGGGTCAACTATTACGACACCGCATGGGGCTACCATAACGGCACCTCCGAGATCGCCCTCGGCCGCGCCCTCGCCGCCTATCCGCGCGACACGTTCTACCTCGCGACCAAGTTCCCCGGCTACGACCTATCCAACATGGACAAGGTCGAGGAGATCTTCGAGCGTCAGCTCGAGAAGATAGGCGTTGACTACGTCGACTTCTATCTCATCCACAACGTGTGCGAGCTGAACATCGACGAGTACCTCAACCCCGCGCACGGCATCATGGACTACCTGCTCAAGCAGAAGGAGGCCGGCCGCATCCGGCACCTCGGCTTCTCGGCGCACGGGGCGATCCCGGTCATGGAGCGCTTCCTCGAGGCATACGGGGAGCACATGGAGTTCTGCCAGATCCAGCTCAACTACCTTGATTGGGAGCTGCAGGACGCCAAGGGCAAGGTCGAGCTCCTCGACCGCTGGGGCCTGCCCGTGTGGGTCATGGAGCCCGTGCGCGGCGGCAAGCTCGCCGCGCTCTCTGAGGCTGACGCGGCCGCGCTCACCGCGGCGCGTCCTGATGAGAAGCCGGTCGCGTGGGCGTTCCGCTTCATCCAGGGCGTTCCGAGCGTGTGCGTGACGCTGTCGGGCATGTCGAATTTCGAGCAGCTCAAGGAGAACGTCGAGACCTTCGCCGATGAGCGTCCGCTCTCAGCCGACGAGCAGGCCGTGCTCGACGAGGTGGTCGCGCGCATGCTGAGCCTGAACACGGTTCCCTGCACCGCGTGCCATTACTGCACGAGCCACTGCCCCATGGGCCTCGAGATCCCCCAGCTTCTCGAGATGTACAACGAGGCGGTGGTGACGGGCGGCTCGGGCGGCTTCATCCCGAGCATGTTCGTGGGCGCGCTGCCCGAGGACAAGCGCCCCGCGGCCTGCATCGGCTGCGGAAGCTGCGCGGCCGTCTGCCCGCAGCAGATCGACATCCCCGGAGCGCTCGCCGAGTTCGCCTCGAAGCTCGCGGGCTAGGCGCGCCGTCCCGTTAGCCCCGCTTGTGCGGGGCGATCTCGCCGCGCGCGGCCCATTAAGCGCATCGCCGGCCGTCCACTCTTTCGCGAGCGGGCGGCCGGTCCCTGTTTCGGGCACGGTGGCGCGCCGCTATACTGATGGGGTTCACGACGGATGAGGGGACCCCATGGATCAGACGCGCTTCGCCTACGACATCGTCGCCGAGGACCCGGCCACGCACGCCCGCGCGGGCGTGCTGCACACCCCGCACGGCGACATCGAGACGCCCATCTTCATGCCGGTGGGGACGCGCGCCACGGTGAAGGGCGTTCCCTGGGAGATCATCCGCGACCTCGGCGCGCAGATCGTGCTCTCCAACACATACCATCTCGCGATGCGCCCCGGCGCCGATCTCATCGCCGAGATGGGCGGCCTGCACGCCTTCATGAACTGGAACCGCCCCATCCTCACCGACTCGGGCGGCTTTCAGGTGTTCAGCCACGCCGACGCCGTGAAGCTCAGCGACGAGGGCGTGCGCTTCATCGCGACCGACTACGACGGCAGCCACGTGTTCTGGTCACCCGAGGACAACATGGCGATCGCGCAGAAGCTCGGCGCCGATATCGTGATGCAGCTCGATCAGTGCATCGGGTACCCCGTCGAGCGGAGCGCCGTCGAGCGCTCGACGGAGCTCTCCAGCCGGTGGGCCGAGCGCTGCTACGCGGCACACACCCGCCCCGATCAGGCGCTCTTCGGCATCGTTCAAGGCGGCATGCACATGGATCTGCGTCTGCGCTCGCTCGAGCACCTCGAGGGGATCGGCGATTTCCCGGGGTATGGCATCGGCGGGTACTCGGTGGGTGAGAGCCACGAGGTGATGTTCGAGACGCTTGAGCCGCTCGCGTCCGAGTACATGCCGCGTTCCAAGCCCCGCTATCTCATGGGTGTGGGCAACCCCACGACCCTCGTGCGGGGCGTGGCCTGCGGCATCGACATGTTCGACTGCGTGCTGCCCACCCGCACCGGCCGCATGGGCACTGCGTTCTCAAGCGAGGGCCGGCTGAACTTCCGCAACGCCCGGTTCGCCCGCGACGCGCGCCCCATCGACGAGCGGTGCACCTGCCCGGTGTGCACGGGCGGCTACACCCGCGCCCACATCCGCCACATGGTCACCGTGAAGGAGATGCTCGGCGGGATCCTGTTGTCGATCCACAACATCTACTACCTGCTTGACCTCATGCGCGCCGCGCGCCGCTCCATCATCGAGGGCACCTACGCGTCGTTCGTGCGCGCATGGATGGACTCCCCGGCGGCGGCCGATTACTAAGTCGATCCAGGCGTCTCTGCTATCATGTCAGGCTGTTGGATTCCCGGCGGCGCCTCGCGGACGCGCGGCGCCGCCCGCGCTATGAAAGGCGATGCCATGATCAAGGAGATCGTGAAGGACCGGGAGTTTCTGAGCACGCCCGCGGAGCGGGCGACGCCTGCCGACGCGGATCTCGCGGCCGACCTCCGCGACACGCTTGAGTCGCTCGATGACTGCGCGAGCCTCGCGGCGAATCAGATCGGCGTCGCCAAGGCGATCATCGCCTATCGTGACGGTGACCGCGTCTTCACGATGTACAACCCCGTGCTCAAGATGGGGGCGCAGCCCTTCACCGCGCAGGAGGGATGCCTCTCGCTCGATGAGGTGAGCGAGGTGCGTCGCTTCCGGATGATCACGGTGACTTACCAGACGCTCTCCAACGGCGGTCTCGTGAGCCGCCAGAAGCGCCTCTCGGGTTGGACGGCCGAGGTGGTCCAGCACGCGATCGATCACTGCGCGGGCAAGCTCGTCTGACGC
>CAZLGF010000003.1:36173-42635 GCA_964558955.1 uncultured Coriobacteriaceae bacterium
GCGCCAAGCAGACTTCCCAGTCCGCCGATCTTGGTGAGGTCGATGGCACTCAGGTCGATCTTCGAGAGGTCGAGCTCGCCGGACGCGAGTTGGCTCTGCACGGCCGCGACGACCTCGGCGAGCTCATCTTCCGCGAGCGGTCGCCCGATGATGCGCTCGATCGCGCCGCGCGGATCGGCGAGAAGGTCGTTGATGGTTTCGGGCGCGTCCTGAACCGCGTCCATAACCTGGTCGATGATGTCCTGAGCGTCCATGGGGCCCCTTTCGTCATCGGTGGACGGCCCATTGTACCAGCGTGCGTCCATCCGGGTGCACGAGGGCTATACTGGGTTCCATTGTCAGGAGGGGAGCGTTCGCATGGCAGGTGATCAGGAAACGGATGGCGCGCAGGGCACGACGACGGGCGCACGGCCCGAGCGGCCCGAGATCCCGCCTGCCCCAAGCCCCACAGTCGGCGTGGTGCTCGAGGGCGGCGGGTTCCGTGGGATGTACACCGCGGGCGTGCTCGACGTGTGGATGGAAGAGGGCATCACGGCGACCGCGACGGTCGGTGTCTCGGCGGGCGCGACCTTCGGCTGCAACTTCAAGTCACTCCAGGTCGGCCGTACGCTTCGCTACAACGTGCGCTATTGCGCGGACCCGCGCTATGCGAGCGTGCGCAACCTTCTACGCACGGGAGACCTGTTCAGCCGCGACTTCGCCTATGGGGAGCTTCCGTGGAAGCTCGACGTGTTCGACTCCGCCACCTTCGCGGCGCATCCCATGCGCTTCACCGTCGTCGCGACCGATATCAACACGGGCACGCCCGTCTACCACGATCTCGACCAGGGAGGGGTGGAGGACGTCGAGTGGATTCGCGCGTCGGCCTCGATCCCGGCGCTCGCGCGCCCGGTGCACCTGAACGGGCTCGAGCTGCTCGACGGCGGCGTCTCAGACTCGATTCCCTTCGCGTGGATGCGCGCGCAGGGCTATGACCGGTGCGTGGTGGTGCGCACGCAGGACGCGACCTACCGCAAGGAGCCCAACAGCCTCATGCCGCTGCTGCGCCTCCTGCTGCGGCGCTACCCGCGCCTCGTCGAGTTGCTCGAGACGCGCCATGACCGCTACAACGCCCAGCTCGACGAGCTCGATGCGCTCGAGCATGATGGCGAGGTCTGGGTGATCCGTCCGAGCGAGCCCATTCGCCTGCCTACGATGGTGCGCGACGCGGCGCTGCTCGAACGGGTGTACCAGCTCGGGCGCGCAGACGCCGAGGCCTCGCTCGAGAGCCTCCGCGCGTACCTGCGCTAACCGGGCGTCAGCCGTTCGCGCGGATGTGACGGCCCGGCGTAGATGCGGCGCACGGCGACTATCGCGGTCAGACGGGGGTATGCTACACCGGAATGATCACATGCGATCGTAAGGAGCATCATCATGGCTGTGTTCTTCAAAGATGCGAACGGCACCTTCTTCACCGCGGTCGCGCCAGGCGCGGGCGCGCCCGATGGATTCGAGATCGTCGAGCCGGGTACGGTCGACGCCGCGGTCGAGAAGCACGTCCCCGACGTCGAGCTGCAGCGCGACGGCCACATCATCCGCGTCCGCGTGGGCTCGGTCGAGCATCCGATGACCGATGACCACTACATCGAGTGGATCGCCCTCGAGACCGGCGCGCGTCTCGAGATCCACCACCTCAAGCCTGGCCAGACGCCGACGACCTTCTTCTCGGGCGGCGTCAAGTCAGGCCGCGTCTACGCCTACTGCAACCTCCATGGCCTGTGGGTCAAGGAGTTCTAAGACGCCGCGTCGCACGATTCGGTATCATGAGATGCACCCGGTAGGGTGCGTTGCCATGATTCAGGAAGGGTCGCCCTCGGGCGGCCCTTCTCGTCCATGAGGGGAGGCGGGGATGAAGATCGCGCTCGCGCAGATCGACATGCGCCCCGGTGACATCGAGGGCATCTGCGCGCGGCTCGAGAGCCAGGCCGTCCTCGCGCACGCTCAGGACGCGCGGCTGCTGCTCGCTCCGGTCTCGCTGCTATGCGGTCTCGCCCCGGGTGGCCTTGTCGACGACGCCGACTTCGAGCACGACCTGCTGACGGCGCTCACCGCGCTCTCCGGCCGCCTTGACGCGCTCGGCATGATCGGCCTCATCCCAGGCGTCGTGGGCTTTGAGGGCGTTCCGCTCTTCGAGGCCTTCATGCTCAAGGACGGCCGCGTCATCCCCGTGCGGACGCTGCTGGCCCGACGCCGCATGGCGTCTTTCGATGAGCCATGGCTCCCGCCCATCTTCGATATCGACGGGGTGCGCATTGCCATCACCTTTGACGTGCGGCGCGATCTCGAGACGCTCCCGCCCGGCTGCGATCTCGTCATCTACTTCCAGGCGGCGTCCTTCTCAGTCGATGATGAGTTCTCGACCGCGGTTGCCGCGGTCGCTGACGGGCACTTTTCGACCGAGATCGCCCGCAAGGGCGTATGGATGGCGTGCATGGCACCGATCGGCGGGTATGACGAAGCGGCCTACACGGGTGGGTCCTTCGTGATGGATGACTGCGGCCGCGTGGTCGCGGCGGCGCCGTGCTTCGAGGAGGCGCTCGTGGTGCAGGACGTGCGCCGCGGCATGATGCAGCCCGCCCTCGAGGCGCATGAGCTCCCGCGGTACCAACGCGAGGAGTGGCTGTGGGAGGCGCTGCGCCTGCACCTGCGTGACACGATCGCCGCGAGGGGCGCGTCCGGCGCGGCCCTCCTGCTTGAGGGCGACCTGCCGAGCTCGCTCACGGCGGCGCTCGCGGTCGACGCCCTCGGTCCTCGCAACGTGACGGGCGTTCTCGTGGGGCGCACCGGGGCGTGCACGCCTGCTGAGGAGGAGGCGGAGCGTGTGCGGATGGAGCGCGCGCGGGCGCTCGCGGCGGGTTTGGGGATCCGCGTCGTGGAGCGCGCTCCCATCGACGGGGCCCTTCTGGCCGACCGTGACGAGCCCGCCCCCGCCCGCCCCCGCGCTCAGGCGTGGCTCGAGGGGCTCTGTCTCGAGGACGTGGCCGAGGAGCTTGGCGCGTGTCCCATCAGCTCGCTCACGAAGACCGACGCCGCGCTCGCGCCGGCGGCGCGCGCCGGTAGCGCCCTCGGGGTCGTGGCGCCCTTCGGCGACGTGTACCTCACCTCTCTCGAATTCGTGGCCCGTGCGCGAAGCCGCGCGGGATCGGCGCTGCCGGCCTCGCTCATCACGCTCAACGCCGTCGAGGAGCGGATGCGCGCCATCGTCGCGGCCGCTGTGGGGTCATGCCGCGCGCTCGAGGGCTACCGAGAGCATGCGATCAGGCTCATCGCGGCGCTCGAGCCGAGCCAGATCGACGGCATCCTCGAGGGGCACGTCGATCGCGGCCTCGCCTTCGCAGACATTCCCGCCGCGCGCTCTCACACCGAGGCCGCGGCGCTCGTGCTGCTGCTCGTGCGCGCCGGAGAGAGCGCGCGCCGTCAGCTGCCGAGCGTGCCGATGGTCTCCGCCCGCTCGTTCGCCGAGCGCGCCTGGCCTCCCGCGCTCGCGTGGTTCGTCAGCGGGGAGCGCGCCGGCGAGCCGCTCACGTGTGACGCGCTCGCCGCATCCGAGGCGGAGCGCTTCGCGGCGCGGGGCGAGGAGCACGGCGAGCGCGTGCGCCATGAGATCATGGGCGTGATCTCGAGCATCCTTGGCGTGCCCGTCGACCAGCTCGACGGATCGGGGTTTGAGGAGGAGCTCATGCGCCGGTGGCAGCGCGATCACGGCTCCGGCGCCGGACCCGCGGACAACCCGCCCGCCGGCGGGCCCAGGCAGCAGGGATTCACGTTCTTCTCTCCGAACTGAGGGCGGCGCGCGTCCGCTCCTCGCTTGCGCGTGCAACAGTGCCCGTGCTATAGTAGAACAAATGTTCGTGCACGCGGGCGAGAGGAGGCGGATGGTCATCTTGGGGCTCGACCCCGGCCTGGCGAACACCGGCTGGGGTATTATCGAGGAGCGCCGAGGCGCCTGTCGCGCCCGCGCCTACGGTTGCATCCACACCACGGCGGACACCGCGCTCGCCCAGCGCCTGCGGAGCATCGTTGACGACCTCGCACGCGTGGTCGAGCGCTATCATCCCGATGCCGCGGCGGTCGAGAGCATCTACTTCGGGGCGAACACCCGCTCGGCCATTCCCACGGCGCATGCGCGCGGCGCGGCGCTCGTGGCGTGCTCGCTCGCGGGGGTCGAGGTGGGCGAGTACACCCCCATGCAGATCAAGCAGGCCGTCGTCGGCACCGGTGCGGCCGATAAGCGCCAGGTCACCTATATGGTGCGCACCCTTCTCCACCTCGATCACGATCCCACGCCCGATCACGCGGCCGACGCGCTTGCCTGCGCCATCTGTCATGCCAACCTCATGCGCACCGAGGCGTTGACGCGCGGGGCGTACGTCCAGGAGAAAGGAAACCCCTACGCATGATCGCGACGCTTCACGGCACCCTGCTCGAGGCGACGCCGTCCATGGCGGTGGTCGACGTCTCGGGCGTGGGGTTCGAGCTCGGCATCTCTGGCACCACCGCTGCGGCGCTGCCGCCCCTCGGGGGAGAGGTGAGCCTCTACACGCGCTTTCGGATGGCGAACGACGTTATGGCGCTCTATGGGTTCATGACGCGCGATGAGCGCACGATGTTCGACCGGCTCATCGCCGTGTCGAGCGTGGGCCCGCGCGTCGCGCTGTCGGTCCTGTCCAAGTTCTCGGTGTCCCAGCTGTACTCGGTTGTGATGGCCGAGGACGTTACGAGCATGTCCTCGGTGCCCGGCGTGGGCAAGAAGACCGCCCAGCGCCTCATCCTCGAGCTCAAGAGCGCGCTCGCGAAGGACCCCGGCCTCTCTATGGCCGGCGCGCCGGCGCCCGGGCAGCTCACGCTCGACGCGGCGGGCGCCACCCCGGTAGACGACGCGCGCGCCGCCCTGCTCTCGATGGGGTTCACGCCGCAGGAGACGGATCTCGCGCTCGACGGGTATGATGGGCGCGACATGCGCGTCGAGGATCTCCTCGCCGCCGCTCTGAAGCGCCTCGGGATGGATGCATGATGTGGGAAGCCGATGACTCGCGCGATCTGTGGGACGATGCGCAGGCGCCTGCCGCGGGCGTCCATGGCGATCGCTTCGTGACGGGCGATCTCACCGCGGACGACCTCGACGTCGAACGGACGCTTCGGCCCCGGCGCCTTGATGACTACTGCGGGCAGGATCACATCAAGCAGAGCCTGCGCATTCTCATCGAGGCCGCGCAGAGCCGTGGCGAGTGCTTGGACCACGTGCTGTTCTCGGGCCCGCCGGGCCTCGGCAAGACCACGCTCGCCACGGTCCTCGCCAACGAGCTGGGCTCATCGATCAAGACGACCTCGGGGCCCGCCATCGAGCGCACCGGCGACCTCGCGGCCATTCTCACCAACTTGCAGCCGGGCGAGGTGCTCTTCATCGACGAGATCCACCGTCTCAACCGTTCGGTCGAGGAGATTCTCTACCCCGCGATGGAGGACTTCGCGCTCGACATCGTGATCGGCAAGGGCCCCGCCGCCCGCTCCATCCGGCTCGACATCCCGCGCTTCACGCTCGTCGGCGCGACGACTCGCTCGGGCATGCTCACCGGGCCGCTGCGCGACCGTTTCGGCATCTCCTTCCGGCTCGACTACTACGCGATTCCCGATCTCGCGCAGATCGTGCAGCGTTCGGCATCGATCCTCGATCTCGCCATCGACCATGACTCAGCCATCGAGATCGCCTCGCGCTCACGGGGAACGCCCCGTCTCGCCAATCGCCTGCTCAAGCGCGTGCGCGACTACGCCCAGGTGCGGGGGAGCGGTGCGGTCGACCTGCCCATCGCGCGCGAGGCGCTCGCGTTCTTCGAGATCGACGAGCTCGGGCTCGATTGGATGGACATTCGCATCCTGGAGACGCTCGCGGCGACCTTCCGCGGCCGTGCCGTCGGCCTCTCGACGCTCGCGAGCGCCGTGGGCGAGGACCCCTCGACGCTCGAGGATGTGTACGAGCCCTATCTGCTGCAGCGCGGCTTGATCGTGCGCACCCCTCAGGGTCGCCAGGCGACGCCGCTGGCCTTCGAGCACCTCGGCCTCGAGTGCGCCTAGGAAGACGGACCGTCCGCGCTCGCGCGCCCTTAAGAGGGGGACATCCGCCGTCGGGCGAGATCGTCTATCGCCCGTCGCGTCCGCGAGCCCTCGTTGCAGTAGGATGAATTGTGCATGATGGTTCGCCGTGCCGGGTGCTGGCCCGGGCCGTGCGATCCGTATCCGCCCCGACCAGATGGGAGCACCCATGGCTGTACCTTCGCTCATCGAGTCCCTCAAGGGCAAGCTCATCGTGAGTGTCCAAGCTTACATGGGCGAGCCGCTGCGCACGCCCGAGATCATGGCCGCGATGTCGCGCGCCTGCGAGCTCGGGGGAGCGGCCGCCATCCGCTGCCAGGGCCTCTCCGACAT
>CAZLGF010000004.1:0-2067 GCA_964558955.1 uncultured Coriobacteriaceae bacterium
TCGGCGACGTGCTGCCCTACGTCAAGGGCGGCCCGCTCGAGCTCGCCATCGGGCGCGACGCCGAGGGCACGCCCGTCGTTGCCGACCTCGCCAAGATGCCGCACTTGCTCATCGCGGGCACCACGGGCTCGGGCAAGTCGGTGATGATCAACTCCATCGTGATGACGCTGCTCATGCGCACGCTTCCCGAGGACGTGCGCCTCATCATGGTCGACCCCAAGCGCGTCGAGCTCGCGGGGTACAACGGATTGCCTCATCTCTACGTGCCCGTCGTGACCGAGCCCAAACAGGCGGCGAGTGCGCTGCAGTGGGGCGTCTCCGAGATGGAGCGGCGCCTCAAGGTGTTCGAGCGCCTCTCGGTCAGAAACATCGCCACGTTCAACGCCAAGCAGGCCGCCGGTGAGTTCGAGCACTACGATAACCCGCCGGCCAAGATGCCCTACCTCGTCATCATCATCGATGAGCTCTCCGATCTCATGATGGTCGCCGGCAAGGACGTCGAGGCGTCGATCGTGCGCATCGCCCAGCTCGGTCGCGCCGCGGGCATCCACCTCATCGTCGCGACCCAGCGCCCGAGTTCCAACGTCGTCACCGGTCTCATCAAGGCCAACATCACCAACCGCATCGCCTTCAACGTGGCGACGGGCGTCGACTCGCGCGTCATCATCGACCAGGTGGGCGCCGAGAAGCTCACGGGTTACGGCGACATGCTCTTCTCAAAGGTCGACTGGGGCAAGCCCAAGCGCATCCAGGGATGCTTCGTCTCGGATGATGAGATCAGCCAGATCACGGCCTTCGTGCGCGACCAGGGCGAGGCTGACTATCATGAGGAGATCCTCTCCGCCGTGGCGCCCGCCGCGTTGTCGGGCGCGGGCGCAGCAGGTGGCTCCTCGGATGACGACCCGCTCGTGTGGGAAGCGGCGCGCATTGTCGTCGAGTCGCAGCTCGGCTCGACCTCCGGCTTGCAGCGTCGGCTCAAGGTCGGCTACGCGCGCGCGGGGCGCATCATGGACATGCTTGAGGAGAAGGGCGTCGTGGGTCCTCCCGACGGCTCCAAGCCGCGCGAGGTCCTGCTCGACGAGGAGGGGCTGGCTGAGCTCGAGGCGCTCGAGGCCCGCATGGCCACCGAGGATGACGGGTTCGGTGGGTTCTGATGGCGGCGCGGTTCGGAGAGATGCTGATGAGCCGGCGGCGCCAGATGGGCCTGTCGGTCCAGCAGGTGGCGAACGCCATCAAGATCAAGCCTCAGATCATCGAGTTCTTCGAGCACGGGGACTTCTCCTCCATGCCGCTGCGCGGCTACGCGCAGGGCATGATCTCGAGCTATGCGCGCTATCTGGGACTCAATCCCCGCATGGTGGTCAACGCCTATCTCGATGACCTGCGCGCCTACGAAAGCGCGGGCGACATGGCGGGCGGACACCCGCATCGCGCCGCGGGCTCGTCGAGCGCGCGCTCATCATCGGGTGAGACCGGGCATCTCAGGATGGCGGGCGATGGCGCGCGCTCGCGCTTCGGCACGCGTCCCCCGCAGGCGGGGTACGTCTCCGAGACGCGCTCGGGTCATGAGCCGCAGCGCCTCTCGTCCGGGGGCTCGCAGGTGCGGACGCTTCCCGAGAACAGCTATGGTCGCGGCCGCGGCGCGCGTCGCTCGGGTGACGTGGCCGCGTCCGGGCGCACGGGGTCGCATCCGCGCTCGCGCACCACGCAGGCGACCTCCTCGGCCGCCTCGTCCCGCGGACGATACGGCTCTTCCCGCCGCCCGGGCGATGCGGGACGCACCCGTAACACGGGTGACGCGGGGCGCACGCAGGCCCGATCGGGCCGGAACGCTCGCGGCGCGCGCTCTGGCGCGCGGGGCGGACGGGGCTCATCCGGCGTGAACGGGCGGCTTCTGCTGCTGCTCATCATCGCGGTTCTCATCATCATCGTGCTCGTGGCGCTGCTGGTGCTGCGCGGTTGCACGGGGAGCGATGCGAACGCGGCCGCGGGATCGACCGTCTCGTCCCAGACGGTCACGACTGCCGCCAGCAGCGATGACGAGGACACGAGTGACGACGACGCGGA
>CAZLGF010000004.1:2167-42429 GCA_964558955.1 uncultured Coriobacteriaceae bacterium
GGACGCTTCGGACGAGGACGAGTCGGATGAGACCATCGTCGCCATCAGCGTGGACGACGGCGACTCCTCTTGGATCGAGGTGACCCTTGATGGGGAGGCGGTCTTCGGCAACGAGGTCTACGGGCCCTTTGAGGCGGAGTACACCGTGACGGAATCCATCCAGATCACGGCAACCACTCCCGGTAACGTGACCGTGACCGAGAACGGCGAGGTCGTGCGCTGGGAAACGAAGACGTCGGGCGTCGCGCGCATCACCATCACGGCGCCGGAGACGACTGACGAGGACGATTCGACCGCCGATGAGGATGACGCCACCGACACGGATGACGAGGCGTAACCTCACGACGGCTTCAGGCGAAAGGAACGGACATGGCAAAGGATTCGAGCTTCGACGTGGTGTCTCAGGTTGACATGCAGGAGGTCGACAACGCTCATCAGCAGACGCTGCGCGAGATCTCCCAGCGCTACGACCTCAAGGACTCAGGGGCGACTGTCGAGCTGGCCAAGGCCGAGGGCGTCATCACCGTCCAGGCCCCCGCGGACTTCGTGGCGCGCCAGGTCATCGACGTGCTCAACTCCAAGCTCATCAAGCGCGGCGTCGACATCGCGGCCGTCTCGTGGGACGCGCCGGTCGCCGCGAGCGGCGGGACCGTGCGCGTGACGGGCCGGGTGGTGCAGGGCATCGACCAGGCGACGGCCAAGCGGATCTCCAAGGATATCCGCGATATGAAACTCAAGGTCAAGGCTGCGATTGAGGCAGATAAGCTTCGCGTCTCGTCCGCGTCAAAGGACGCGCTCCAGGCGGTGATCGCGCATCTGCGCGAGCAGGACTACGGTCAGCCGATCCAGTTCGTCAACTACCGCTAGAACATTAGCACCACGCGTTGCGGGCGCGCCTGCTCGCACTTGGGAGGGGATCGCGATGCCCCAGGGCTCGCTCATGTACATCACGCTCGGCTGCGCGAAGAACGAGGTCGACACCGATCGGATGCGCTCGCTGCTCAACGCGGCGGGCTACACCGAGGTCGACGCGGCTTGCGATGCGGACGCCGTTCTCATCAACACCTGCTCCTTCCTCGCCTCGGCGACCTCGGAGAGCATCGAGGCGACGCTCGCGCTCGCCGAGGAGATCGAGGAGGGCGTGCGCCGCGCGCCGATCATCATGTGCGGGTGCGTCCCCTCGCGCTACGGCGCGGATCTGCCCCCTGAGCTCCCTGAGGTCGCGGCGTTCGTGCGCACGGACGAGGAAGACGGGATCGTCGAGGTGGTCGATCAGCTCCTTGGGGTCGAGCGCGCGGTGCCCGCGTCCGCGCCCGAGGTGAAGCGCACGGTCGAGGGGGCCGTCGCCTACCTCAAGATCTCGGACGGTTGCAACCGACTCTGCAGCTTCTGCGCGATCCCCTACATTCGCGGCCGCTATCGGTCGCGCGCGGCCGCGTCGATCATCGCCGAGGCGCGCGAGCTCGTCGCCGGGGGCGTGCGCGAGCTCGTGCTCATCGGGCAGGATACGGGCGTGTGGGGGAGCGATCTGCCCGAGGATGCCACGGGTCCGCGCACTTTGGCCGCGCTCATGCGCGCGCTCGCCGCGGCGCTGCGGCCCGCGCGCGTTTGGATCCGCGCGCTCTACCTGCAGCCCGAGGGGATGACCGACGAGCTCATCGAGACGTTTCGAACGGTTCCCGAGGTCCTTCCCTATATCGACATCCCCGTGCAGCACTGCTCCGAGCGCGTCTTGGGTCTCATGCGCCGCAGCGGCTCGGCGGCGGCGTATGAGGAGCTCTTCGCGCGCCTGCGGCGGGAGATACCGGGCATGGTCATCCGCTCGACCGCGCTCGTGGGCTTTCCAACCGAGACCGACGAGGAGTTTGAAGAGCTGCTCGGCTTCATGGACCGCGTGGGATTCGACTACACGAGCGTGTTCGCGTACTCGCAGGAGGACGGCACCCTCGCGGCGCGCATGGATGGGCAGATCGCCGACGACGTCAAGCTCGAGCGCGCCCAGGCGGCCCAAGACCTCGCCGAGGCTCTCGGATTCGCCGCGACGGCCGCGCATGTGGGCGAGACGATCGACGTCATCGTTGACGGCATCGAGGAGACCGATGACGGGGTCGAGCTCATCGGGCATGCATGGTTCCAGGCGCCTGATTCCGATGGTGCGGTGCATCTCGATGCCGCCGAGGCGACCGTCGGAGACATCGTACGGGTACAATTAACCGATAGCTTCTGCTACGAGCTGATCGGACATGTTGTTGCATAGGAGTGGTCATGGCCCGAAACGACCAAGGTGAGCTCACGAGCATCTGGACGCCCGCAAACATCATCACCTGCGTGCGCATCCTTTTCATCCCGGTGTTCATGGTGCTCGCGCGCGTAGCCTATCGCGCCGAGATGGGCTCCCTCAAGGTAGGGCTCACGATCGCCGCGTGCGTCATCTACATCGCGCTCAGCCTGACGGACAAGCTTGATGGATCGCTCGCGCGGCGTCGGCACGAGATCACCGACTTCGGCAAGTTTCTCGATCCCATCGCCGATAAGCTGCTCGTGTTCTCGGCGCTGCTGCTACTGCTCGACCAAAACGTGGTGAGCGTGTGGTTTGTCTTGATCATTCTGTTCCGCGAGCTGCTCGTGAGCGCGCTGCGGATGGTCGCGAGCGCGGCGGGCGAGGTCATCGCGGCCGACGACCTCGGCAAGGCCAAGACGGCGGTGACCATGGTCTCGCTCTGCTGCTTCTACATCGCGTTCAGCGCGAGCGTGCTCGGCTTCGGCACGGCGTATACGTGGCTGCTCGGCATCGCGCAAGCGCTCATGATCGCCGCGGTGGTGCTCACGGTGATCTCGGGCCTGCAGTATTTCTGGAACGCGCGCGCCATCGTCTTTCGCGTGTAGGGTCGATCCCATGGATAGCTGCGTTAACGAGCGCGCCCGGCGTCTTGTAGCCGTGGCGCAGTCGGCTGGTCTGCGCGTCTCGACCGCTGAGTCCTGCACCGCAGGGCTCGTCGCCGCGACCATCGCTGACGTGCCCGGCGCGTCCGCCGTGCTCGCAGGTGGCGCCGTGACCTACACCGAGCGCATCAAGCACCGGGTGCTCGGGGTGTCCGAGGAGACGCTCGCCACCTACACGGCCGTGTCGGTGGAATGCGCGCGCGAGATGGCTGAGGGTGCACGGCGGGTCTTCGAGGCCGATGTCGCCGTGAGCGTCACGGGATACGCGGGCCCTGATGGCGGCACCGACGTCGATCCGGTTGGAACGGTGTATCTCGGTCTTTCAACCGCGCGCGGCACCGAGGTCGTGCGCTGCGTTTTCAGCGGCGACCGCGCTGCCGTCCGCCGCGCCGCCGCGGATCGCGCGCTCGAGCTGCTCTGCTCAGCATGCGATGAGCGTGCCTGTGGCACGCGCTCGCGCGCATAGGATGTGCAGGTCGGCGCGCTTACCCTACTGCGCGGCGTGAGCCCGTAAGATTCACCTGCGATCCCGTTTGGATTCACTGCGCCCGGCCCCGTTTGACTTGTGAGAATGCGCGCAGAGGCCTCCCGTACGATCGGTGCGAACAGCTTGACGACGAACAGCTGTTCGGTTATGATCCTGCAAGACCAATTACGAGGAGGCAGCATGGCAAAGAGTTCCGCGCCCACCAAGCAGGTTCACGAGCGCACCACCGGTGAGGATCGCGAGAAGATGATCGAGGCAACCAAGGCCGACATCATCAAGAAGTTCGGCACCGGCTCCATCATGCGCTACGGGGACGGTGGCCCCGAGCTTGAGATCGAGGCCATTCCCACCGGCGCTCTCGCGCTCGACGCCGCGCTCGGTATCGGCGGGGTTCCACGCGGTCGCATCATCGAGATCTACGGGCCCGAGTCCTCAGGTAAGACCACGCTCTCGCTCGAGATCCTCGCCGAGGCGCAGGCCCTCGGCGGCGTCGTCGCGTTCATCGACGCCGAGCACGCGCTCGACCCTGGTTACGCGGCGCGCATCGGCGTCGATATCGACGAAGTGCTCATTTCCCAGCCCGACACCGGCGAGCAGGCGCTTGAGATCTGCGACATGCTCGTTCGCTCCGGGGCCATCGACGCCGTGGTCATCGACTCGGTTGCCGCGCTCGTTCCTCGGGCTGAGATCGAGGGCGAGATCGGCGATACCACGGTGGGCCTTCAGGCGCGCCTGATGAGCCAGGCCCTCCGCAAGCTCGCCGGCTCGCTTGCCAAGTCGAAGACCACGTGCATCTTCATCAACCAGCTGCGCGAGAAGATCGGCGTCATGTTCGGAAACCCCGAGACCACCACGGGCGGTCGAGCGCTGAAGTTCTTCTCGTCGGTCCGCATCGATATTCGCCGCGTCGACAGCATCAAGAGCAACGGGGAGGTCATCGGCAACCGCGTGCGCGCCAAGGTCGTCAAGAACAAGGTCGCACCGCCCTTCCGCAGCGCCGAGTTCGACATCATGTATGGCACGGGCATTTCCAAAGAGGGCTCGATTCTCGACATGGCGGTCGACTGCGACATCGTCAACAAGTCGGGTGCCTGGTACACCTATCAGTCCGAGCGTTTGGGACAGGGCCGCGAGGCAGCCAAGGAGTTCCTGCGCAAGAACCCCGAGCTCGCATCCGAGATCGAGCATCGCGTGCGTGTCGCGTGCGGTCTCGAGCTCTCCGATGAGCCGGTTGGCGAGGCCGTTTCGATGGACGGCATCGACGCCTAGGCGCTGACGGGCCCTCATGGAAACCGACGTCCTCGTCACTGAGATCGCGTTCGCCTATCCCAGCCGCGCCGCCCGCGCAACGTCAGCTCAGCCCTTAAGCAAGAAGCCCGCCGCGCGCATCATCACCACGGGCGATGATGCGCGCGAGCGCACTCTGTTCGTCCCCGTGCGAGTCGCTCGCCTTGTCGAGCAGGATGAGCTCGATCTTCCGCTGCCGTACCGCACTCTGCGCGCGCACGTCTTCGCGCGTGAGGACGAGGCCTGCTTCACGGCGCTCGTCGAGATGCTTGCCCGGCGCGATCATGCTCGCGCCGAGGCGGCTCGTAAGCTCACGTGCGCAGGCTACCGCCCGGAGAGCGTCGAGGCAGCGCTCTCGCGCGCTCACGCAGCTCGGTACCTCGATGACGCGCGCTTCTGCGTCCAGTTCATCGAGGAGCGCAAGCGCCGGGGATGGGGACGGCGCAAAATTGAGCACGAGCTCATCCACCGCGGCGTCGCGCTGGAGGATCTCGAGGGCTACCCTGAGCGCTTCTTTTCTGCCGATGATGATCTTGAGCGCGCCCGCGCGATCCTCGCCCGCAAGCGCGTTCCCGAATCTCGCGCGTTCGAAAAACTCGCGCGTCACCTCATCGCGAAGGGGTTTTCCTATGAGGTGGCGTCGGAGGCCACGCGCGAGCGGCTTGCGGAGCGTGAGCGAAACACGGTGTAGACCATCGGGCGCGTCTCTTGACAAGATCCTTGCAATTGACACTTGGTGCTGCTCAAAGTACGATTATTCACGTCATTTGCCTTGTGGTATACGCTCATCGTTGATGAGATTGCGCATACGTTTCTCGATGCACGGCTGAGGAACGCTTCCATATTTCTAAGCGGGTGCCTATACTCCGCGCAAATGTCGGGCGCGCTCACGCGCGCCGCTTCATGATGACATTCACTGCATTTAAAGGAGTAGGGCATGGAGATCGTGATCGGGATCATCTGCCTGGCACTCGGTGCCGGCGGTGCCGTGGTCGCCATGCGCAGCGCCAAGCAGGGGAGCCTCCGCGAGGCCGACGCGCACGTCGAGTCGGCTCGCGTGAAGGCAGACCAGCTCATCGACGATGCGCAACGGCAGGCTGAGACCCTGAAGAAGGAAGCGCTCCTCGAGGCGAAAGAGGAGATCATCCAAAGCAAGCAGGCGGCCGAGGCCGATGAGAAGCAGCGCAAGAAGGAGCTGCGCGCCCTCGAGAACCGCATCATGCAGCGCGAGGAGTCGCTTGATCGGCGCAACGACGCGCTCGACAAGCGTGAGCACCAGCTCTCGAGCCAGGCCGGTCAGGTTGAGAAGCGCAACCGCGAGCTCGCCGAGCTCGTCGCGAAGCAGACCGCCGAGCTCGAGCGCATCTCCGACCTCACGCGCGAAGACGCCCACCAGGAGCTGCTTGACAAGGTCCGTGGCGAGGTCACGCATGAGGCCGCGACGATTATCCGTGAGAGCGAGCAGAAGGTCAGGGCCGAATGCCACAAGACCGCGCAGGAGATCATCTCCCTTGCGATCCAGCGCTGCGCGGCTGATCACACCGCCGAGGTCACCGTCACCTCCGTCCACATTCCCTCCGATGATCTCAAGGGTCGCATCATCGGCCGCGAGGGGCGCAACATTCGCACCTTCGAGCAGGTGTCCGGCGTGAACCTCGTCATCGATGACACGCCCGAGACCGTCGTGCTCTCGAGCTTCGATCCTGTTCGCCGCGAGACCGCTCGCGTCGCACTCGAGAACCTCATCGCCGATGGTCGCATCCATCCGGCGCGCATCGAGGAGATGTATCAGAAGGCCTCCGCCCTCGTGCAGCAGCGCGTTCAGGAGGCCGGTGAGCAGGCTGCGTTCGATGTCGGCATCCACGACCTACACCCTGAGCTCGTTAAGACCCTCGGTGCGCTGCGCTATCGCACCTCGTTCGGGCAGAACGTTCTCAACCACTCGCTCGAGGTGGCCGAGCTTTGCGGCATCATGGCTTCTGAACTCAGGGTCAACGTCGCGGACGCGCAGCGCGCGGGCTTGCTGCACGACCTCGGCAAGGCCATCGATCATGAGGTCGAGGGTCCGCATGCCGTGATCGGCGCCGACCTGGCCCGCCGCTACGGCGAGAAGCGCGAGATCGTTCACGCCATCGAGGCCCATCATGGCGACGTCGATCCCGACTCGGTCATTGCCGTCCTCGTCATGGCGGCAGACGCCATCTCGGCGTCACGTCCGGGAGCCCGTCGTGAGTCCGCTGAGAACTACATCAAGCGTCTTGAGAAGCTCGAGCAGATCGCCAATGCGCATGAGGGCGTCGAGCGGACCTACGCGATGCAGGCGGGGCGCGAGGTGCACGTCATGGTGCAGCCTGATAAGATCTCCGACGCCGAGGCGACCGTTCTCGCGCATGACATCGCCCATCAGATCGAGGAGGAGATGGACTACCCCGGTCAGGTGCGCGTCGTCGTCATCCGCGAAAGCCGTGCGGTCGGCATCGCGAAATAGCCTCTCATGAGCGAGCCCAGCGAGCTCATCTCATTCATCACGTCGGTGACCGGCGAGAGCAATCTGCGCGTCGAGGAGAATCTCGGCGCGGGGTACGTGCGCCTGCGCGTCTCCGAGGCGGAGCGTCGCCAGGCGAAGCACGACATCCGGCGCGTCGAGGACATCGTCATCGAGATGCTTCGCAACGCGCGCGACGCAGGCGCGGGGTCCGTATACCTCGCGCTGTCTAAGACTGAGACGCGCCGCACCCTCATCATGCTTGATGACGGGTGCGGCGTTCCCGCGGATATGCGGGAGCGCATCTTCGAAGCGCGCGTCACCTCCAAGCTCGAGCGTATGAAGATGGATCGCTGGGGCGTGCATGGGCGCGGCATGGCGCTCTACTCGATCCGTGAGAACTGCGAGGAAGCGCGCGTCGTCACCTCGGGCGAGGGGCGGGGCACGGTCTTCTCGGTCGTGGCGGATACGGACGAGCTTCCCGAGCGCGCCGATCAGTCGACGTGGCCGCTCGTCGCGAAAGACGATGACGGGGTCCTTGCCTGTGTGAAAGGGCCGCACAACATCATCCGCGCGGCCTGCGAGTTCGCGCTCGAGTCCCTTCATGGGTGCGACGTCTATCTCGGTTCGCCCACCGAGATCGCGTCCACCCTCTATGCGCATGCCAACCATGCGCTCGATGCCTCGCGCTTACTCTTCATCGATGATGAGGAGGAGCTTCCCGTGACGGAGCGGTTGGGTCTCGCTACCGATGCCGCGGACTTCATCCGCATCGCGGCGGGGCTGGGGCTTGAACTCTCCGAGCGCACGGCCCATCGCATCCTTGCCGGCTCCATCAAGCCCGTGCGAAGCGTTGCGTCGAAGATCCTGCGCGAGCGGACGAGGCGCCCGCGCGAGACGACCGTTGACCTCACCCGCGATCGTCGCGGTCTCAAGATCGCCCGTGACGATCTGGATGAGTTCTCGCGCGCGCTCGAGCGCGACTTCTCCATTCTCGCCGAGCGCTACTATCTCACCATCACGGGCGAGCCTCGCATCCGCGTCTCAGGCGATGCCATTCAGGTCACCATTCCGGTGGGAAAGGACGAATGACGCGCCTTGCGGTGCCTTCTACCATGGGGTATTCTCAAACGACACATGTAGCACGAACGCAGCATACTCATACGGGCACGCAGGAGCGCGGTTCATGGATTACCTGAAGGTCTCGAGCAAGTCGTCCCCCGCATCGGTCGCCGGAGCCATCGCCGGCATGGTGAAAGACGGAGTTCCCGTCACCATGCAATGCGTGGGCGCCGGCGCCGTCAACCAAGCCATCAAGGCGACCGCCATCGCGCGCGGGTTTCTGATCCCCGTCGGTCTCGACATTTCGTGCACTCCGGTGTTCTCCGATGTCCTCATCAACGGTGAGGCGCGCACCGCCATCCGGCTCACCATCTGCGTGCACGCTGTCAACGCTCCCGCGTCTGAGGTCATCGACACCTCCGATCTGCAGTCGATCGCGTAGACACAGGAAGGGCGATCATCGATGACGCGTCAACTTGCTGGGAAAACCTATTTCATTCGCACGTTCGGCTGCCAGATGAACCTTCATGACGCTGAGCGCGTGAGCGGCTTGCTTGATTCCTGCGGGTGTCTCGAGGTCGCGGACCCTGCCCACGCGGACATCGTCGTCTTCATGACGTGCTGCGTTCGTGAGGCCGCCGATCAGCGCCTCTATGGTCAGTGCTCATCGATGAAGAGCCTGCCCGCCCCGCCCTCGGGGACGCGTGTGATCGCCGTGGGCGGCTGCATCGCTCAACGCGACGGCGAGGGGCTCCTCACCAACGTCGACAACGTGAGCGTGATCTTCGGCACGCACTCCATCACGCACGTGGCCGATCTGATTGAGGCGGCGTTCGAGGATGGCGAGCGCCACGTGCTCGTCGCTGAGTCCGCCGATGCGGACGCCACGTCGATGCCCTGGCATCGTGAGACGACCTATCACGCCTGGGTGCCCATCATGACGGGCTGCAACAACTTCTGCAGCTATTGCATCGTGCCCTATGTGCGCGGACGCGAGAAGAGCCGTCCCTTTGAGCAGATCGTCGACGAGGTCGCCGGGCTCGTGCGCGCCGGCGTGCGCGAGGTCACGCTCCTTGGACAGAACGTGAACTCGTATGGGCGTGACCAATCAGGGGATCCGCGCTTCGCTGAGCTGCTTCGCGCCGTGGGCGATACGGGTATCGAGCGCATCCGCTTCACCTCGTCGCACCCGAAGGATCTGCTGCCGGAGACGATCGATGCCATGGCCGAGGTCCCTGCGGTCATGCCCCACCTCCATCTCGCGGTGCAATCGGGATCCAACCGCATCCTCAAGCTCATGAATCGCCGCTACACGCGTGAGGCGTACCTCGATCTCGTGGAGCGCATCCGCGCGCGCATTCCCGGAATCGCGCTCACGACCGATATCATCGTCGGCTTTCCGGGCGAGACCGAGGAGGATTTCGTTGACACGCTCTCGCTTGCCGCGGAGGCGCGCTACGCGCAGGCGTTCACGTTCATTTACTCTCGACGGGAGGGGACCCCGGCAGCGCGCATGCCTGACGATACGCCGCGTGAGGTCATCCAGGACCGCTTTGATCGCTTGGTGCACGTTATCGAAGAGACTGCCTACGATTTCAATCAGCATGAGCTCGGCCAAACGATCCCGACCCTCATCGAGGGAACCTCGAAGAAGGATGCGGGCATGCTCCAAGGCAAATCACCGAAGAACCAGACGGTGCACGCGCCCGTTCCCGAAGGCATCGACGCGTCGAGCCTCGTCGGCCGCATCGTTGACGTTGCGATTGATCGCGCGCGCACGTGGTATCTCTCCGGCACCGTTTGCGGGACGCCTCGATGACCGAGGTCATCGCGATCGTGGGACCGACCGCGGTCGGCAAGAGCTCGCTTGCAGACCGCCTCGCCGCCCACCTGGGGTCGTTCGTGATCTCGGCCGACGCGATGCAGGTGTACCGGGGAATGGACATCGGCACGGCGAAGATGCGCCCCGAGGAGCGGACGGCGCCCCTCGTGCTCATCGACATCGTTGATCCCGATGAGCCCTATGCGGCCGCGTTGTTTCAGCGCGATGCGCGCGCCCTTATCGACGAGGCTCGTGAGGATGGGGTGGTCCCCGTCATCTGCGGCGGCACGGGTCTGTACGTGCGTGCCGCCCTTGATGAGATGAGCTTTCCTGCAGGAGAGCTGGGGAGCGCGGCGCGTCAGCGCTACGAGGAGCGTGCGGCCGAGCTCGGCGTGGACGGGCTGTATGAGCTGTTGCGCGCGCGTGATCCTGAGAGCGCGGCGGTCATTCACCCCCATAACGTCCGCCGCGTCATCCGTGCCCTCGAGATGGCTGACGAGGGGGTCTCGTATGCGCGTCAGAAGGAACGCTTCTCCGAGGTGCCGGCGCATTACGCCTTCCACGCCTACGCGCTCACCATGGATCGAGCGCGCCTCTACGACCGCATCAACCGCCGCGTTGACTTCATGTTCGAGGATGGCTTGATCGATGAGGTGCGGCGTCTCGCGGACGCTGGCTTCGCGGACGCGCTCACGGCACGCCAGGCCATCGGCTATCAGGAGGTCCTTGACTACCTGGATGGCCGCTGCACCCTCGATGAGGCGCGCGAGCACATCAAGCTGCGCTCGCGTCGCTACGCCAAGCGACAGCTCACTTGGTTTCGACGTGATCCGCGTATCGTCTGGATCGATTGCGACACATATGATGAGGACGCGGCGTTCGAGCTGATCTGCGCGAGGGAGGGAGTCTGACATGGCTCGGTTTCCGCTGGTCCCCACAGCGCCCGCGCCCGAACGAGCCGTTCTCGTGGGCATCGAGTGGCGCTCCGGCGGCTCGTGGCCCGTCGACCGCACGCTCGACGAGCTGGAGCGTCTCGCTGAGACCGCGGGAGCGATCACCGTCGCGCGCCTCACGCAGCGCCTTGACCGACCCCAGCCCCGGACCTTCATCGGCTCGGGCAAGGTGCAGGAGCTGTGCGATCTCGTTCAGCGCCTCGAAGCCGACGTCGTCATCTTCGATGAGGACCTCACCCCCTCGCAGCAGGCGAATCTCGAGCGGGCGGTGGGGGAGCCCGTGAAGATCATCGACCGCACGGCGCTCATCCTCGACATCTTCGGCCTGCATGCCACGACGCGTGAGGGCCGCCTGCAAGTGCAGTTGGCGCAGCTGCAATACTTGCTCCCGCGCTTGCGAGGCATGTGGTCGCACCTCGCCAAAGAGCAGACGCGTGGTGGCATCGGAAGCCGTTTCGGTCAGGGCGAGACCCAGCTTGAGGTCGACCGTCGCCTCATCCGCGATCGCATCGCGGCGCTGAGGCGGGAGCTCGCGGTGATCGAGAAGCGGCGGTCCGTCCAGTCCAAGAGCAGGATCGCATCCGCGGCCTTTCGCGTGGCGCTTGCTGGTTACACCAACGCTGGCAAGTCCTCGCTTCTCAACTACCTCACCGGATCTTCGGTGTACGCCCAGGACAAGCTGTTCGCCACGCTCGATCCCACGACACGTGCGCTCCGGCTCCCCGGCGGGCGCGCCATGACGCTGACGGACACGGTCGGATTCATCCAGAAGCTGCCGCATGGGCTGATCGAAGCCTTCAAGTCGACGTTGTCCGAGGTTCGAGAGGCCGACCTCATCCTGAATGTCGTCGACATCTCTGATCGCGACTTCGTGCGGCATCTCGACGCGGTCCATCGCGTCCTCGCGGAGATCGGAGCGGGCGAGGTGCCCACGATCACGGTGTATAACAAGGCGGATCTTCTGGATGCGACTGAGGCGTGCGCCGTGCGGGCACGGCATCCCGAGTGTCCGCTCATTTCCACCAAGACCGGCGAGGGGATCGAGCTGCTCGTGGAACGCATCGGACGTGAGGCGACCGCGCGCGACGAGCTCATCGACGCGGTGGTGCCCTATCGGGAAGGCGCGCTCGTGAAGCTCGTGCACGACCAGGGCCGCGTGCTCCTCGAAGAGTATGAGGGTGCCGGAACGCACCTCATTGCCCGTGTTGCGCCGCGCATCGCACGTCAACTACGGGCGTACGCCATCACCTCGAGCGACGGCGCGCCGGACCCCGATCAACGGGGTAGCGCCAGCACGAGCGCGAGCAGCACCGGTTGATGGATCACGTAGATGGCGAGGCTTTTGGTGCCGATCACGGTGAGGGGATGGCACCAGTCACGCAGCATCCAGGCTGGGTAGCGCTTCGCGCGCTGCATGAAGAGGCGTGCCGCGAAGGCGCCGGCGAGATACATGAAGCAGTAGGGGAGGAGCGGGTAGTAGTCCCCTGACGAGAACGCCTCCGAGGGGAATCCGAGCCAGGCGAGGCCTGCGATGCCGTAGCGAACGCGAGGGATGCCATAGGTCAGGGCGAAGAGCGCGAACGATGCGACGATCCCCGCTGCGGAGGGCACGCGTGAGAGCATCGGCGCGGCGCACGCCCAGAGCAGCGTGCATGCGGCCATGCAGTAGATGATGCCGAAACTGATCGCCGTGTCGACGCCGGCGATCGACGTCGCGATGTAGACGAGCAGGGCGATGGCCGCGTAGATCAGGCCGCGCCGGATGTTGCTGCGGGAGAGACTCGTCATCCAACCGGCGAGAAACAGGAACGTCCAGCTGATCGACGCGCTCCACGCGTTCTGAACGATGGTCTGCGTGAACCAGGGAAGATCGTACCCGGCGAGGTACGCAAGGTCATAACAGGCATGGAACAGCACCATCGAGACGATGGCGAGCCCGCGCGCGGTGTCGAGCACCGTGACGCGGGCGCGGGAGCTTTCGTGTGGCGCGGTGCTCTCCATCGGCTAGAAGCGACGCATGAGCGCGACGACCTTGCCGAGGATCACGGGGCTTTGCACGATGATGGGCTCCATGGCGTCATTCTCAGGCTGAAGGCGAACCCGACCCTGCTCCTTGTAGAACGTCTTCACCGTTGCCTCCCCATCGATCATGGCGACCACGATCTCGCCGTTCATAGCGCTCTTCTGCTCGCGAACGATGAGGTAGTCACCATTGAAGATGCCGGCGTTGATCATCGAGTCCCCGTGAACCTCGAGGACGAACGAGCTGGCGTCCGTCGCGATCTCCGTGGGCACGGTGAACGTGTCCTCGATATTCTGTTCGGCCAAGATGGGCATGCCGGCCGCGACGCGTCCCACCAAGGGGAGGGTGATCGTTCCGCGATCGGGAGCCTCTGGGGCTTCGGGGCGTTGCGTCGAGGTGCCGTCCTCGTTGAAGACCTCGAGCGCGCGGGGCTTCGTGGAGTCGCGCTTGATGAGGCCGCGCTCCTCGAGGACCGAGAGATGCGCGTGAACCGTTGAGGGCGAGGAGAGGCCCACGGCAGCGGCCATCTCGCGCACGCTGGGAGGATAGCCCTTCTCAAGCTGGTACGAGCGAATGAACTCATAGATCTGCTGCTGTCGCTTGCTGATCGTGCGCGCCATGGCGTCTCCTTCACCCGTGCAAACATATGTTCGAATTTTGCTTGCCAAGAACAACTGTTCGCCTATAATCGTAGACGAACACTCGTTCTTGCGCCAGTCATTTTTTGTCCGGGCGAGCCGGTATAACCAAGAGGTGACGCACTGAGAAAGGAGCAGCCATGAATCCGCAGAGCTTCCTCGTGAACGGCAACCTCGCCCTCAGCTTCGAATCAGCTGACACGCCGTCATTCACCATTATCGATGGCGCCGTCTCCTCCTATCGTGGGCCACAACCTCGAGCAATCAACCCCGTTCTCGGCATCGCCCTCATCGTCCTTCTCGTTACCAGTCTGATCGCCGTTGGATGGACCGTGACAGTCGGTCGGTCGGTCGCGCGCGCGGAGGCGGTCGCCACGGTCGAGACCACCTCCGTCGCCGTCAGCGCCGGGGACTCCCTCTGGTCAATCGCGGCCGAGCATGGAGTCGATGGGCTGAGCACGCAGGATGTCGTCGAGGTCATCCGCGAGCTCAATGAGCTCGAGCAGGGAACGCTTCAACCTGGTATGGAGCTTGTCGTACCTGTCTCCTAGGGGCGCGCCGTTCCCTTCCGCTCGCGTTGAGCGCGCATAGTCGCCTGCTCAGAGCTGCCGTATGTTTCGAGATCGCTCCCGTGTCTCCACGGCGCGCATGAGCGCGCAGCTCGTGGTATCCTTGTTAGGTTTTAGTTGACGAGGAGGTCTCATGCGGTGTCCGAAATGCGGGGGTGACGATACGCGCGTCATCGATTCGCGCATGCAGGACAAGACCAACGCGATCAAGCGCCGCCGCGAGTGCCGCGGATGCGGATACCGCTTCACCACGTTCGAGCGCTGCGAGGATCCGATCGAGGTCATCAAGAGCGATGGTTCGCGTCAGCCGTTCGATCGCAACAAGCTCTTGGTCGGCCTCATGCGCGCCACGATCAAGCGCGACATCGACCTGACAACGCTCAACGAGCTGATCGATGGGATTGAGCAAGAGATCCGCAGCACGCCCTTCACCGCCGTTACGTCGCATCAGATCGGTGACATGGTGCTCAAGCGCCTTGCAGCGCTTGATAAGGTCGCCTACATCAGATTCGCCTCCGTCTACCGAGACTTCCAAGATGTCAACGAGTTCGTTGACGAGCTCAACAAGTTGGGGTGATTCCGTGGCTTCGATTCAGGTGCCCATCAAGCGGCTCGATCCTTCCGTCGAACTTCCTACCTATGCGTATGCCGGGGACGCGGGGCTTGATCTCCGTGCGAACGCGACCATCGATCTCGCTCCGTTCGAGCGAGCGCTCGTTCCCACCGGGCTCGCCATCGCATTGCCTGACGGGTACGCGGGTTTCGTTCAGCCGCGCAGCGGCATGGCGATCAAGCGCGGTCTTTCCGTCCTCAACACACCTGGTCTCATCGACGCTCACTATCGCGGTGAGCTCAAGATCATCGTCATCAATTGCGATGCGCATGAGACGATCCACATTGAGCGTGGGGAGCGCATCGCCCAACTCGTGATCCAGGAGGTGCCCGTCGTCTCGCTCGTCGAGGTCGAGGAGCTCGACGCGACCGATCGTGGGACCGGGGGATTCGGCTCAAGCGGTGCCGTCTAGGCATCCGAGCACATAGGAAGAACACGCATCAAAGGAAAAGGGGACTAGATGGAAACGTTCTTCAAACTCAACGAGCGCGGTTCTAACACCGCGACGGAGGTGCGCGCTGGCCTGACGACGTTCTTGGCCATGGCGTACATCATCGTCGTGAACCCGAGCATTCTCACGGCCGCCGGCATCCCGTCGACCGCCGCCGTCACGGCGACCTGCCTTGGCGCGGGCATCATGACGATCGCCATGGGCATCTTCGCGAACCGTCCGCTGGCCTGCGCGTCGGGTATGGGCATCAACTCGATCGTTGCCTACACGCTGTGCGCCTCCATGGGCCTCAGCTGGCAGACGGCCATGTCCGTCATCTTCGTCGAGGGCGTTGCGATCCTCATACTCGTGCTTTGCGGTCTGCGCGAGGCCATCATGGAGGCCATCCCCGTGACGCTGCGCCACGGCATCTCGATCGGTCTCGGCCTCTTCATCGCCATGATCGGTCTCGCTGACGCCGGGATCATCGTTGCGAACGAGTCCACCATGGTCTCCATCGGTGATGTGACGAGCGCCTCCTTCGTCGTCGGCGTCATCTCGATCGTGCTCACCGTGGTGCTCTATGCCCTTCACGTCAAGGGTGCTCTGCTCTGGAGCATCCTCATCTCCGCGGTCATCGGCATCCCGCTCGGCGTCACCTCGATTCCCAGTGGCATCATCGCCCCGCTCGACTTCTCGACGTTCGGCGCCCCGCTTCAGACCGGCGAGGACGGCGTTCTGGGCCTGCTGGGCGTGCTCACCACGCCGACGCTTCTGCTCTTTGCGTTCTCGCTCATGATGAGCGACTTCTTCGATACCATGGGCACCGCCATGGCCGTTGCGAAGCCGGGCGAGTTCCTGACCGAGGACGGCAACGTCGAGGACATCCGTCCCATTCTCATCGTCGACTCCATCGCCGCCGCAGTCGGCGGTCTTCTGGGCGCCTCCTCGATCACCACGTTCGTCGAGTCCGCCTCAGGTGCCGCTGATGGTGGCCGCTCCGGTCTCACCTCGGTGGTTACGGGCGTGCTCTTCCTGCTTGCCGCCTTCTTCTCGCCGATCATCAGCTGCGTTCCGTCCGCTGCGACCTGCGGCGCGCTCGTGTTCGTCGGCTTCCTCATGATGAGCGAGGTCATGGCGATCGATTGGAACGACGTGCTCCAGGGCTTCCCTGCGTTCATGATCATCGCCGGCATTCCGCTGACCTACTCGATCTCCAACGGCATCGGCATGGGCTTCATCACCTATGTGATCGTCGCCGTCGTGACCGGTCACGTGAAGGAGATCCGTCCGCTCATGTGGGTCGCCGCCGTCGCGTTCCTCGCATACTTCCTGCTGGTCTAAGCGCCTGCAATCGACGCGCGCGGGCATTCGTCTGCAGCGCGTGTCCACGCACGCGCGCTATGAGGCTTGCCTCGATCTGAAACGCCAGCCCCGTGCCTCTCACGTGAGACACGGGGCTGCGTGCGTTGTGCGTGCTCGACGTATGACGGTCGTGCTCAGTGTGCGGATGGTCGAATGGACGGTTACTGAGCCGCTATCTTGTGTGCGCGGGCTTTTCACCAAGATAGAGCTCAGCGAAGTGCTTCGTGATGACAGGCGCGGACGCGTCAGCGGGCTCGTTATCGTCAGCGATCGGGAGGGAGGCTCCTGATGAAGGCTGCGGCTGATCAGCCTGCATGCCGTTTGATGTCATGCATTGCCTTCCTAGGCGTGTTCGGTCTGCCCATTGTAGTGCACTGTTTGAAGGTACCCCTTGTTTTGGGTATCAGCAAAGCGTGTGCATAGATCAACGTCATCTCGTGAAGGAGAAATCATGGCTGAACCCACCACGAGCGATCTCATCATCATTGGCGGCGGACCGGCGGGCTACGCCGCGGGGATCTACGCCGCGCGCGCCGCGCTCGACACCGTCGTGATCGAGCAAGGCATGCCAGGTGGGCAGATCGCGACGACCGATGAGGTCGAGAATTATCCCGGCCTTCCCGGCATGACGGGCGCTGAGCTCGGTATGAAGTTTCAGTCTCACGCCGAGGCTCTGGGCGTGAGGTCGGCGTATGGGGCGGTCGAGGCCATCTCACGGTGTGCGTCCGGTGCGTTTGAGGTCAAGGCTGGATCGAGCTCGTATACCGCGCCTGCCGTCATCATTGCGACGGGCGCCTCGCCGCGGACCGCGGGGTTCGTGGGTGAGGACACATTTCGAGGAAGGGGCATATCGTACTGCGCGACCTGTGACGGCATGTTCTACCGCAACAAGCGCGTATACGTGGTCGGTGGCGGTAACGCGGCGTGCGAGGAGGGGCTCTTCCTGGCCAACATCGCCTCTGAGGTCATCATGGTTGTCCGGCGCGATGAGTTTCGCGCGCCTCAGGGCGTGGTCGATCGCTTGCTCGCGCGCGACAACGTGTCCGTGCGATTTGAGACGTCAATAGTCGGCGTCGACGGTGAGGCGCTCATGACCTCGATCACGTTCCGCGATACCAAGACGCATGAGCAGTGGACGGAGCGGTTTGATGCGGGCTCGGTGGGCATCTTCGTCTTCGCGGGAACCGTTCCAAACAGCGCTCTTGTTGAGGACCTTGTGGAGCTCGGCGCCGATGGAGGGATCGTAACCGACGAGTCGATGGCGACGGCGACGCCAGGGCTTTACGCAGCCGGTGATGTGCGCGCCAAGCAGCTCCGGCAGGTCATCACAGCCGCGTCTGATGGAGCGATCGCCGCCACGTCGGCATATCAGTACCTCACGCGCATGAGAGACGCCTCAAGGATATAAGCGGCCATGAGGTGCAAGGTCGACGACTGGTGCAAAGTTGACGATTGGTCTGATCAGATGGAGCGGCGGACGCAGTGATTGCTCTGGCCCTAAGCTCCTTTAACGGAGCCTTCTGATTTTTCGATTCGCGATAATATATCTTATGTAAGGTTGATGCCAACGAGAAGAAATGCCGAGAGAAACTGTTGCACTCAGTGCTGCGCTCAGCTCACTCAGGACAACGAGTACCAGACTAACGATCCCCTGCTCTCACACGCTCGGGCTTCGGCGTAGCCGCGCTGCAGCTTAGCGATGAAACGAGCCCCAACCGTATCCGATGATGAGTCCGTTCGCCTCGGCATAGTACGAGCAAAGCCCTCCGCAAGGCATGCATATCACCTCAGCCGTGGGCCAGCTCTCACGAATCAACGCAGCAAGTGCCTCGGCATCGCGCTCGTTGTCGACGTGGTCGATGCAGACGATGCCTCCTGCGTAGCCATCTGAGCGCATCATGGAGAGGATCTTGCTGAAGACCTTCTTCTGGCCGCGCGCCGGGCCCACGACCTTGATGGTCCCCTCCGAAGATGCGGTGCCGAGCATCCGAATGTTCAGGCGGCTCGCAAGCACGCCGGCCATCTTGGGCATGCGCCCCGCCTTGCTCAGGTTCTCGTAGCTTGAAAGCAAGAAGAGCACCTGCGACGAGGCCTCCGCCTCATCGATGAACGCGCACGCGTCCTCAAACGTACAATCTGGATGATTCGTAAGGTACCGATCGAGTTGCATGACGAGGACCTCGAGCTTGCCGCCCGCGGCGCGCGAGTTGACAAGGTGGATCTGGTGCCCGCCCTCCCCGGTGACCAGGTCACGCGCCATGCGCGCCGCCTCAAAGCTCCCTGAGAGGTTCGCTGAGATGGTGATCGCGATGACGTTGTCGGCGGTGCGGAACAGCTCCGCCCACGCCCCCACGCTTGGACAGGAACTCGACGTCGCGGACTGCTCGAGTGCGACAAGGCGGTTGAGCTCATCGACATCAAGCGCGGCGTCGTCCACATATTCCGTGCCTGCGATGTTGATCTTGAGCGGCGCAAACGAATACGTCGTGTCAGGCGCGGTCGGTATGTAGGATCGCAGGTTGCAGCTTGAATCGGTAACGATGGCCCACCTCATGGCGAATCCCCTCCGCACGACGTTTCATCTCCGCAGCCAAAGATGCATCCGTATTAGCCCGCTTGGCATATACGATACTACATGAAGCGTTTTCGGAGGCGTCTATCATCCCGTCGTGCCGCGATGATGCACTCACCACAACGGGATCGCACCAGCTACCTACCGGATGCGATCCCGTTGTGTGATGGGTGATCTTGTGTTGGAGGAATTCCTAGAGATTTCCGCCACCGAGGAAGGTGCCGTACCAGCTGAGCTGGCCATAGGATGCGGTCTTACCCGGGGAGGTCGCGCCGAAGACCATGCCGTTCCCGACGTAGAACGACACGTGGCCCGTGAAGAACACGAGGTCCCCGTACTGCAGCTCGCTGACGTTCGTAGTCCACCGGCCATATGTTTTGATGTAGTTCATCTGGGCCGAAGAGCTGCGCGGCAGCGTGATGCCCACCTGCAGATAGCTGTAGTACACGAGTCCCGAGCAGTCAAAGCCGCCGTCAGAGGGGCTGTCGCCACCGTACACATAGGGCCAGCCCGCGTACTGGAGCGCGTAGGTGATGGCGCTCGCCGCGGCTGACGAGGTTGAGGAGGAGCTTGAGCTCGAGGATGACGAGGAGCTGCTCGAGCTCGATGAGCTACTTGAGGAACTCGAACTCGAGGAAGAGCTCGAACTCGAAGATGACGAGGAGCTGCTCGAGCTAGAGGATGAGCTCGAGCTCGATGAACTGCTTGAAGAGCTTGAGCTCGAAGAGGAGTCTGAGCTCGAGTCGGACGAGGAATCATCCGACGTGGTGCCGGTCACCGGCATCTCGGACGCGGGACTGGTCTCGGCATCGGAGGCTGACTGTATCGCCGCAGCGAGGTCCTCATCCTCTTCAGCTTCCGCCTCGATCTCCGCAAGTAGCTCCTCGGAGAGCGAGTCAACCAGCGCCTGGGCGCGCTCCTGATTCGCCGCCTGCGCATCAACGCTCGCCTGAGCGTCCGCGAGGTTCTGCTCCTGCTCGGCCTGCTGCTCGGCAAGCTGCTCCTGCAGATCCTTCACGGCCTGAATCGCCTCAGCCTGCGCCTCGTTGACCTTGTTGAGGTAGAAGATCCGTGATACGAGGTCGTTGAAGTCGCTGGAGCCGAGAAGGACTTGAAGCAAGTTGACGGTGCCGGACTTGTAGTCACCGGACACGCTCTCCGCGAGCACCTGCTGTGCCTCGGCGAGCTGCTCGGTGGTCTCCTCGATCAGACCGCTCGTGACTTCCAAGAGCGCGGCGGCCTCGCGGAGCTCCTCAAGAAGCTCCTGGTATTCAGCACCGATCTCAGCGAGCTCGGCCTTCGCGGCCTCAAGCTCATCTTCCGTGTCGGCGTACGCCGCCGTCGGCGTGAGCACGATCGGCGCTGCGACTCCGAGCGAAAGGGACGCGATGAGACCGATGCGTGCGGCGCGTGCGATGCGCTGCGAGGTGATCATGTATGCTCCTCCGTGTGCAAAAAAATGAGGGTTCGGAGTACATTTCAGTATAGTGAGCACCCCTTGACGCGGCGGAAGATTCACGACGGCTCATGAAAACCTTCAGAGAGCGTTCATGCGTCATCCATCTGAACTTAAGATCTCAGTTCTCACTCCTGGACCGAGCGCTGCTCGGAGCGCGAGATCTCATCATCGATTGAGTCGACGTCCGCATCGGCGGCGACGGCGTGAAGCGACTCGAAGACCCGGTTCTTCAACAGGGCGGTGTGAACGCGCTCGGTGAGATCGTGCAGCTTATCGAAGGCGCGCTCGAGCTTTGCCTCGCGATCCTCATCCGTTGTGTCCATGCCGAGCATGCCGATCAGCACCTGCTCGAACATGGCGGATTCACGGTTGGCTGAGATGACATACTGGCGAAGGTTGCGCGGCTCGATATGAAAGCGCGCGAGCTCGGCGCAGGAGCGGATGATGTCGAAGTCGCGCCCGTCGATGAGCTCTCGATTCTTGGGGCTCTTGATGATCCTGATGAGGTCGTTGTCAGCGAGCTGGCGTACGAACGAGATGTTGACGCCGAGCAGGTCGGGGATGTTCTCGATGGGATGGAGCTTCTGCTTGGTCTCCTTGGGCTCGGTCTTGAGCGGAACGTCCGAGAGGAGCCCCACCTCATACGCGAGCGTGGAAAGGTCGGTCGCGCTGTCGAGGCGCTGCTTGATGGCGCTGAGCGGCATATAGCGCGTCTTCTGGAGGTGCAGGATGACCTCGAGCCGATCCACGTCCTCCTTGGAGTACTGGCGATACCCCTTCGGTGTGCGATGAGGCGTGATGAGTCCCTCATCCTCAAGGAAGCGGATCTTGGAGTTAGATAGATCGGGATACGAGCCGCGCAGGTAGTTGACGACTTGGCCGATGCTCAGATAGCTGCGCTCGGCCATCCGCTACTCTCCTGTTTCAATGCGCTCCGGTTTGCTCTCATGGTAGATCAGCGTAAACGTGCCGATCTGAACCGAGGAGCCATCATGGAGCGGAGCCGCGTTGACGATGGCCCCGTCAACCCAGGTTCCGTTGAGCGAACCGAGATCCTCGATGACGGTGCCGGTGGGACGGCGCACGATCTTGGCATGCGCGCGCGAGACCGTCATGTCATTCAAGAAGATGCCGTTGGCGGGGTCGCGACCGACGCTCGTCTCGACCGCGTCGAGCTCGAAGGTGTTGCCGGTCTGCGGGCCCTTGATAATCGTGAGGACGGGGTGGGCGATGCGCGCGTTCTTCATGAGATCGGGAGCAGTGGCGTCATCTGACGGCATGCGGAATACCCGCGTCTGCTCGGCTGATGCACCGTCGTTGCGCATGGCATCCTGAGCTTGTCTCATCTTGCTCTCCCATCGCTTCTATATGCTTACGCGCCCACGAAGGGCGCGTCTCTCAGTATACTACCCGAGGAACGTCCGAACGAAGCGCCGCCTCGATGGTTTTGGTCTACGACTCCACGATATCAGGGTGCAGAAAGTCTTCCTCCTCCTCAGGATGGGCAACCGCCTGCCTGACCGCGGCGAATCCCTTGCCGGTGTAGATGAGAGCCGTGATCAGGGAGAGCACGACGCCGACGTAGACGAAGAAGATGCCGAGCGGCATGGTGGTTCCGTCGAGCCCGGGGACGAGCGCGGAGGGCGCCGGAACGAGTGCCGGCCCTGTGACAAGGGGCGCCCCGAAGAGCGTGAAGGAGAATCCGATCAGAAGCATCGCCGTCGCGGCCTTGCCGGTGTAGACAACGTCGATGGGGCGCTTGTGGAAGTGCTGCACCACCATATTGCCCACGGCGAGGTAGGCGTCGCGGGCGATGATGACGACGCAGATCCACACCGGAAGCTCCTCGCGCACAACGAGGCCGACCACGCCCGTGAACAGGAGCGCGCGGTCTACGATGGGATCCATGACCTTACCGAGCCAGCTCACGGTATGCGTGCGGCGTGCGATGTACCCGTCGAGCCAGTCGGTCGAGGCAGCGATGGCGTAGATCGCTAAGGCCACGTAGCGGTTGTAGTCGGTGATGAAGAGGAAGAGGAAGACGATCGTGAGGATGAGGCGGAGAAACGTGATGCAGTTAGAGATCGTGAACACCTGGTTTGAGGGATAGTCAGAGGTACCGATCAGCTCGCGTTTGATCTTCTTTCTCAGCCCCACGGAACTCCCCCGCCCATTCGGTGGCTCATACGTTAGCAGCATGATACCCAACGGCCCGCGCGCCCGATGCGCGCATAGGAAAAGGGCATCGGTCACCCGATGCCCTTGAAGCCTCTGGTCGGGACGACTGGATTCGAACCAGCGACCCCTTGACCCCCAGTCAAGTGCGCTACCAAGCTGCGCCACGTCCCGAAGCGATGCTGCTGACCGACAGCACACCATACTTTACTCAAGTCCTCCGCATTGCGCAAGCAAAAATCTGCTGCCGAGCGAAAAAAGACGCGTAGCCACGCGAGGACGATCGGAAGCGGGCTCAGGAGGTGCGGGCGGATTCGGGAAGCTCGGCGATGAGCCGGATGATCTCGTCAGCCAAGGAGCGCTTGTCCATGACGGGCAGTTCCCGCACGCCTGCGGAGGTGATGAACCAGGTCTTGTTGGTCTCTGATCCAAAGCCCGAGTCAGCGCGGGAGACGTCGTTCGCGATGATCGCGTCGCATCCCTTCGAGGCGAGCTTCGCCTGCGCGTGCGCGAGGACGTCATCGGTCTCGGCCGCGAAGCCCACGACGCGGCGCTCCCCCGCCATCGCGGCGAGCTCCGCGAGGATGTCGGGATTCTCGACGAGCGCGATGGTCTCGAGTGGCTCATGGGCCTTCTTGAGCTTATGGTCGGCGGTCGTGCACGGGCGATAGTCGGCGACCGCGGCCGCGCAGATCGCGATCGTCGCATCCTGGAAGGCTGCGAGCGCGGCGTCGTGCATCTCACGCGCCGATTCGACGCGCACGAGGTTGACGCCGGCGGGTGGCTCGGCGGAGCAGGGGCCGAGAACGAGGGTGACTGAGGCTCCCGCGGCGCGTGCCGCCGCGGCGAGCGCGCAACCCATCTTGCCGCTTGAGCGGTTTCCGATGAAGCGCACGGGGTCGATTGGCTCGAAGGTGGGCCCGGCGGTGACGAGCACGCGCTCGCCCGCGAGCAGCGTATTGACGCTCAGGGCATCGAGGGCCGCGCGGACGATCTCATCGGGTTCGGCCAAGCGTCCGGCATCGATATCGCCGCAGGCGAGGTAGCCTGTTCCGGGACCAACGACCAAGACGCCGCGCCGGCGCAGGACCCTCATGTTCTCTTGCGTCGCATCCGCGCGCCACATCCCCGCGTTCATCGCGGGGGCGACGAGGATGGGAGCCGGCGTGGCCAGGAGGGTCGTTGACATGAGGTCGTCGGCGATGCCGTGAGCCATCTTGGCGATGATGTTCGCCGTGGCGGGGGCGACCACGACGAGGTCGGCCTCCTGAGCGAGCGAGATGTGATGGATGGGGTCTTCGGGGTCATCGAAGAGCCCGACCGCGACGCGCTCATGCGTGAGGGCTCGAAACGTCGTGGGACCCACGAAGCGCGTCGCATGCTCGGTCATGAGCACCTTGACGCGAACGCCCTGCTTCTGAAGAAGCCGCGTGATCTCGCACGCCTTATAGGCTGCGATGCATCCCGTCACGCAGAGCAGGACCGTGCGCGTGGTTGTGTGCGAGTCGGTGGTCATGAGGCCTCCCCCGCTGCGTCGCGAATGAGGATCCGGTGGCAGTAGGGGCACTCGGCGATGGCGTCCCCGTTCGCGAGGTCGGACAGCGACGACTCGGTGAGGGTCATGCGGCAGATGCTCGGCACGGATCCGGTGAGCTGCTCGACCGCGAGTCCGCGATGTCGCGTGAGAGCTTGTTCATACCGCGCGAGCACGGTGGCGTCGAGGGTGGCGGCAAGCTGGGCGCGCCGTTTCCGATCGGCCTCGAGACGCGACTGGATCTCGGTCGCGCGCCTCCGCGCGCGCTGGGCGTCGTTGAGCACGGCCTGCTCGAAGGCGCTCACGCGCGCGGTGACCTCATCCTCGCGTCCGCGCGCCTCGGTGAGTTCCGTCTGCTTCGCCTCGCGTGCGAAGGCGAGCTTGTCGAGCTGCTTGGCGAGATCGGAGAGCCGGAGCTCGAAATCCTGCACCTCGTGGTAGTTGGTGAGCTGCGCCGCGGCTTCCTGCGTCTCGGTTACCGCCTGCTCGCAGGCCGTCAGCTGCTCCTCGAGGTCCTCGAGCTCGATCTCGACGTCTTTTCGCACCGCCATGAGGCGCGTGGCCTCGGCCTTAAGGCGCTGAAGGGCGCCGCGATGCTGCGCGAGCGCCTTGAGCTCAGGAAGCGTCGAGAGCTCCTCCTCAGCGCGCGCGATGGCGAGGTCAAGCTCCTGCATGGTGAGAAGCGTCTGCGCGTCGGTCATCTCAGTCCCTTTCACCCGGCACCCACCAGGATCGATGTTGGTTCATGATGCGGATCTTGCGGGGCTCGACGCCCGCGCGCACCGCGTGGTCGCGCAGGATCGAGCAGAACGGCAACTCAGATGCGTCGTGTCCGAGCAGGATCACCCCGCAGCCGCGCGCCGCGAGATCCTGGCACACATGATACCCCGCCTCTCCGCAGACGATCGCCTGCGCGCCGGCCGCGAGCGCGCGCTCGCCGAGATCGCTGAGCGAACCCCCGAGCACGGCCGTCCGCGTGATCTGCGCGCGCGGACTCCCCCAGATGCGCGGCGGCGCGTCGAACGCCGCCGCGGCGCGATCCGCGAGGTCGCTCAGGGTAAGAGGCGCATGATCGGCGATGCCGCCGAGGCCGGGCGCTTCTGGGTCGTCAGGATGCTCGAGCGATCCTGATGGCGTGAGGGCGAGACGGCTCATGAGCGCCTCGCGCGCGGCGCGCGAGCGGTCAAGGTTCGTGTGCATCGAGATGATGGACACGCCCGATCGCGCTGCCTGGTAGATGGCGGCCGCGGCCTGCGGGGTCTCGCGCCCGGCGCACGGGCCGAAGGCCGCGGGCGCGCTGAGGTAGACGGGATGGTGCGCGAGCAACACGTTCGCGCCCGCGTCGGCGGCCGCGCGCACGGTCGCCTCGGTCGCGTCAAGCGCGACCAGCACCTCACCGACCACGGCTTCTGGGTCGCCGATCGAGCGACCGACGTGGTCCCACGGCTCGGCATCGGTGCGCGGGAATGCGGCGAAGAGGGCCGCCTCGAGCTCGCTCACGGTCATACGCGGCCTCCTTCGATGAGGTCGAGCAGGGTCGACGCGAACGCATCGAGATCGTCTGCGCTCACGCGCTCGTCAAACGAGATGCGAAGCGCGCCAGCGGCGTCGCGCTCGGGAACGCCCATCGCGCGCAGCACATGACTCGGCCCCGACGACCCGCTTGAGCATGCTGATCCCGCGGAGACCTCGAAGCCGGCGCGATCGAGCTGCAAGATGAGCTCGCTTGACTCGGCGCCTGCGACGAGGATGGACACGATGCCGGGAAGGCGATCGACGCAGGAGGGATCCCCCATGCTCGCCCGGATGCGCTCTGATGCGTGCAGACGTTCGTAGAGCGCATCGGCGCGTGAGGCGACCAGCGCGCGCGTGGGCGCGATCTGGGGCGCGAGCGCGCGGGCGACCGCGGCGAATGCGAGCGCGCCCCGCACGTCCTGGGTGCCGGCGCGCCGCCCCGCCTCCTGTCCCCCGCCGAAGAGGCGCGGGCGGAGCGGCGTCCTGCTTCTCAGATAGAGCGCGCCGCATGACACAGGGCCGCCCACCTTGTGCGCCGCGATTGAGAGCGCGTCGACGCCGAGCGCGTCGACGTCGACGGGAAGGTGGAGATACCCTTGGATCGCGTCGGTGTGCAGATAGGCGCCGCACGCATGCGCGGCGCGCGCGATCGCGGCGACGTCCTGCACGACGCCGGTCTCGTTGTTCGCCAGCATGATCGAGACGAGGGCCACGTCATCTCCGAGCGCGTCGCTGACCGCTTGAGGATCCACGACGCCCGTGCGTGTGGGGGCGATGACATCGACCGTGAAGCCCGCCGCGCGCAGGAGGGGCAGATTGTCGAGGATGGCGTCGTGCTCGATCGCCGATGTGACGACGCGGCAGCGACGCCGATCGCGCTCGCGCGCGCCCTCAGCGATGCCGAGAAGGGCGAGTTGATCGGATTCGGTCCCGCCTGAGGTGAAGATGATCTCGCTCGGACGGACCCGTGTGCCGAGCGAGCGCGCGATGTCGAGCCGCGCGCCCTCGAGCGCCTGCGCCGCGGCGCGGCCCAGCGCGTGGAGCGCGTTGGGGTTGGCGCCGGCATAGGGCGCCTCATCGTAGGCGCGCTCAGCCGCGCGCGCCTCGGGTCGCAACGGCGTCGAGGCGGCGTAATCGAGGTTGATGGGGTGACCCGCAGCGCGTGTCATGCCCTCACGCCTCTCGGTGCGCGAGGGCGTCCTCACCGAGGCGACGGAGCTGGGACACCATGAGGCCGGGATCATCGGCCCCGAAGACGGCCGAGCCCGCGACGAGCATGTCGGCTCCGGCCGCGACCACGCGCCCGATCGTCGCCGTGGAGATGCCGCCATCGACCTCGATCAGGGGCGCGGCGTCGTGCGCGGCGGCAAGCGCGGTGAGGCGCTGCAGCTTGGCCACGGTCCCCTCGATGAAGGCCTGACCGCCGAAGCCGGGATTCACGCTCATGAGCATGACGGCGTCAACGTCGCTGATGATGTCCTCGAGCACGCAGACGGGGGTGGCCGGGTTGAGGACCACGCCGGCGAGGACCCCGCGATCCTTGATGCGATGGATCACGCGGTGCAGATGGGAGGCGCACTCATAGTGGACCGTGATCATATGAGCGCCCGCGTCGATGTACCAGTCGATCGTCTCGTCGGGGTTCGTGATCATGAGGTGGACGTCGAGGGGCGTGTCGGTCAGGCGCCGGCAGACCTCGACGATGCCCGGCCCGAAGGTGAGGTTGGGCGTGAAGTGGCCGTCCATGACATCGATGTGGATGAAGTCGGCCTCGGCGACCGCGTCAAGGTCGTGCGCGAGGCGCCCGAGGTCGGCCGAGAGGATGGAGGGGGCGATGCGGATCTTGGGGGACATGGGTCTCCTTTGCTCACATGAGGGGTCGAGGACGGCTGGCCGAGCGGGCGTCTCAGGAAGCGCGTGCTCCTGCAGGCGCCGTCGATCCGCGAGCGTCCCGCTCGTCTGGTTAGGAGCCGCTCTCCTCGAGACCGTAGAACTCCTCCGTGGGGAAGCGGTCGACGAGCATGGTGAGGGCGTCCTCGATGGCGAGCCCCTGATAGAGGGTCGCCTCGAGCGCGAAGGTGATGGGCGCGTCGACGCCGAGCGATCGAGCGAGCTCAGCGGTGCTCGCCGCCGCCGCGGCGCCCTCGACCACCATGTGCGTGCGCGCCTGGTAGTCCTCGAGGCTCTCGCCCTGGGCGAACGCGATGCCGAAGGAGCGGTTGCGCGAGTGGGGCGAGGTGCAGGTGGCGACGAGGTCTCCCATGCCGGCGAGGCCCATGCAGGTCATGGGGTTGCCCCCGCGCGCGTAGACGATGCGGCTGATCTCAGCGATCCCGCGGGTCATGATGAGCGCCAGCGTGTTGTCACCGAGCCCCACCCCGACGGCGATGCCGCAGACGATAGCGATGACGTTCTTGACCGCCGCGCAGGTCTCGATGCCGATGATGTCGTCTGAAGTGTAGAGACGAAAGGCTGGGGCGATGAGGGCGCTCTTGAAGAACTCAGCGACGTCCGCCCGCTCTGAGGCGATGACCGCGGCGGAGAGGCTGCCCTTGCAGATCTCCTCGGCGTGGTTGGGACCTGAGAGGGCGGCCACGCGCTCGGGATGACCGATCTCGTCGGCGACGACCTCGCTCATGAGCTTGCCCGTTCCAGCCTCGATTCCCTTCGTGAGGGTGAGCACCGGGGTGTCGGCGGCGATGTAGGGCGCCGCGCCCCGGATCGTCGCGCGCAGAAACGGCGAGGGCACGACGACGATGACGCCGTCGGCGTGCGCGAGGGCCTCCTCATAGGAGCCCGTCGCGGAGACGTTCTCGGGAAGCGTGTAGTCGGGCAGGTAGAGCGGGTTCACGTGCCGCTCGTTGATGCCGGTCGTCGACTCCTCGTCGAAGGACCAAAGCATGACCTCGTCCGCGCGCGCCGCGGCGACGCCTGAGATGGCCGTGCCCCACGACCCCGCACCGATGACCGTGATCTTCATGAGGCGTCCCCTTTCTTGGAACCGCTGAAGGACAGCTTTGACTCCGTGCCGCTCAGGAGCTTCTTGATGTTGGAACGGTGAGCCCAGACCACGAGGAGCGCCATGACGGTGAAGAGGCATCGCATGGCGAGCGAGGCCGATGGATAGTAGATCATGAGCCACACGGGAAGCGAGATGGCCGCGGCGATGGAGCCAACCGAGACGTAGCGCGTGAGGGCGACGCCGATGATGAACGGGATGAGCAGGGAGAGCCCCGCCGGCCAGATCCAGCCCAGGCAGACGCCGAAGCCCACGGCGATGCCCTTGCCGCCCTTGAAGCCGAGGTAGGGCGAGAACATATGCCCCGCGAGGCCCGCGAGGGAGACGATCGAGAGCGCCCAGTCGCTCCCCTGTCCGGGGTAGACGCCGCCCGTGTCGATGAGCAAGGTGAGGACGCGTGTCGAGATGAGGACGCACAGGAGCCCCTTGAGCACGTCGCACAGAAGCGTCAGCGCGCCGACCTTCTTGCCTCCGACGCGCAGGGCGTTCGTCGTGCCGATGTTGCCCGATCCCGCGGAGCGGATGTCGCCCGCGCCGCACAGGCGCCCGATGATGACGCCGAACGGTATCCCGCAGATGAAGAAGGTCACGATCGCACACGCGAGCGTCGCGATGACGAAGGCGGCGAAGTGGGGGTCGTGCGGCGTCATCGGGCGCTCACCTCATCCTTGCTCTTGTTGCGGAACCTGAGTCGGATGGGCGTGCCCTTGAGGTCGAAGGTGGCGCGCATGCGATTTTCGAGGTAGCGCTGGTAGGTGTCGTTCACCAAGTCGGCGTGGTTCACGAAGAACGTGAAGGTGGGCGGCTCGGTGCCCGTCTGCGTCACGTAGTGCATGCGCAGGCGTCGCTTGCCGTCGACGACCGTATGCCCGAACTCGCGGACGTCGGTCAGGAATTGATTGAGCGCGGAGGTCGAGAGCTTCGAGGCGCGGCGCGCGGCGGCGGCGTCCGCGAGCGCCCAGATCTTCTCGATCGCGCGGCCGGTGAGCGCCGAGATGCGCAGGACCTCAGCCCACGGAACCATCGTGAGGCGCCGATCGACCGTCTCCATGACCTTCTCGCGCGCGCGGTCGTCGGTCAGAAGGTCCCACTTGTTGAGGAGGACCACGAGGGCGCAGCCGCGCTCGATGGCGAGATTCGCGACCTTCTGGTCCTGCTCGGTCACGCCGATTGAGGCATCGACCACGAGGAGCGCCACATCCGCCCGATCGATCGCGCGCAGGCCGCGCACCATCGAGTAGTACTCGATGTTCTCGTAGACCGTGCTCTTCTTGCGGATGCCCGCCGTGTCGACCATGCGGTAGCGCCGGCCCTCGTGCTCGACGTAGGTGTCGATGGCGTCACGCGTCGTGCCGGCGACGTCTGAGACGATCGAGCGGCGCGAGCCGATCATCTTGTTGAACAGCGAGGACTTGCCGGCGTTGGGCCGGCCGATGATCGCGACGCCGAGCGCGTCGGGGAACGGGTCCTCCTCCTCGACGGGATCAGGGAGGAGGGCGACGACCTCATCGAGGAGATCGCCCGTGCCGTGGCCGTGGACAGCTGAGATGGGCAGCGGCTCGCCGACGCCGAGCGCGTAGAACTCCCACAGCCGCTCCTGCTCGCGATCGGGATTGTCAAGTTTGTTGACGAGTAAGAACGTCGGCTTCTTGATGCGCTTGAGCAAGCGCGCGACCGTCTCGTCCTCCTCGGTGACGCCCGTGGTCCCATCGACCACGAACAGGATGACGTCGGCCTCCTCGGCCGCGGCGAGCGCCTGGTCGCGAATGGACGCCGAGAAGACGTCCTCGCTCTTGAGGGGCTCGATGCCGCCGGTGTCCACGAGGACGAACGAGCGGCCGTTCCAGTCGGCGTCGTGGTAGGAACGGTCGCGCGTCACGCCGCGGCTCTCGTGGACGATGGCATCCCCGCGCTCTGCGAGGCGGTTCACAAGCGTCGACTTGCCGACATTAGGTCGGCCGACGACCGCAACAACAGGTTTCATGGTGCAGACTCCTTCAGATACCGGCGCCCGCGCCGGCGGCGCAGGCCGCCTCGATGGCCTCGATGAGGTCATGAGGCAGGGTCGATGAGACGTACGCCCGCGCCCCGCGCGCGGAGAGCTCATCGACGAGGCGCCTCCGATGATACCCGTCGAGCGTGAGCCCGTCGGCATTGAACATGACCTCCGGCAGAAAGAGCATAACACCCCCGAGGTCGGCAGGAAGCTGAGCGAGCAGGTCCTCACCGCAGATGAGGCCCGTCACGTCGACGTTTCCGCCGAAGTAGTCGTTTTGGATCGTGATGACGCGCCCGTCGAGCGGAGGTGCCTCCACGAGGCCGGCAACGGTCGCGGCCGCCGCCGCGCCCGAGACCACGGCGAGCGTGAGGTCGGCGTCGCGCAGGGCGCGCGCGGCGGCCTCGATCCGCGCTCCCGCGCTCGCGCACAGCTGCTCCGTCTCATCGAGGTACGAGCGGATCATGCCGATGCCGTCGTAGAACTGCGGGTAGCCGTCGTACCACGCGGCCGGCGGGACCTCGAGCTCGGCGTCGAGATAGAACTCGTCCGAGAGCTGGAAGATGGTGCGGCCCGTCCGCGCCCGGGCGCGCTCTTGGTACGGGAGCACCTGCGCGACCACGCGGCGCGCCGCCTCAGGGTCATCTGAGAAGGAGCTTGTGAAGCGCCGCTGAAAGCGCGTGTAGCCCATCGGCACGATGCCCACGCTCGTGATCGCGGGGTGCTCCTCGCACCAGCGCAGGGTGAGATCGAGCTCCGCGCCGTCGTTGATCCCGGGGCAGACCACGATCTGGGCATGGATCTCGATATCCGCCGCCATGAGCGCCTCAAGGACCTCGATCCCGCGCGCGGCGTTCTTCCCCATGAGCTGGCGGCGCACCGCGGGCGTGATGGCGTGGAGCGAGACGTTCATGGGGCTCAGGCGCCGCTCGATGACCGTCGCGACGTCCGCGTCATCCAGGTTGGTGAGGGTCACGAAGTTCCCCTGTAGGAAGCTCAGGCGAAAGTCGTCGTCGCGGATGTAGAGAGTGTCGCGCATATGGGGCGGGAGCATCGTCATGAAGCAGAAGACGCACGCGTTCACGCAGGTCCTCATCCCGTCGAAAACGGCTCCCTCGAAGCTGATCCCCCAGTCCTCCCCTGGGAGGCGCTCAAGCGTGCAGTGCTCGCGCGCGCCATCGGCGGGATCGAAGACCTCGAGCTCGACCTCCTCATCGGCGGCTTCCCACAGCCACGTGATCATGTCGGTGAGCGGGGCGCCGTTCACGCGCTCGATGATCATGCCGGGGACGATCCCGGCGTCATCGGCGGCCGATTCGGGCGCCACGGCCACGACGCGCCCGCCGCCCCGGGGTGCGGGGTCCGCGCTGCGTCCGTAATCGGCGCCCGCCATGGCGTAAGGGGGCTGCTCGGCACTCATGCGCCGACGACCTCTCGGATGCGGGCGACCGCGGCATCGATATGGGATGCGGGCGTTGAGGCCCCGGCGGTGACGCCCACGCGCGCGACGCCCACGAGCCATGCGGGGTCGATCTCGTCAGCGGACTCGACGTGATGGGTGCGCGGGCAGGCCGCCGTGCAGATCTGGGAGAGCCGGCGCGTGTTGCCGGACGTCCGGCCGCCGACGACGATCATGAGATCAGAGCGTTCGGCGAGCTCGCGGGCAGCCTCCTGGCGCTCAGAGGTGGCCGCGCAGATGGTGTTGAGCACGCGGAGCTCTCGCACGCGCGCGGCAAGCGCGCCCGCGACCTCAGCGAGGCGCGCCGGCGTCTGCGTCGTCTGGACGACGACGCCCACCCGGGGCCCCAGCTCGAGCGCGTCGATATCGGTCTCATCAGAGATCACGAGCGCGTCGGGACCCGCGTGACCCATGATGCCCTGCACCTCGGGATGGCCGCTCTCCCCCACCACGAGCACCTGGAAGCCCGCGGCCGCGAGCTGCTCGGCGGCGCGGTGCACGCGGGTGACGTAGGGGCACGTGGCGTCGACCACGTGGAGTCCGCGCGCACGGGCGTCCTCGATCACCTGGGGCGCCACGCCGTGAGCACGCACGATGACCGTGCCGGCAGCGGCCTCGGCGGGATCGCGCGCAACCGAGACCCCCTGCGCGGCGAGGTCGTCGACGACGATCGGGTTGTGAATGAGGGGGCCGAGCGTGTGAACGGGCTGGCTAGCCGCGCGCGCCGCGTCCCGCGCCATCTCGAGGGCGCGCTCAACCCCGTAGCAGGCGCCTGCATGCGCGGCGACGACGATGGAGGGCGCCTCGGTCGCGCTCATGCGCTACCGCCTCCCCGGATGCTCATCTCGCAGCGCGTCGCGCACGGCATACATCCGCTGGACGGCCTCATCCTCGACCCACTTCAGACGCTCCTTGCGCGAGCTGCCTGCGGGCGCGTCATTGAACGAGACGCGCTCCGCGGCGCGCATCCAAGTCTTGACGGGGCGCATGAGGTGAGCTCCCTCGGGGGTCACGTCGCGAAAGCCGCAGACGGCCATGGGCGCGATGTCGGCCTTGCCCATCTGGGCCATGATCGCGAAGCCGCCGTGGATCGTGACCTCCTGGTCATCTGTGCGGATGCGCGTGCCCTCAGGGAACACGAGGATGTCCTCACCACGCTGGAGCGCGCGGCTCGCGCGGCGCAGCGCCTTCATGTCGGCGGTGCCGCGATCGATGGGGATGCCGCCCACGCGCGCGAAGAACCAGGCGACGATCGGGTTCTTGTTGAACTCGGACTTCATGATGGGGCGGCAGCGCCGTCCGGTCGCGTAGACATGCGTCACGATCGCGATGACCTCAGCCATCGACGTGTGGTTGCAGATGATGACCGAGCCCGACTCCCCCGTCGCGATCAGGCGCTCGGGCTCCTCAACCTTCCAGCGCCACATGACCTTGGAGAAGGCGAACAGGATCCCGATGACGACGGCGTAGAACGCGCGCAGCGGGAGCGGGTATGAGCGCATGCCATGGTCGTAGAAGAAATCATTCCGAGAGGGCGCGGCCATCCGAGCTCCTTTCTGCGGCGAGAGCGGCGATGAGGTCGACCACCTCATCGATCGTGTGGGAGGTTGAGTCGATCGGCACGGCGTCCGGTGCGGCGACGAGCGGCGCCACGGCGCGCTGCGCGTCAAGGGCGTCGCGCCGCTCGAGGGCGGCGAGGGTCTGGTCGATCTCGGCTTCGAGCGCGGAGGAATCGACGTCCTCGCCGTGATGGCGTTGGAGCACGCGACGACGCGCGCGCTCGCGCGGATCGGCGGTGAGGAAGACCTTCACCTCCGCCGACGGAAAGACCACCGTACCGATGTCGCGTCCCTCGGCAACCACGTCGCGTCCCTCGGCGAAGGCGCGCTGCGGGTTGAGCATCGCTGCGCGGACGCCGGGGTATGCCGCGACCACAGAGACGCAGGCGTCGATCTCGGGCGTGCGGATCGCCTGACTCACGTCCATGCCGTCAAGGCAGATGGCGACGTTCTCACCACCGCCGGGTGGGAAGGTGATCGCGATGGAGCGCGCGAGCGCCGACACGGACTCCTCGTCGTCGAGTGCGACGCCGCGCGTGCGCGCGGCGAGCGCCACGGCGCGATACATCGCTCCCGTGTCGAGCTTGTGGTATCCGAAGCGCCGCGCGAGCTCCCGCGCGATCGTCGACTTGCCCGAACCCGCGGGGCCGTCGATGGCGATGATCATGGATCGTTCCTTCCTTTAAGCGCTGTTGGAGGCGCGCCGCGGCGCGCTGAGCCCCTATTGTCTCACAGTCGGGCGCGACGGCCCGCGCTGGGGTGTTGCTTCCTCGCCGCGCTCCCCCGCCGCCCGCAGACGCGCGATCTCATCGTGCTCAAGCGCCCGCCAGGCGCCCGTCGCGAGGTTGCCGAGCGCGAGCGGCCCGAAGTGGTCGCGATGAAGCGCGCGAACGGGATGATGGATCGCGCTGAGCATGCGCTTGACCTGGTTCTTGCGCCCCTCGCTGATGATGATCTCCACGCCTGACAGCTGCCCTGAGCGCGGGACGCGCGGCATCGAGGCGCGGAGCTCCTCGAGGTCCCTGATGCGGCAGCGCGCGGGCTTGCAGGGTCCGTCGTCGAGTGTGATGCCGCGTCGCAGCGCGTCGAGCTCGCCGTCGCGCACCACGCCATCCACGACGGCGAGATAGCGCTTCTCAACATGATGCGAGGGGTGGAGCAGACGCTGGGCGAGGTCGCCGTCGGTCGTGAAGAGCAGAAGCCCCGTCGTATCCTGATCGAGTCGCCCGACGGGAAACAACCCCGGGAAGCGGTCGCGCGGGACGAGCGGCGCCACGCACGGGCGGCCCTGCGGATCGCTCATGGTGGTGAGCACGCCCGCCGGCTTGTTGAGCATGAGATAGGCAGCGCGGGCGGCGAGCGTGACCGTCACGCCGTCAACCGCCACCGCGTCGCGCTCGACATCGACCTTCGTCCCGAGCTCGCGCGCGACCACGCCGTTGACCGTCACGCGACCCGCGGTCATGAGCGCCTCGGACCCCCGGCGGCTCGCGACACCCGCCCGGGCGAGGAAGCGCTGGAGCCGCATCGTGACAGGATGACTCTCAGGCGGGCGCGATGCGGCGTCAGTCATCGTAGGCGCCGCCGGTCGCGTCGCCGATGATCATGAGGTCGTCATCGTCCTCGTCGTCATCGTAGGTCTTGATGAGGTCGCGCTCCTCAGCGAGGTCGTCGTCGGCCTCCTCGAGCGTTGACTGGAGGGTGCGACCCGAGAGCCGCTCGCGAATGAACTGGCGCGCCTGCTCGTCGGGCGCGAACTGCTCGAGATCGGGCAGGTCTTTCAGTGAGCGCAGTCCGAACTTCTCAAGGAAGGCGTTGGTCGTGCCATACAGGATGGCTTGGCCGCGCTCGGGATCGCGCCCCAGCTCGCGAACGAGCCCCTTGTCGACGAGCGAGGAGATGACGCCGTCCGAGTTGACGCCGCGGATGCCACGGACCATCTCGCGGGTCGCGGGCTGATGGTAGGCGATGACCGCGAGCGCCTCGAGGGCCGCCTGCGAGAGGCGCTGCGTGTCCCACGACAGCACGAACGCCTCAACCTGATCATGAAAGGCCGGGTGCGTGAAGAGCCGCCAGCCGCCCGCGACCTCGCGGAGCTGGAAGCCGCGATTGGCCTCCTCGTACTCGACCTTGAGCTCCGCGAGCAGCGATGCCGCCTCACCGGGCGCGAGATCGAGGGCCTGGGCGAGAGCGCTCGCGCTCACCGGATCGCTCGAGACGAGCAGCAGGGCCTCGAGGGCTGCCTTGGGCGAGAGCGGATTAAGGCGTTCGAGATCGCTCATGTCACTCCTCCATGGAGAGGGCCTCGCCCGGATGATAGGCGGGCGCGCCCTCGACGCGCGTGATCTGGATGGTTCCGAAGTTCTCCTTCTGCTCGAGCGTGATGGACCCGCGCTTAGCGAGCTCGAGGATGGCGAGGAACGTCGAGACGACCTGCTCGGGCGTCGAGGAGCCGTCGAGCAGGTCGCGGAAGGTGGTGATGGTGCGGGCGCTCGTGAGGCGATCAACCGAGGCCACGGTGAGTTCGAGCGGGACGCGGTGCGGGGCCACGTGCTCCGCCTCGAGCAGGAAGGTCTCACGACGGCTGTCGAGATCGGCGCAGATGACGGCAAGCCCGCGCAGGGTGATGCCCGCGAGGTAGTCGGGCATGAGGTTCAAAAACTCCGGATCGGGGCCGGCGACGCGCGGGTGCATGCGGCTCTCGGCCTCGCGGCGCGCGCCGAGGGCGGCTGCGGCTCCCTTGAACTGCTTGTAGGCGATCAGGCGTTGAATGAGGACCTCGCGCAGGGCGTCACCGTCGAGGCCGGCAAGGTCGTCGTCCTCATCGAGATCGTCGGCGCGGCCGCGCGGCGTCTCGTCCGGTACGAGCGAGGCGGCCTTGATGTCGAGCAGGGTCGCCGCAACGAGCACGAAGTCGCTCGCGACGTCGAGATCGAGGGCTTCGAGGCGCTCGACCTCGGCAAGGTATTGCTCGGCGACCTCGGAGATGGAGATGGCGCCGATGTCGACCTTCTGACGCGAGACGAGCTGGAGCAGCAGATCGAAGGGACCCGTGTACGCCTGCGTGCTCACGCGGTACGACATCGATCCCCTCCCTCACACGTCACAAGGCGCTGCGCGCCGGTTCACCTCGACCAGTCTAGCCTACCACTCACCAGAGCGCCCATGAGAGCAGGGCGTCCTCGAGCGGGTAGACCGTGAGGTCGAAGTACACGCCGATGAGATCGATCCCCGTCAGGCGCGGCAGGAAGTACAGCACGATGATGAGGATCGGCATGGCGTAGCGCTGAATCTGGTAGTAGGAGTTGAGTGCCCGGCCCTTGAGGAAGAGCACGAGGATCGAGGACCCATCGAGCGGGGGAAGTGGGATGAGGTTGAAAAACGCGAGCGAGAGGTTCACCGAGAGCAGGTAGAGCAGGAAGGAGAACGCCCCCTCGAACAGCGTCAAGGAAAGGACGCCGGTGATCGCGAGCTGCCAGAGCGGGCGCATGAGGGCCGCCGCGATCACGGCGAGGAGGATGTTGGAGGCGGGCCCCGCGAGCGCCACGAGCACCTCGTCGCGCTTGGGGTGCTTGAGGTTGCCGAGATAGATGGGGACGGGCTTGGCGAACGCGAACACGGGGCCGCCCACCGCGACCATGAGCAGCGGAAGGATCACGGTGCCGAAGGGGTCGATGTGGTTGAGCGGGTTCAGCGACATGCGCCCGCGCTCGCGGGCCGTGCGGTCGCCGAGGAGCCACGCGACAGCCGCATGGGCGGTCTCGTGAAACGTGATGCCGATGATGAGCGCGAGCGCGATCGTGATGATGGAGATGAGCTGGTCCATGGATGCCCTTCCTATCGAATCCAGCGCGAGAGGCGGGAGCAGAGGAAATCGAGCGCGAAGCAGAATGCGGCGACGGCGGCGAAATCAAAGCGGAACACCCCGCCGAAGGGGGACGCGATGACGCCGTAGCCGGCGATGAAGTCAGGAAGCGCCCGCGAGAGGTCGACGACGAGCCCGACGATGTCGAGGCGCGCCGCCATGCCGGAGAAGCACAGGGCGACGACGATGAGGCACAGCGCGATCCCGCAGATCCTCAAGATGTATGAGAGCACGGTGAGGGCGACCGCGCCAGCCTTACGGGCGCTCATGAGCCATCTCCTCCTCGATCTCCTCCGAGAGCGCGAGCCATTCCTCCTCAAGCTCGGACACGCGCTTCTTGAGGTCGTTGTACTCGGCTAGGGCCTCGGCGAAGCGATCCTGGTCGGCGTAGAGCTCCTCAGAGGCCATGAGCTCCATGAGCTCGTCGTAGCGCGCCCGATCGCGCTCGAGCGCGCGCTCGACCTTCGCGAGGCGCGCCCGGCGTCCCTTGAGGCGCCGGTTGAGCGCGGCGCGCGCCTCGGCCTCGCTGCGGCGCTGCTCGCGCGTCTTTTTGCCCGTGGGAGCGGGAGCGGCCGCGGCGGGCTCGGCGGTGTGGTGCCTGCGATGGGTGGGTTGCTGCTTCGCGGGGCCGGCTTGCGGGGTGGCAGCCTGCTCCGCGGCCGCGCGCTGCGCGAGGTCCTCGCGCTTGAAGCGATAGTACTCGTAGTCGCCGTCGATCACCGTCATGGCGCCGTCGCGAATGTCGATCACGCGGTTGGCGACCGCGCGCACGAGGTGCTCATCATGGCTGATGAGCACGATCGTCCCGGGGAAGCGCTTGAGCGCGTGCTCAAGCATGTCGACCGAGTCGATGTCGAGGTGGTTGGTGGGCTCGTCGAGGCATAGCAGCGCCTCGGGTGACACGAGCATCTTGGCGAGCGCGAGACGGGCTCGCTCGCCGCCTGAGAGCACGCCGACGCGCTTGTCGACGTCGTCACCGGAGAAGAGGAAGGCGCCGAGCAGGCTGCGCTCCTGCGGGACGGTCCAGCCGGGGGCGACCGCATCGATCTCCTGCAGGACCGTGTTCGCCTCGTTCAGGCCCTCGAGTTGGTGCTGGGCGTAGTAGGCAACGCCCACGTTCACACCCAGCTCGCGCGTGCCCTCCGTCGGCTCCTCGATGCCGGCGAGCATCTTCATGAGGGTCGACTTGCCCGCGCCGTTGGGACCCACGAGCACCACGTGGTCACCGCGGTAGAGCGTGAGGTCGATCCCGTCGTACACCCGATGTTCGCCGTAGGATTTGGACACGCCCTCGAGCCGCACGACCATGTCGCCCGAGCGCGGCGGGTCGGGGAAGGCGAAATCCACGTGCTTGTGCCCCTCGGGCAGGATGACGAGCTCGCGCTTGATCTGCTCGATCTTCTTGATGCGCTCCTGAGCCTGCGCCGCCTTGGTGGGCTTGTAGCGGAACCTGTCGACGAATACCTGCATGTGCGCGATCTCGCGCTCCTGAGCCGCCCGCTTGGCGCGCATCTGCTCGAGGTTGTCCTCCCGCTGCTTGAGGTATGCGCTGTAATTGCCGACGTAGGTGGTGATGCGCCGGTTCTCGAGCGCGGCCACGTGATCGACGCACGCGTCCATGAAGGCGCGGTCGTGGCTCACGATGAGCACGGCGCCCTCGTAGCCCGCGATGAAGGATCGGAGCCACTGAACGCTCTCGAGGTCGAGGTGGTTGGTCGGCTCGTCGAGCAGCAGCAGGTCGGGATGGCGCAGAAAGAGCTTGGCGAGGGCGATGCGCATCTGCCAGCCACCGGAGAACGCGGCGCATGGCTTGGTGAAGTCCTCGACGGCGAAGCCGAGGCCGGCGAGGATCTGCCGGGCGTTGCTCTCGAGCTCGTACCCACCGAGCCGCTCGAAGCGATCCTGGACCTGCCCATACTCGTTGAGCAGCGCATTCGGGACGTCACCGGTCTCCCCCGCCGCGGCGATCTCGATCTGAAGCGCCTCGGCGCGCGCACCGAGCGCACGGATCTCGTGGGCCGAGGCCATGACCTCCTCGATCACGGACGTGTTCGACGCGAGGGACGTCTCCTGCTCGAGGTAGCCCACGTTCACGCCCTTCATGAACGTGATGGTGCCCGCATCGGGGGTGTCAAGCCCCATGATGATCTTGAGCAACGTGGTCTTTCCCGCGCCGTTAGGCCCGACGAGGGCAAAGCGATCACCGGGGTTCACTTGAAACGAGGCGCCGCTGAAGAGCGTGCGCGCGCCGAAGCTCTTCTCGACCTTGTCCACTGAGAGGATCATCGCCATCACCTGTCCTCTGCACCCACGCGGCAACCATGGGCGGGCATCCTATGAATAAGGGCCGAGGATTACTCCCCGGCCCCGTCATGTCTGGTGGGCGTTACAAGATTTGAACTTGTGACCCCTTCCGTGTGAAGGAAGTGCTC
>CAZLGF010000005.1:0-2554 GCA_964558955.1 uncultured Coriobacteriaceae bacterium
ATCGTGAGCTGCGGGTACTTCTCGGGATGCGCCTGCGCGTCGATCAGGGTCTCGCGGTTGAACACGTTCACGTTGAGATGATGCCCACCCTTCTCGGTATACGCATCAATCATGTTGACCAGGTTATCGGCTTGAGCCTGAGGAACGTCAGCGACCTGCATGAGCTTCTCCCTCGCGATCGGTCAATAAATGCAATCTGAATTATATCATTTAGCCTAGCAGCACGAACAGTCGGGGTTCTCCACCTCGATCTCGGCGGTCGAGAAGTCGATGCTGTCGAGGTCGATGTCCCCGAAGAACACCTCATCCTCCTTGCCGAGCGCGCCCGGGATGATGGAGAACGTGTTGGAGATGCCGTCCTGCGCGTCGCGGAACGGCAGCTTGGACACGCTCGCGAGCGACGCGATCGCGCCGTGGGTGTCGCGCTGGTGCATGGGGTTCGCACCCGGGGCGAACGCCACCCCCGCCTTGCGGCCGTCGGGCGTGGCGCCCGTCTTCTTGCCGTAGACCACGTTCGAGGTGATGGTGAGCACCGAGGTCGTGGGCACCGAGTCGCGGTACGTGTCGTTCATGCGGATGAACTCCATGAACTGATGGACGACGTCGTGCGCGATCTGGTCGACGCGGTCGTCGTCGTTGCCGTACTTGGGGAAGTCACCCTCGATCTCGAAGTCCACGATGACGCCCTGCTCGTCGCGGATGGGATGGACCTGGGCGTACTTGATGGCCGAAAGCGAGTCCGCCACGACCGAGAGACCGGCGATGCCCGTCGCGAACCAGCGGTGCACGTGCTTGTCGTGCAGAGCCATCTGGATCCGCTCGTAGCAGTACTTGTCGTGCATGTAGTGGATGATGTTGAGCGCGTTCACGTAAACGCCGGCGAGCCAGCGCATCATGTCGTTGAACTTGGCCATCACGTCGTCGTAGTCGAGCGTGTCGCCCTCGACGGGACGGTACGCGGGACCCACCTGCTTCTTGGAGATCTCGTCCACGCCGCCGTTGAGCGCGTAGAGCAGGCACTTCGCGAGGTTTGCGCGCGCGCCGAAGAACTGCATCTCCTTGCCGATGCGCATGGAGCTCACGCAGCAGGCGATCGCGTAATCATCGCCGTGATAGACGCGCATGACGTCATCGTTCTCATACTGGATCGAGGAGCTCGCGATCGAGGTCTTGGCACAGAACTCTTTGAAGGGCTGCGGGAGGTTCGTGGACCAGAGCACCGTGAGATTGGGCTCGGGCGAGGTCCCCATGTTCTCGAGGGTGTGGAGGTAGCGGAAGGCCGTCTTGGTGACGAGCGTGCGGCCGTCGACGCCCATGCCGCCGATGGACTCGGTGACCCACTGTGGGTCACCCGAGAAGAGGTTCTGGTACTCGGGCGTGCGCGCGAACTTGACCATGCGGAGCTTCATGATGAAGTGGTCGACGAGCTCCTGGATCTCCTCCTCGGTGAAGGTGCCGCGCGCGAGGTCGCGCTCAGCGTAGATGTCGATGAAGGTCGAGGTGCGCCCGATCGACATGGCCGCGCCGTTCTGCTCCTTCACGGCCGCGAGGTAGGCGAAGTACAGCCACTGGATGGCCTCCTTGGTGTCCTTCGCCGGGCCGGAGATGTCATAACCGTAGAAGTCAGCCATCATCTTGAGCTCGCCGAGCGCGCGAATCTGCTCGGTCAGCTCCTCGCGGTCACGGATGTTCTCCTCGGTCATGACGAGGGGCGTCGAGGCCTTCTGGGCCTCCTTGTCCTTGATGAGGCGGTCGACGCCGTAGAGCGCCACGCGACGGTAGTCACCGATGATGCGACCGCGGCCGTAGCCGTCGGGCAGACCGGTGATGATGTGAGACGAGCGGCAGGCGCGCATCTCGGGCGTGTAGACGTCGAAGACGCCGGCGTTATGGGTCTTGCGGCGGTAGGTATAGTTCTCCACGACATCGGGATCGATCTCGTAGCCGTGCTGGGCCGCGGCCTGCACGGAGATGCGGATGCCGCCGTTGACGTGCAGCGCGCGCTTGAGCGGCTTCTCGGTCTGCAGACCGACGATGGCCTCGCGCTCGGGGTGCGCCGGGTCGATGTAGCCGGCGGGGTGGCTCACGATGCCCGTAACCACCTTGGTGTCCATGTCGAGCACGCCACCGCGCTCGCGCTCCTGGGTGAGCAGGTCCATCACATAGTCCCACAGCTCCGTCGTGCGCTTGGTGGGACCCGCGAGGAACGACTCGTCGCCCTCATAGGGGGTGTAGTTTCGCTGGATAAAGTCGCGGACGTCGATCTCTCCCGTCCAGATGCCCGGTTCGAAGCCTTCCCATGCCTCTTGCATCGTGCAACCACGCTCCTGTATGTCAAGCCGGACGTGCCGGCGATGGCCGCATGTCCGTGACCCTGCGAGGCAACCGCATCGCCGCCACGGCGACACGTCAACGTTTTCGCAGGTCGCGGGCTTGCGCTCTGAGCGCTAGCATACCATAGCTCCTAAGCCGCAACGCGATCGCGGCGTGGGCTTCTCAAGAGACGAAAACGCGCGCCGCCGCTTTCGCAGCATGCGGCGCGCGTTGCCGATCA
>CAZLGF010000005.1:2654-22142 GCA_964558955.1 uncultured Coriobacteriaceae bacterium
GCCATGGCGTCGTTCACGATCATCACGTCGCCGCGCTTGAAGCACGGGGCATCGAGGTCGCGCGGAGCGATGGGGAGCCCGCGGTACTTCAAGCGAGGGAACGAGGAGCGGATCAGGTAGGCCGAGGCGTCGCCGCGGTCGGCGTGAGCGAAGCCCCAGATGATCTCGGCTTCGAGCTCCGTGAGATCAGCGACCGGGTCGATGCGCAGGGTCACGCGCGAGGTGTCGACGGCTGCCAGCGCCGCCAGCTCCTCCTCGGAGGCATAGGCGTTGCCGATGATCACGTCATCGATGAGGCCCGCGGCAAGCACGTGGCGCGCCTGCAGGTCGATGGGACGGCGCCGGTCATCCTCGCAGGTGGGGAGCCCGGCGAACACCGGCCAAGGGCCGAAGGTCTCGGGTTGCTGGCTCGACACGAAGGCGGCCGTCTGCAGCCCCAGCCCCTTGTACTTAGCGCAGAAGAACTGGAAGCGCTCCTCGGACAGGCCCGTGTAGGGCTCCGGATAGAAGTTGGAGCACGTCACCATGTTGCGGGGGTCGGCGCCGCGCTCGATCAGCAGATCAAGGCTCAGGTTGCCGCTGCCGTTGAACTCGATCTTGATGCCCTCGCGGTTGCGCGTGATCATCATGTCGCCGTAGTCGCCGAAATGACCGTCCAGGCGGATGATGTCAACGCCCATGCGCGCGAACGGCGAGAGGTCGTACGGCGTGGCGCCCAGGCGCTCAAACACCTGCTCGTTGGTATCAACGGCAACCACGAAGCCCAGGTCGTGGGCGCGGGCGATAAACGCCCCGAATTCCTCGATGGTGTGCTCGGCATCCTGCTCAACCGAGAGCAGGCAGGTGAAGATGCGGCTGAAACCATACTTGGCCGCAAGCTCCATGTAGGCCTGGTCCTTCTCGGGCGTGGAGTGCTCTGGATACAGGGAGATTCCGAGACGATGCATGGGGTGCCTCTCCTTTCGCAGGGACCGGGGCCGGCGGCGCCGACCCCGCTTGTCTTTCAATACGTCGGGCGCATCGGGGACGGGGTCATCGACACTCATCACCCGACGCGGAGTCACGCGGCAGGGACCACGCGCGTGCCCGCGATCAGGTCGTGCAGGGCTCGGCGGCCGCGCGTCACGCCGCACGCCGCAAAACTCACCAGCGTGAGCGCATACCCCACCCACATGATAGCCGCTGCGACCGTTGAGCTCGCGAGCAAGGCGATCACCTGCTGCACCACCGTGCTCGTACCTACCGCCGCCTGCTCCAGCAGGATGATGCTCATCTGGCGCAACGCAAGCTGCGGCATCGTCGCAGGCCCATCGTCTCGGCTGACGATGCGCAAGCGAAGCAGGCGCTTTCCGAGTGTTTGGCCCTGGGTGAGCATCGGCACCAGAACATAGTAGACAAGCCCAACCGCAACTCCCGCGACGCCCGCGATGAGCCCCCACGGCGCGGGATAGTCCACGATGTTCTGCTCCGTCATCTCATAGCCTAGGTATATCGCGACCGCAGCAATCGGCGCCGCCGTAGCCAGCGATCCAACGTACCAGTCAATCAGAAACGCCACGACGCGGCGGCCAAGAGAAGCCGCGCGCAGGCTACGTGAAGCGTTGCGCGCGGCCTTACGGGAAGCAGCAGCCATTAAAACTCAAAGTCCAGGTTGCTGAGATCGATATCATCGATCTCGTCGCCAACAGCCGATCCGCCGGGGTGCTCGGCAGCTGCCTGCTCGGCCAGATACTGCTTATCAAGCGTCTTGATAAATGGCAGGTAGATGAACACGCCTGCAACAAGCAGGAAGGCTTGCCATACCGCACCCTGCCAACCACTTACCAGAAAACCGGAGATGATGGCGGGCGTGGTCCAAGGCACCAGGACACCATTGGGCACCGGTACCAGCCCCGCAGCCATGACGGCCCATGTGGTGATGATGTTGAACAGGGGCGTGAGGACGAACGGCACGAGCAGCACGGGATTCAACACGATGGGCAGGCCGAAGATAATCGGCTCGTTGATATTGAAGATCCCGGGCGCGAAACACAGGCGCGCCATCTTGAGAATTCGGTCCGACTTGCAGAACAACAGCATCGCGATGATGAGCGAGAGGGTCGATCCGCCACCGCCCATCGTGGCAAACAGGCTCTGGAACTGGGAGCAGATGATGTTCGGAGCGGACAGGCCGGCAGCGATCGCCTCCTGATTCTCAGCAGACAGCGCCAGCAGGATGGGGCTGTACACCGAATCGGTGATGTTGGTGCCGTGGATGCCGAAGAACCACAGGAAATGAGCGAACAGGTAGACGAGCGACTGCGCGACCACGGTACCGCCGAGGTTCTGCAGCGGAGTCTGAAGGAACGTGTAGATGAAGGTGAACACGTTGCCCCAAGGAGTGGCCACGAACGCCACGCGCACGAGCCACACCACGATGACCGTAAGCGTCATCGGAATAAGGGCCGAGAAGGCGCGCGAAACCGTGGGCGGCACGCCGTCAGGCATCTTGATCGTAAGGTTCTTATGCACGAGCATGCCGTAGAACGCGCAGGACAGGAAGCCGGCGACAATGGCGACGAACACGCCCTTGGAACCAATCCAGTCCATCGGCACACTCGACACCTGGAAGATCTCGCTGGACCCATCGGGGGTGTATTCGGTGTAGAGCGGCATGAGCAAGAGCCATGAGAGCAGCGTCACCAAACCGGCCGACACGCGGTCGGTAAGCCCTTGATGCTCGGCGAAGTTATAGCCGATCATGAACGCGATGAAGATGGCCATCATGGAAACCGTGCAGGTGGCCGGCACCGCGATGAGGGCGGATAGGGTCTGATCTCCCACAGTCGTCGAGCTCAGGAAATCGGTCCAACCCGTAATGGGGAAACTGCCGACAAGCGTAAAGAACGAGCCCACGATCAAAAGCGGCATGATGATGGAGAAGGAGTCGCGGAGCGTCAACAAGTAGCGGTTCTTGCCCACGTACGTGGCCAGCGGCATCAGCTTCTGCTCTAGCACCTCTATAACTTGAGATTCCTTGTGCGCCATGGAAAACCTCCTTGAAAGCGAATGGGAACGAGACGTGTTGTGGGAATCTACTTCGCCGCGAACCTCTTCATGAGAACGATGGCGTACTTGAGAACGCGCTCCGCGTTCATCGAGCCGTAGTCACCCGTGTCAATGACGCCCACCGGCGCGGCGTCACCATACTTGCCGTTGACGTCGTCGAGCAGATATCCGACCTGCGGGCCGAGAAGGATGCAGTCGGGATGCTCAGCCTCAACCACCTCTCCCACCTTGCTGCTGGAGAAAGCTATGACCTCGGCATCGAGACCATGGGCGTTCGCCACGTCTTGCATCTTCTTGGCGAGCATGCTCGTCGACATGCCTGCGCTGCAGAACAGGTAAATCTTCTTCATGAACCCTCCTTGCGTTGGGCGCGACCCTCGGCCGCGCGTAGCTTCCACACACGGGATAAGCGCCTGCGAAACTCGTCGTGCGCCCGTCCTTACAACCCTCCTCCGCCATGGACATTGGCGCCGTCTGACTCCCGTGTCGCATCACCATCGCCCAGCAGGCGTTGGAGAACCTCGAAGCGCTGATCCGCGAGCAACTCGGCAATCGCGTCGGCATCCGAAACCACTCCCAGCAGCGCCTCATACAGCACGCACAGATCCTCGCTGCTATCGGTCGATACCGTGACGAGAAACACCGCACGCACGCTTTTGTCGCCCCATGCAATCGGCCCGTCAGCCAGGCCGACAGCAACGAAGGTGCGCTTGCCCACCGGGATCAACGGATGCGGTATGGCCGCGTTGTTTCCGAAGGCGGTGGAGGCAACTCGCTCACGCGCGCGAATCTGTTCGATGTAATCGTCAGGCACCTCCTCATGTGCGGCGATGCGCTCGCACATGAAGCGCAGCACCTGCTCGCGCGTGCGCGCGGACATGTGCGGGAAGAACAGAAGGGGCGAGAAATACTTCGTCGCAGCAGTTTGATCGGCGACATCCGCTTGCAACAGAGGCCGCAAGCCGTCGACGTCCTCTTCATCAAGGAAGAAGCCCACTTCGCGAACGGGAACGGGCAACGGATGCTCGATGTGCACGGTGGAAAACACGTAGTCGATGGTCGAGAAGTCTATGCTTCCGAGCTGCGAGACGTCCGCCGTCTCAATCGTGCCCAGATGGTTGCCGAACTCCTTACGGCAACGCAGCTCAAGCAACCGCGCGCTCCCAAGACCAGAGGCGCAGACGATGAGGACGTTCTTCGGGCGCTGCTGGGCCTCCTTCTTGGTCTCCACCGCAAGAGCGAAAGAAAGTGCCAGGTAGCTTACCTCGTCATCGCTCACCAACTCGCCATACGTCTCAACCAGCACGCGCGCGGCCTCACGCGCAAGCGAGAACGCCAACGGATAGCGCACGCGAATCTCGTCGCGGAGCGGGTTCTTCATGCGCATGCCGTATTTGAGACGCACGGCAAGCGGCACGATGTGCCTCGCAAGATTCATGTGCAGCTCGAGATCATCGCGAAAATCGAAATGGAACACCTGGCGCACGACCTCGATCATGGATGCGACGAGGTTCCAAACTTCATCTGACACTACAAGGGGCTCACCGGTGGGCGCGCCTTCTGACTCGATGGCAAACGAGACGGCATCTGAGATCTGGGCATCGACACCGGGCTCGGCCAGCCGCACGAGATGTTGCTCGGGGAGCAGCGCCTGCTTACTCGCTAGATGGATGGCGATGTAGGCAACTTCCCCTTCGGGCAGGCTCACACCAAGCGTGCGCTCAATGACGTGCGCAACGCGCTCGGCGGCGAGCCAGCCTTCACCGCGACGAATGGCGTCCTCGCTCGCGCGATCGAGCGGTACGAAATGCCCTGAGCGGATGCGCTCCAAGGCAATCGCTATGTGCACCAGCAGGTTCTGATACGCCGCGGCACTCACATGAAAGTCGGTCTCTTCGAGCGCCTGATCGACGCAGGAGGCGATCAGGTCGAGATGAAAATCGTTGCGCAGCAACGCAGGGACTCCCCCTCGGCGAAACCACGCGCCTGTACGACCTTCATGAGATGAAGAGGCTCCTCCCTGCGGAAACGCGGAGCGCATACGGTTCAGCGCGTTGTTCGCGAGGCACACGCGTCGCTCCAGCTCCGAGCCGTTTACCCGAATACCGTAGTGCGGCCGTTTCTCAAGCGTGAGTCCAAACGAGGTGAGATATGCCTCAACTTGGCGAAGGTCATGGGAGACCGTGCGACTCGAGCAGAACAAGATGCCGGCGAGCGTATCAAGCGTCACCCAATCGGTACGCGAAAGCAGATCGCTCACCAGGTAGGATACGCGTCCCTCCGGCGTTTCGAGCATGCGAGCGCACTCAGCTTGACGGCGATCGAACCAGGCGTTGAATGCCGCAGCGTTGTCTATAACGAGGTAGTAGCCGTCGCGCGTTAGCTCAAGACGTGCGCACGGCGCGTCAAGATCGTTGAACTGCCTCACATAGGTGCGCACCGAGCGTGTGGTGACCCCCATGGCCTTGGCGACGGCAGTCGGAGAGATACCTGGCTGCGATGCAACGATTCCGGCAAGCATGGCCAGCTTCCGCTCGTTCAACAACGCCGCCATGCTCCACCCCCTACACCACCCGCATCAACTCATGCATCAGTTCATGGGTACGCATCTCCCTTACGCTCGGATTGTAGAAACACGTTCTCCGAAGTTCGACGTCACGTTCATGAAGCGTGGCGCGGAAAGCTTTTCATCAAAGTCAGGTTGCATCATATGTGCTGGTAAATCGGTATGTTTCAGACGTCTTGCACGAGCAGGGGCTTGCCCATCTGAACAACGGCAACCGGACTGCCGCAGACTCGAAACGCTCCTGAAACCCCGGGCGCTCACATGCTGAACGTCAGAACGCCCATGCCGCAGCGTGCGATCGAAGCGCGGCACGCAAGCGCGAACCGGTGTGCCTCGCGCCTCTCCCCTCAAATCCCCATGGCTCTTAAGCCCGGCTTTAGATTAGCGACGTAGGCTTGCGGTACAAGGACAGCAGCGCGCCCCGCCGCGCGCGACCGCTCTGAACGACCTGCGGAGTTGATCATCATGCGCCCATCCGGTACCGACGATGCGTCTGACCACCATGCGCAAGGCCCTCTCGCTGATACGCCCCACGCGACGCGCTGCGAAGCCCGCGGCGGACGCCCGCACCTCGGTGTCGCAGCGGCCGACGATGCGCACGGCACCGAAGTCGCAGGCGGGCGCGACGGCATCTCGGACGCATCAAGCGTCACAGGTGCCGAGCGTGCCACAGACCCCGAACGCCCCGCGGACGCAAACGATACCGCGAACGCCGAGCGTGCTGCAGACGCCAAATGCGCCGCAGGCCCCAAACACCCCACGGACGCCGGAGACCCCGCGCGCGGCCGCATGCGCCGCCTCAACGCGCTCCTCGAGCGCTGCAGAACGCAAGACGCCAGCGCCGTGCGCGTCGAAAAGCTACCGAGTCGCGCCGGCGCCTTCCGCGCAAACCTCAAACACGCCTACCTCGCCCTCGTCGCTCAGCCACACCATGAGGCAGCTGCGTCAACACCGTGCCCGCCACGAATACGCCCCTACGCCGCCTTCGTCTAAGCGCGAGCACGTCGTGCGCGGGCCCCGATCCGTCACCCTGCGCTACGTCAAGCCATGAGAAGGGGCGCCGGCCTTCTGACCGGCGCCCCTCCGTCCACGAGCGCGCGACCGCGCCCCGTCTCATGCCGCACGTCTCACGCCGCGTGTCGCGCCTGCGTCGCGTCGGCCACGATGCCCCTGCTCATGAGGTGCGTCACCACGAAATACCCGCCATAGGCCACGAGGAAAAGCGCTCCCGTGAAGCACACGGTCGGGCCGATGCTGAACCCGCCGTAGATCTCCACGAAGTCGACGACCACCGTGAGCGCGCACAGGGCGTGGGCGATCCCCACCAGCAACGGAAACACGAAGAAGATGACCTGCTGCACAAGCATCGAGCGCGTGATGTCGCGCTCGCTGGCGCCGAGCTCGGAGAGGACGCGGTACGTGCCGCTTGCGTCGGCCACGCCGGAGAGCTGCTGGATGGCCAGGATCGCCGCGCACGCCACCACGAGCACGAAGCCGATGTAGATCGCGAGGTAGGAGACGAGGCCGTCGATCACGTACGCCGACTCGTAGATCGAGAGCCGCGTGTCTTCCCTGCCCCATCCCGCGACGATGGCGCCGTCCTCGTCCGTGATCGTCCCGTACGCGCGATCCGCCCAGATGTACGCCTCTCCCTCCTCGGCGCTCACGCCGTACGCGTAATCAAGCAGCAGATAGCCATATAGCAACGGCAGATCCAAGCGCTCCACCAGCTCATCCGGCAGCACGATGGTCCCTGTGTTCATGCCGAGCTGGCTGTTCGTGAACACGCTCGCGTCCTCGTCCACGCGATCCTGCACCGGATGGAGCGTCTGACCGTCCACGACGAGCTCGACCCCCTGCTCGAGCACCGCGTTGTAGATCTCGGTGATGCTGTTGCCCGAATCGGCGAGCAACACATAGCCATCCTCGCCCAGATCAATCTCATCCATATCACGGAACCGCAGGTACTCGTTGTAGACGCTCTCGGTGACCACCATGAGGCTCAGCGATGAGATGCCGGTTGAGCTGACCCCTGAAGGCAGGTCGCGATCCACCGCCTCGCACAGATCAAGCAGGGTCACGATCGGCGTCGATGTGCCGCGCGGCGTCGCGTCATAGACATCGACCTGCACCGTGTCACCGGCGATCGCCGTCAGATCGAACGCCGTGGCCTCGGACGTGCCGAAGTACATCGTGTCGAGCGCGCTCGCCTCCATGAGATCGACCGGCTCGCGCGCCGCGGCATAGCGAATCTCGCCGTCTCCTGCCTCCTCCGCATTCAGCTCGTCCACCACCTCGTCCTCGAAGTAATACAGCACCCGGCTGTAATCGACCGGCGTGCTGCGCTCCAGGGTGTCGTTGAACGCGCTCGCGATCGACATGCCGGACGTGACTGACGTGACGGCCAGAAAGAGGATCATCGCGATCACGGCCATCGAGAGACTCACCGTGTTCACCTTGGCTGCCAGCTGACGAAGCGTCACCATGTTGAGGCCGCGCCAATACAGGCCCCGCGCGCTTTGCAGCGCCCTGAGCAGAAAGCCCGAGAGCCCGAAGAACACAAGGATCGTGCCCGCGACCACGAGCGCCGTCGTGAGATAGAAGGTGTTCATGCTCTCGCTGGTGCCGTCGAGCGGCAGCCCGTCGCGCAGCAGGCGCATGTACGCCACGACGATCGCGACCGTCCCCGCGACGAAGATGACCACCGCAACCCAGGGGTTGCGCACCTTGATGGCCTCGTTGACGCGACCCGCGCTCATGAGATCGACGATCTGGGCACGCGCCACCACGCGCAGGTTGAAGATGAGCGTCACGAGGAAGATGGCGACGAGGCATCCCGCCGTGATGATGAGCGCCGTGGGCGAGATGAAGAAGTGGAAGTTCGCGATCTGCGTCCTGAACATCACCGCCGTGAAGAACGTCATGATCTGCGATAAGACCAGCCCGAGCAGGATGCCCAGCACGAGGGCCGCGAGGGAGACGAACAGCGTCTCCAAGGCCATGATGCGCGCGACCTGCCCGCGACTCATGCCGAACACCTGATAGAGGCCGAATTCCTTCTTGCGCCGCCTCATGATGAAGTTGCTGGCGTAGACCATGAGAAAGCCCATCACCGCGGCGAGAAAGATGGTCAGCCCGCTCATGATGCTGCCGAGCAGGGCTCCCACCTCGGCGTCCATGTCGGCGATGTCCATCTGGACCGCGATGGTGTTGAACGTGTAGAACACGGTCACGGCAAGCGTGAGCGTGAGCAGGTAGACCAGATAGTCCCGGCTCGTGCGCCGGACGTTGCCCCACGCGATCTTAGCGAGCATCGGAACCCCCTCCTCCCATCATCGCCACGACCTCCATGATCCGATCGAAGAACTCCTGCCGAGACGTCTCCCCACGGCGCAGCTCGGTGAAGACGCGACCGTCGCGGATGAAGAGCACGCGGCTGCTGTAGCTCGCGGCGAAGCTGTCGTGCGTGACCATGAGCACCGTCGCCCGATAGCGCTCGTTCAGTGTCTCGAAACTCTCGAGCAGCAGGCGCGCGTTCCGAGAATCGAGGGAGCCCGTGGGCTCATCGGCCATGATGAGCGTCGGGTCGGTCACGAGCGCCCGGGCGGCCGCGACGCGCTGCCGCTGGCCGCCGGACATCTGATAGGGGTAGGAGTCGAGATTCGCCGTGATGCCGAGCCGCCGGGCGACCTCGTCGACGCGCAGCAGCGTCTCCTTGGCCGGCACGCGGCCGATGGTGAGCGGCAGCGCGATGTTCTCACGCGCCGTGAGCGTGTCGAGCAGGTTGGCGTCCTGGAAGATGAAGCCGAGCCGCTCGCGGCGGAAGCGCGCGAGCTGCTGCCGCTTGAGCTTGGTGACATCCTCGCCATCCAGAAGCACGCTGCCACTCGTCACCTGGTCGATGGTCGAGATGCAGTTGAGCAGCGTCGACTTGCCGGAGCCCGAGGAGCCCATGATGCCCACGAACTCGCCCGCGTTGACGGTGAACGACACGTCCCGGAGGGCGCGCGTCATGCTCCCGCGCGATCCGTAGACCTTCTCGATGTGCCGGACCTCGAGCACCGGGACGGGCGCGCTGGCAGCGGAGCGCGCGAACGCGGCGCCCCCAACCGCCGGCGCCGGTGGGGTGGGGGATTTCCGGGATATGCCCGTCTCCGGGCTCGAGGCCATGTTGGTAGTACTCATAGGTGGTCCCTCCTTCGAAGCAGCGTGCGATCACGCCCCGTGGTGCACGAGCGCCGCGCTCAGCGCGTGGCGCTCCACAGCACCCAGAGCATGCCGATGGTGAGCGCGGCCATAATCACGACCCAGATCGCGAGCTCGATGATCGAGATGCCGGCGCGGGTCACTGAACCGCGCCGAGACCGTGGCTGATCAGGCCCATAGGGACTGCGCTTATTCATCGTTGCGTGCATGGTGGTACAGGATTCCATGACTCACACCTCCCGAGAATATCCTCTCAAGAGGGCCCAACCGCTGCCATCGATTTGCCTTACCAGTTCCTTACCGCTTTGTAAGGTAGGATGTACACCGTCATGTGACCCCTCAACCGCTGCGAAAGGCACGCCCGTGAAGACCGTCCACGTCGCCGCCGGCATCATCTGCAACGCGACCGAGCGCGACCAGGTGCTCGCCGTGCAGCGCGGCTATGGCGACATGAAGGGCCTCTGGGAGTTCCCCGGCGGCAAGGTCGAGCGCGGCGAGACCGCCGAGGACGCCTGCCGGCGCGAGCTCGCCGAGGAGCTCCAGGTGAGCGTCACCAACCTGCGCGACTTCTACACCGTCGAGTACGACTACCCCGACTTCCATCTCTCCATGGACTGCTTCCTGTGCGAGATCGATGCGGGTGAGCCCAGGCGATCCGACCGGCAGCTCAGCATCCGCTGGGTCGCGCGACGCGAGCTCGACGCGCTTGAGTGGATGCCCGCCGATCGCGGGCTCATCGAGGCGCTAGCCGCGGCGCGCGGCGACGATGACGATCAGGCGCTCATCAAGCGCCGGCGTGACAGCCGCCACGCCATGCAGGGCAACAAGCGCCAGGACACCAAGCCCGAGCTTCTCGTGCGCCAGCGCCTGCGCGCCGCGGGCCTCACGGGTTATCGGCTGCAGTGGAAGAAGGCGCCCGGCCGGCCCGACATCGCCTTCCCCGGACGCAAGATCGCCATCTTCGTCAACGGATGCTTCTGGCACCGCTGCCCGCGCTGCAATCCCTCGGTTCCCCGACGCAACACCGAGTTCTGGCAGGCTAAGTTCCGCCGGAACGTCGAACGCGACGCGCGCGCCATCCGCGAGCTCGAGGAGATGGGCTGGACTGCCATCACCGTCTGGGAATGCGAGCTCAAGCGCGACGCGATCGACGCCACCATGGAGCGGATCATCGAGCAGGTGCGCGCGGCTGGTTGACGCGCGCCGCGAGCCCCCTCAAGGTGACGGTCCGCGCTCACCGTCGCTCCATAATCTGACCCCCGGTCCTTCGGGCCAACGCATCGTGAAACGACGCCGTTTACCCGCGGGTTCACATAAGATCCATGAAAGCGTAAGGCTTTTTTAGGAGCGCCGTAAGTAACTCCCCCGGGCGGCTGGCGATAATGGTTTCAGCGCATCGGAAACGCAGCAGCCGATGCGTGCATGGTACAGGCGGATGAGCGAGGAGGCCGCATGCATTCCTCCCAAGATGCAGCTCGCGCGTTGTCACCACTACACACACCGCAGCGCGCAGGCAACCTCTCCTTCCCCCCGACACAGAGATTCGGTCTCCTTCGCTCTCCGGCGCCTGTCACCTCCCGATCACGCAACCAAATTGCGAATTTCACCGCATCGTGCCACAGACTGCTCGATGCCCTGAGCGTCGAGCCGCTCGGCCACGCGACTGCGATGTAGACGCCTTTTCCACCAGCGTGCCGGAGCCGGCGCCACGTTAGGCGACTCAGCAAGCGCCCCGCCGCTTCAGGCGGGGCGCTTGCGTGTTTGAGTATGTGAATGTCCGCGCGTCACGCGCTGGTGAGCGGGCGGTGGGTCCTCGACCGGCGCTACCGCCCGCTCACGCGTGCTACATGAGTTCGCACACGCGCTGGGCGAACGCCACCGGATCCTCCGGCAGGATGCCCTCGACCAGAAGCGCCTGGTCGTACAGGATCCCCGCGTAGCGGGAGACCTTCTCGGCGTCACCCGCCTCCTGGGCGGCCGCGAGCTTCTCGAAGACCGGGTGCTTGGCGTTGAGCTCGAGCACGCGCTGCGTCTTGGGCATGTCGCCGGCCTCCGGGCCGCGCTTGAGCACCTTCTCCATCTCAAGCGAGAGCGGCCCCTCGGTCGTGATGCAGGCGGGCGCCTCGTCGGCGGCCACCAGGCGCGACGACACCGCGACCTTCTCGACCTTCTCGACGAGCGCCTCCTTCATGGCGTCGAAGAGGTCACCGTGCTCCTTGGTGGCCTTCTCGGCCTCCTTCTTCTCATCCTCCGTCGCGAGGTCGAGATCGCCCGAGGCGACGTTTTTGAGCTCCAGATGACGATCCTCGAGCTCGGGCTCGGCGCCGTCGGCCACGGCCTGCGCGGCCGCCTCACGCGCCGCGTCATCCTCGTAGACCTTGGGCATATCCTTCGCCACGTACTCGCGCATGGCCTGGAAGGTGAACTCGTCCACATCCTGCGTGCAGAGCAGCACGTCGTAGCCGCGGCCGAGGACGCCCGTCACCACGGGCATCTTGGCCAGACGCTCGCGGTCATCGCCGGCGGCGAAGTAGATCGCCTTCTGCCCCTCGGGCATGGCCTGCGCGTACTCGGCGAGCGTGATCATCTTCTGTTCCTTGGCGCTCCAGAAGAGCAGCAGGTCGGCGAGCTCGTCCGCCTTCATGCCGTAGCTCGCGTAGATGCCGTACTTGAGCCCGCGGCCGAAGTTCTCAAAGAACGTCTCGTAGGACGCGCGATCATGGTCGCGCATGTCCTGGAGCTCCGAGGTGATCTTCTTCTCCACACGGTTCGCGATCGCGCGGAGCTGGCGGTCGTGTTGCAGGGTCTCGCGGCTGATGTTCAGCGACACGTCGGCCGAGTCGACCACGCCGCGCACGAAGTTGTAGTAGTCGGGCAGCAGGTCGGCGCACTTCTCCATGATCATGACGTTGGAGCTGTAGAGCGCCAGACCCTTCTCGTAGTCCTTGCTGTAGAGGTCGAAGGGCGCGCGGCCGGGGATGAAGAGCAGGGCGTCGTACTCGAGCGCGCCCTCGGCATGGAACGAGATCGTGCGAGCCGGATTCTCGAAATCATGGAAGGTGCTCTTGTAGAACTCCTGATAGTCGGACTCCTCGACGTCGGAGCTGCGCTTCTTCCAGATCGGCGTCATGGAGTTGATGGTCTCGAGCTCCTCGTAGCTCTCGTACTCGGGCTGGTAGTCATCGCCGGCGTCTTCGGGCTTGGGCTTCTGGCGGCTCTTGGTGACCATCATCTGGATGGGATAGCGCACGTAGTTGCTGTAGCGCTTGATGAGGTCCCTCAGGGTCCACTCGGAGAGGTAGCGATCGTAGTCCTCGCCCTCCTCCCCGTTCGAGGCCTCCTCGTTATCGCGGAGCGTGAGGATGACGTCGGTGCCGTGCGCAGCGCGCTCACCCGACGCGATGGAGTACCCCTCGAGGCCGTCGCTCTCCCACACGTGCGCCTCATCCTCGCCAAAGGCGCGGCTCACGACGCGCACGTTCTTCGCGACCATGAACGCCGAGTAGAACCCGACGCCGAACTGCCCGATGATGTCGACCGCGTCGCCCTGGCTGTCGGCGTTGGCGGTCTTGAACTCCTGGCTGCCCGAATGAGCGATCGTGCCGAGGTTCTTCTCGAGCTCGTCCGCGGTCATGCCGATGCCGTTGTCGGAGATGGTGATGGTGCGCGCGTCCTTGTCGAACGCCACGCGGATCGCCAGGTCATCCTGATCGATCTGGATGTCGTTCGAGGTGAGGCTCTTGAAGTTGAGCTTGTCCACCGCGTCGGACGCGTTGGAGATGAGCTCGCGCAGGAAGATCTCCTTGTTGGTGTAGATCGAGTTGATCATGAGGTCGAGAAGCTTCTTGCTCTCTGTCTTGAACTTGCGCATGCGCGTCGGTCCCTTCCCTGACGTTCGTCTGACGCCGGCCGGGCGCTCAGACCTGATACATTGAGACTGAGATTTTATATCCTCATGACACGCATGTATTCATGACATCGCGAATCGCGATACCCTCTGCACGGATCCTACGACGCGGTCACTCCATCCGCGCCGGACGCGCCCGCCACGTCGGATGAGTCGGTCGCGCCGGTCGCGCCGCCGCCGGTGCGCGCCGCATCGTCAACAGGCGCTGCAGGCTCGTCTTGGACCGGGAAGGTGACCGTGATCTTCGTCCCACGATCCAGCACGCTGTCCATCGCGATCGTGGCACCGTGGTAGGCGGCGGCATGCTTCACGATGGCGAGCCCCAGCCCCGTGCCACCACGCGCCTTGGACCGGCTCTTGTCCACGCGGTAGAACCGCTCGAACACCTTGACCTGCTCCTCGGGCGCGATGCCGATGCCCGTGTCCTCCACGCGAAGGTACGGACGGCCCGCCTTGTCGATCCCGCACCTGAGCGTGACCGTCCCGCCGGGTCGGTTGTAGCGGATCGCGTTGCTCGCAAGGTTGTACGCGAGCTCGTCGAGCAGGCGCGGCACGCCGACCACCGTCGACGGCGCGGTCGCGAGCTCGATCGTCACCTCGTTGCGGCGCGCCACGTGCTCAAGGCGCAGCTGGATGTTGTCGAGCAGCAGCGGCAGGTCGATGGGCTCCGTCGAGCCAAGCATGCTCGATGACGCCTCGAGGTCGGTGCGCTCGGCCTCATCAAGATTGGAGAGCGTGAGGATGTCGTTCACCAGCGCGGTGAGCCGCCCCGCCTCACGGTGGATGCGACCGCCGAAGTCCTTGATGTCGGCCTCGTCGACCACCATGCCGCCGGCGATGAGCTCCGCGTACCCCGAAATGGTGGTGAGCGGCGTCTTGAGCTCGTGGGTGATGTTCGCCGTGAACTCACGACGCATGCGGTCGTTGTCGGCCAGCACCTTGACCTGGCGCTTGAGCTCTTGGCGTTGGCTCTCGATGCGCTCGAGCATGGGCACCATCTCGGAGTAGGCGTTCTCCATGTTGCGCTTGGGATGGTCGAGGTCGACCTCGAGCAGCGGCGCGATGATGGCGCGCGACTCGCGGCGCGCCGCGAAGAACGACACGCCGATCACGATGGCGGCGATGAACAGGAGCGGCCCCACAAACGAGACGAGGATCGTGATGAAGCCGTCCTGCGCCTGCGCGACGCGGATGACCATCCCGTTCTCAAGCAGGGCGGCCTCGTAGAGCATGAGCGAGCCGAGCGTCGACGAGGCGCGCTCCGACGAGCCATGGCCGCTTTCGCGCGCCCCGACCACCTCGGGTCGATCGTTATGGTTCTCCATGGAGGACGCCGGCTCCTGGTTATCGAAGATCACCGTGCCGTCGAGGTCGATGAGCGTGAGACGCGTGTCGTCGAGGTCGATGTCCTCGAGAACTGAGATGTCGTCGGAGGTGTCGTCCAGGGCTGCGGCGAGGACCTCGACCTCGTCGTAGAGCTCGCTGCGCGAGATGCGCGCGAGGCTGCTCTGCAAAAAGGCCGTGCCCGCCACCGTGAACACCACGATCGCGGCGGACGCGACCACGAACACGGTCCCGAACACGCGTCGGGAAAGCGAGTGCTTGTTGCCGAAGAGGCTCATGCGCGATCGCGGGCGCTACGACGCGTGATCGGCGAAGCGGTACCCCACGCCCCGCACCGTCTCGATGCAGTTCGAATGGCTGCCGAGCTTTTGGCGAAGCGTCTGCACGTGCACGTCGACCGTGCGCGAGCCGCCGTCGAAATCCCAGCCCCAGACGCTCTGCAGCAGGGCCTCACGCGAGAAGACGACGCCCGGCTTGCGCATGAGGTACTCGAGCAGGTCGAACTCGCGCAGGGTGAGCTTGATCGCCTGCCCGTCGACCGTCACCTCGCGATGGCTCGGGCTCAGCACGATGCCGCCGGACGAGAGCACGTCGGTCGCCTTCTGAGCCATGCCGCCGCGGCGCAGAAGCGCCCTGCAGCGACTCGTGAGCTCCATGAGCGAGAACGGCTTGGTGAGGTAGTCGTCCGCGCCGCCGTCGAGCGCGACCACCTTGTCGAGCTCGGTGTCCTTGGCGGTGAGCATCATGATGGGCACCGTCGCGGTCTCCTGGTCGGCGCGCAGGCGGTGAAGGATCTCGAGGCCGTCGGTGTCGGGCAGCATGATGTCGAGGAGGACCGCATCGGGAACGCGCCGGGCCACGGCGGCCTTGAACTCGCTGTCGCACGAGAAGCCCTCGGCTTCGATGCCCTGCTGGTGAAGGGCGTAGAGCGTGAGACCGCGAATGTTGTCGTCATCCTCAACGTAGTAGATCATCGATCACGTCTCCCAACTCGCGGGGCCGGGGATCACCCGTGGCCCATCATACACGCTGGCCCCGGCGCAGCACAAACGCCGCGCAGGAGCGCGAGGCGCGAAACGGTCCCGATCGCGCCGGCGCGCCCAGGCGTGCGCGGCGCGATCGAGCGCTCGGGCGCGCCAGGCCCGAGCATGGCGCGGATCAGCCAAAGCGCCCCGTCAGGTAGTCGGCCGTCCGCCTGTCCTGCGGCGCACGGAACAGCTGCCCGGTCGGCGCGTGCTCCACGAGCTCACCCAGCAAGAAGAACGCGACCGTGTCGGAGATGCGCGACGCCTGCTGCATGTTGTGCGTGACCACCACGAGCGCGTAGCGTTCCTTGAGCTCGAGCACGAGCTGCTCGACCACCTGCGTGGAGATGGGGTCGAGGGCTGACGTCGGCTCGTCCATGAGCAGCACCTGGGGCTTCACGGCGATGGCACGCGCGATGCACAGGCGCTGCTGCTGCCCACCAGACAGCCCCAGTCCCGGGCTCTTGAGCTTGTCCTTGACCTCATCCCACAGCGCCGCGCGCCTGAGCGACTCCTCCACGATGCCGTCGAGCTCGTCACGGCTCTTGATGCCGAGCCCCCGCGGCCCGTAGGCCACGTTGTCGTAGATGCTCATCGGGAAGGGGTTGGGGCGCTGGAACACCATTCCCACCTGCTGGCGCAGGCGCGTCACGTTGTAGTCGCGATAGATGTCGGCACCGTCGAGCGTGATGGATCCCCCGATACGACAGTCCTTGACGAGGTCGTTCATGCGGTTGAGCGTGCGCAGCAGCGTTGACTTGCCGCATCCCGAAGGGCCAATGAACGAGGTGACCGCGCGGTCGGCGATATCGATCGAAACGCTCTTGAGCGCCTGGAAGTCGCCGTAGAACAGATCGAGGTCGCGCACGCGCATGCGAATCGCCCGGTCAGGATACGCGGAGCCATCCCGCACGGGCAACATGCCCGACGCGCCTCGCTCACGACGCTGTGCATCCAAAACGGCCGCCGCGAGCGCGTCGGCGGACGGCGCATCCGCCGCACGTTCCCTCTCGTCCACCTGGTACCTCCTTGGAAGCCGCCATGGTTCGCCCCAGTGTAGGCGCGGCGTTTCAGGCCGTTGAAAGGAACGTGTCAGGAAATGGTAAGTGCGCGGACTGCAGGCAGAGCCCACACGGCGCTGCGATCCGTGTGCGGCGCGGGGCCGCCCCCTACGACGGCAGCGTGATCGTGAAAACCGTGCGCTCGGGGGTCGACGTGCACTCGATCGTGCCGCCGTGCGCCGTCACGATCTCCTTGGCGATCGCCAGCCCCAGGCCCGCGCCGCCCCGGTTGGTCGCGCGCGCGGCGTCGAGCCGGTAGAACTTCTCGAAGATCACCTTGAGCTTGGGCGCGGGGATGGGGTCGCCCTCGTTCTCGAAGGAGATCCGCACCGCGTCATCCAAGCGCACGGCGCGCACCGTGATGGTCGACCCGTCATAGCTGTAGGCGATCGCGTTCTTCATGACGTTGTTGAACACGCGCGCCATCTTGTCGCCGTCAACCAGCACGGTGAGCCCCTCGGGCACCTCGATGGCGGCCTGCTTGTGCTGCTCGGTCAGCGTGGGATAGAACTCGTCCGCCACCTGAGCGAGCATGAGGTTGAGGTCGACGTAGCCGCGCGTGAGCACGATGTCGTGGAAGTCGAAGCGCGTGATGTCGAAGAACTCCTCGATGAGCGCGTCGAGGCGATGCGCCTTCTCGAGCGCAATCCCCGTAAAGCGCGCACGCTGCTCGGCGGGGAGATCGGGGGCCTCCTCGAGCAGCGAGAGATAGCCCACGACGCTCGCGAGCGGGGTTTTGAGATCGTGTGCGAGGTAGGTGACGAGGTCGTCCTTGCGCCCGGCCTCATCGCGCAGAGCCTGCTCGTCTTGGCGCTGGCGCTCGCGCACCTGGTTGATCGCCCCTTCCACCTCAAGGAAGTCGCCGTCGATCTGCCCCCAGGCGTCGGGATGCTCGATCAGGCGATCGATCATGTGCTGCGCGATGGCTGTGTCAGCGGCCTTCTGGCCGGTCTCGAAGCCGCTGCGGTACATCGCCCTGCCGGCGAAGAACGCCGCGCAGACGGCGAGCGCGAACAGGAAGCCGCAGAAGACGAAGAAGTTATCGATCCCGAAGATCAGCGGACCGGGCGCGTACTCGGCGACCAGAAATCCGATGAAGATGACGAGCAGCCACGCGCCGCCACCTAGGATGATGCAACGGCGCGCCTGCACGAAGCGATCGGCGGCCAGATACCCGATGAGCAGCACCACGGTGAAGGCGACCAGGTGCTCGATGCCCAGCACGACCAAGAGCAGCGCGAAGAGCATGACGACCGCGAGGATGCGGTTGTCGATCACCCGCAGCAGTCGGTTGATCCAGATCGCCGTGGGGTCGTCGGTGGGAGCCTCGTCCTCCCCCTCAAACAGCGTCGCCGCGGCGAACGAGGGCGGCGGGGAGACGGTCTGCTCCGATGACGCGTCGTGCGAGGAATCCGGCCCCTCAGACGCCGTGTCCTCGGAAGTGCCGCGAGGTTGGCCGGTGAGCGGGTTCGTCGGCGCATGCGCCTGCTTGGGCCTGATCGCGTCCTTCCAGTCCACGGGTACCCCCTGCCGCGCTACCCCTCGATGGTGTAGCCCACGCCCCAGATGTTCTTGATGAAGCGCGGGTTCTGCGCGTCGTCGCCGATCTTCTCACGCAGATGGCGGATGTGCACCATGACCGTGTTGTTCGAGCTCGCCATGAACTCCTCGTTCCACACGGCGCGGAACAGCTCCTCCACCGGCACCACTTTACCGCGATTCTCGACCAGATAGAGCAGGATCGCGTACTCGAGCGGCGTGGTGCGCACGGACCGCTCGTCGACGGTGACCTGACGGGAGTCGCGGTTGATGACGAGGCCGTTGACCGAGAGAATCTGGGAATCCTCGGCCTGGGCGCGATTTCCATAGCTCATGTAACGTCTGAGCTGCGCCTTCACGCGGGCGACGAGCTCGAGCGGGCGGAACGGCTTGACCACGTAGTCGTCGGCGCCCAGCGTGGAGAGGACCTCGATCTTGTCGCTTTGCGCATCGCGCGCGGTGAGCATGATGACGGGGTAGGTGTGCTCGGCGCGGATGGTGCGCAGGAGCTCGAACCCGTCGATGTCAGGCAGCATGATGTCGAGGATCGCGAGGTCGAATTCCTGCGTGAGAATCGCTCGGGCTGCGTCGGCGCCGGTATAGGCCAAGGTCACCTGGTAGCCCTCGTTTTGCAGGTAGATGCCCACAAGATCGGCGATGGTCTTCTCGTCGTCAACTACCAGAATATGCGTATCCAATGCGCGTCCCTCCCCGGTCTCATTATGCACGGAACGATCGCGGCACCCTAACATACTCACGGGAGCTTAAGCCGTGCTTAAGGCTTGGAGCGGG
>CAZLGF010000005.1:22242-32837 GCA_964558955.1 uncultured Coriobacteriaceae bacterium
CGAGCAGATCGCGCGCCTCGGCGATCCACGCATCGAGCTGCGCGCGATACGTCGCGACGTCGCGCCCATCCCCCACCGGATCGTAGAGCGTCGTCAGCGAGCGCACGCCCGCGAGCGCCGCGCGCGCGAGCACCTCAGGCGGCCGCTTGCCCCAAAAGCAGGTGAGATGCGCATGGGTGTCGGCGATCGGCGCAAGCGGCGCGGGAGCCTCGTGCCAGCGAAGCGCACCGCGCTTGTTCCGCGTGGCGCAGGCGAAGCCGGCGGCCGGCCGCGCCTGCTCCTCGTCCATCACCGCTCGTCCCCCTCGGCCGTCTCGGCGACGTGCCCGCGCAGCGCCGCCGCGAGCCGCACGAACGTCTGCGCGTCAAGCGTCTCCGCCCGCGCGGTGGGAGCGATGCCCGCAGCGGAAAACGCCTCGTCAAGCGCAGCTTTGTCAAATCCCTGCGCACCCATCGAATTGCGGATGGTCTTGCGCCGCTGGGCGAACGCGGCGTCGATCACGCGCGCGACCTCCTCCGGCACCAGATTGGGCGCGGCGGCGAGGGGGCGCGCCGCGTCATCCGCCTCGTAGCGGTCGAGCCGGATGACGGCGGAGTCCACGTGCGGCGCCGGCATGAAGCAGCGCGGCGGCACCTCGAAGCGCCCCGTCACCTGCGCGTAGAGGGCGAGCTTCGCCGTGTAGCCGCCGTACGTCTTGGTACCCGGTTGGGCCGCGATGCGGTCAGCGACCTCCTTTTGCACCATGACCGCCGCGCGGCGGATGCGCGGCATGCGCTCGAAGTACGCGAGGATGATGGTTGCCGCCACGTTGTACGGCAGGTTAGCAACCAAGAGCTCCGGCTCGCCGCCCGACGCCTCCGCGATGCGCTCCGGCGACACGCGAAGCGCGTCCCCCATGAGGTAGCGAAAGCGCGGGTGCTCGGCCGCGTGCGCCGCGAGCACCGGCTCGAGCGCCGCGTCCATTTCGATCGCCGTCACCCGGGCCGCCTCCTGCACGAGCGCCAGCGAGAGCGTGCCGATGCCCGGTCCCACCTCGAGCACGCGCTCGGTGCCGTCGAGCTCGGCCAGCGCGCAGATGCGCTCGATCACATGGTTGTCCACGAGGAAGTTCTGGCCCAGGCGATGCTTGGCGGTGAGGCCGAACTCATCGAGCAGCGCGCGGGTCGCGGCAGGCTGAGCGAGCGGCGAGGTCGTCATTTGCCCTCGTCGACCAGGCGCGGGAAGAGCGGGTCGCCCTTCTCGACCGTCGCGCCGCCCGCGAGGCCGCCCCAGGCGCACGCCTGGGCGAGATCGCCCGTGGGCCGCGGGTCGAGCGAGAGCCGGCGCCGCACCTCAGCCGAGATGCTCGGCATGAAGGGGTCGTACAGCTCCGCCGCGATGCGGATGACCTCGATGAGCCCCCACATCACGAAGGCGAGCTCATCGGCTTTGGCGGGGTCCTTGGCGAGCGCCCACGGCGCCTGGTCCTCGATGTAGTGGTTCGCCGCGGACACGATGGCCAGCACCTCGGCCGCCGCGCCGCCGTAGTCGAACGCCTCCATGCGCGCGGCGTACCGCTCGAAGATGCCCTCGCACGCATCATGCAGGGGCGATGGGGCGTCATAGGTCGCCGGGCGCGCCGGAGCGCAACCGTCAAAGTACTTGACGCTCATGTTGAGCGTACGGCTCACGAGGTTGCCCCAGCTGTTCGCGAGATCGGCGTTGTACACCTGGCGCATGCGGCCCCAGGAGATCGGGGCGTCGGTCCCGTGCACCACGTCGCTCATGAAGTAGTAGCGGTAGGCGTCGACGCCGAGCAGCTCGACGACCTCCTCAGGCGCGATCACGTTCCCGAGGCTCTTGGACATCTTCTCGATCTTCCCCGTCTCCTCGTTGCGCACGGTGAGGAAGCCGTGCACGAACACGCTCTCGGGAAGCGGCAGATCGGCCGCCATGAGCAGGGCCGGCCAGATGACGCAGTGGAAGCGGATGATGTCCTTGCCGATCACGTGAACCTGCGCCGGCCAGCGGAAGGCCAGCTCGTCGGCCGCCTCGGCGCCCTCGGCGCCGTAGCCCACGGCGGACAGGTAGTTGATGAGGGCGTCGACCCACACGTAGGCCACGTGCTGCTCATCGAAGGGGAAGGGCACGCCCCAGTCGAAGGTCGAGCGGCTGATCGAGAGGTCCTTGAGGCCGCCCCGCACGAACGAAAGGACCTCGTTGCGGCGCGTCTCGGGCTGGATGAAGCCGGGATGCGCTTCATAGAAGTCGAGCAGCGGCTGCTGGAAGGCCGAGAGCTTGAAGAACCAGCTCTCCTCCTGGATGCGCTCGAGCGGGCGATCGCAATCCGGGCAGAGCGGGTGCTCAGGGTCAGCCGGTGCCTCCCCCGCGGCGACGCGCTCCTGCTCATGATGGCTCACCTGGGTCTCCGTGAAGTAGGTCTCCTCCGGGCGGCAGTACCAGCCATCGTAGGAGCCCTTGTAGATGTAGCCGCGGTCGAGCAGGACCTTCAAAAACGCCTTCACCGCCTCGACGTGGCGCTCCTGCGTGGTGCGGATGAAGTCGTCGTGCGAGATGTTGAGCTCCCGCCACAGGTCGGCGAACGCCGGCTCCATCGAGTCGCACCAGGCCTGCGGGGACGCGAAGCCGTTCTTCTCGGCGGCCTCGGCCACCTTCTCGCCATGCTCGTCCATGCCCGTGAGGAACTTCACGTCCTTGCCGCACGCGCGCTGGAACCGCGCCTGAACGTCGGCCAAGACGGTGCAGTACGCCGTTCCCAGGTGAGGCCGGGCGTTCACGTAATAGATGGGCGTCGTGATGTAGTACGACGGCTTCAGGTGCTCCATGGCGATGCGGTCCTTTCCCGCGGGCGCAACCGCCCCGCGTATCGCGCGCGCCGCCGGCATGCGGCGGCGCGATCGTTCACGGTTGTATGGTAGCGCAAGTTTAACGCCCCTGATGCGCCGCTCCGCCCGACGCCTGCAGGGAGCACACGAGGTCGTAGACCTCGCGGCGGCGACGCGAGTAGCGCTGGGAGAGGCGCTTGGCGAGGGCGGACGGAGCCTCGCCCGCCGCAAGCCCCTGCTCGATGTCATGGCGAAGCGCCGCCTCGGGATCATCCGTAGTCGCGGCATCCGTGCGCGGGGCGCGGGCGGCCTCGAGCTCCGCGGGCGCGGGCGGGGCCACAACCACGACCATCTCGCCCTTGAGCGCTTCCCGGGCGCGCACGATCTCCAGCAGCTTGGGCGCCGCCGCGCGCAGCACCTCCTCGTGCATCTTGGTGAGCTCGCGACAGAGCGCGGCCTCGCGTTGAGGGAACGCCGCGGCGATCGCCTCAAGTGTTGGAATGATGCGGTGGGGTGACTCGTAGAAGATGAGGGCGCCGGGAACCGCGGCGAGCTCCGCGAGGCGCCGAGCGCGCTCGGTGGGCTTGCGCGGCAGGAACCCCTCGAAGAAGAAGTGCTCGCTGGCGATGCCCGAGGCCACGAGCGCCGTGATGCAGGCGGAGGGACCCGGCACCACCTCGACGGCGACGCCCGCCGCGCGCGCGGCGTCGACGAGCGCCTGACCGGGATCGGAGACCCCCGGCATGCCGGCGTCGGAGGCATAGGCCACGATCTCGCCCGCCTCGAGCCGGGCGATCAGCTCGGGGATGCGCGCGGCCATGACGTTCTCGTCGCAGCGGACGAGCGGGCGCGCGACGCCCGCATGCGCCAGCAGGCGCGCCGTCACGCGCGTGTCCTCGCAGCAGACCACGTCGGCCGCGCGGAACGCCTCGACGGCGCGGGGCGAGAGGTCGCCGAGGTTGCCGATGGGAGTCCCCACCACGTAGAGCTTGCCCGAGGGGGGCAATGCGGCGTCTCCGCCCCCAGAGACCGAACCGGATGCGCGCGCGGTCACGATCGGCCGCGCTTAGTCGAGCATCCCGCGCTCGAGCGTGCCGAGCGCGGCGCGCGCGTCCCAGGCCACGATGCGCTTCTCGGTCTTCCAGGTCTGGAAGAACCACCCGCGCGCGTCGCTGAAGGAGGCGAGCTGGTTGGAGATGAAGACGCGCTCGTAGGCGGTGCGGCCCTCGGGGGTGATCGACGCGTCCGAGAAGACCGCCGCGCCCGACCACTCGCCCACGATCACGGGGAACCCGGTCGCGCGCGCCTCCTTGATGAGGGAGCGGTTGCGGTTGATCGCGCTCGAGAGGCCGCGCGGACTCGTGATGTCCCGCGCGTGCTCGTCGCGGTAATGGTAGAGGTGCACGTCCATACAGACGTTGCGGTACTTGCCCCCGCGCATGAAGTGCTTCCACGACTTGGGATCGCCCGATGCCGAGAACACCACGAGCTTGTCCAAAGGCATGTGCATGCGCACGAGCTCGTACGCGTCACGATAGAAGTTGCGCAGGTAATGGCTGGGTATGCCGTCCGTCACGGAGAACGGGCCCGTGCGGCGCCTCATGACGGGCGAGTCGAGGAGCTCGATGCCGATGAGGCTCGCGCGGGTGCCGTAGCGCAGGGCGAGCCGCTCGAGCACGTTGAGGGCGATGTGGCGGCCGTTGGTGGAGGAGTGCCAGGCGACCGTCGACTCAGGCGTGGACGGCGAGGCGTTGGAGTCGCCCTGCCCGCCCGGAACCGTCGCGAGATCGAGCAGGACGCCCATCTCGTACTTGTCCGCCCATTCAAAGGCGCGATCGATGTAGTCGACGATGGGGATATAGATCTCGGACTCGCTCTGCGAGCCGAAGACGTACCACGGGATCGGCAGGCGCACCGCGTTGAGCCCGATCGCCGAGATGCGGCGGAAGTCATCCTCGGTGATGAAGGTCTCGTAGTGCTGGCGCATGCGCTCGTTGTAGGCCGTCGCGCCCAGCGCGGCCTGGAGATCGGCCTCGTTGGAGGCGCCGGTCGTCGCGAACAGCGAGGGCGTAACCCAGGTCTCGGGGATGAACCAACCCGACAGGTTGACTCCGCGTATTCGCTCCTCCATGGCGGCTCCTCCTTCGTCGCGCGCGGCCGTGCCCTGAGTATAGCCCATGCGCCTCACGCGAGCCGCGGGGTGCGCGGAGGCGCGGATGGGGACGGCGGGTGCGGACCATCATATGTCACATGTTGCCGGTTCCGATGGCAGAACGTGACGTGGAAGCGACGGGGTGTCTTTCGTAAGGTGAGCGTGAAGGGAGGACCCATGGGAACCGTGAACGATCGCATCGTGGATCTCGCCAAGCACATCGAGCGTCATCCGGGCATCCTGCCTCATGAGCTCGCCACCACCTTGGAGATATCAGAGCGCACGCTCCGCTCGCTCATCTCCCGCGCCAACGAGGCGCTGGCCGGCGTCGCGCGCATCGAGCTCAAGCGCAAGGGCGGCTATCGGGTGATCGTCGACGATCAGGACGCGTATGCCGCGCTCATAGCGCCGCAGCGGCTCCCTTCCGATCACGTTCCCAGCAACGCCGTGGGAAGATCGCGCTATATCCTCCATGACCTCATGTGGCGCACGGAATGGGTCACGCTCGACGATCTGGCAAACCGCCTGTACGTCTCGCGAAGCACGATCATCCGGGACATCAAGCTCGTTGAGGAGCGACTCGAATCGTACGGGCTCGCCCTCGAACGCAAGCCGTACAAGGGCATTCGGGTCGTAGGGCCCGAGAACGCCAAGCGTCTGCTCCTCGCATCGCTCGCCGTCGACGCATCGCTCGAGGGCGGAAACGACCACGTGCTGGAGCTCATCAGGAGCATCATCGACGAGGTCCTCGCTGAAGACGGCATCAGCGTCTCATCCGTGGCCTATCAAAACATGCTGGTGCACATCACCGTCGCCCTGCTCCGCATCGAGCAGGGAAGCTTCGTTGCCATGGAGCCCGATCAGATGAGCGAGCTCGCACGTCTTCGCGAGCATGACAGCGCCACCAAGATCGCCCGCAAGATAGAGCTTGCCACCGGGGTCGTCTTCCCCGAAGCGGAGATCGCCTACATCACCATCCACCTCGCGGCGAAGCAGATGATCGACACGCCCGCCCAAGAAGACGGACTCGTCATCTCAGACGAGATCTGGGATCTCACCTCGCGCATGATCGACAAGGTGTTTGAGGAATTCCATTTCGACTTCCGCAACGATCTTGAGCTGAAGATGAACCTCGCGCGCCACATCGTGCCGCTCAGCTTGCGCCTGAAGCATCGCCTCACCATGCACAACCCGCTGCTCTCCGAAACGAAGCGGCGCTTTCCCCTCGCGTATTCGATGGCTCGCTACTCATCAAACGTGCTCGCGAAACAGTATGACGCCGTGCTCTCGGACGAGGAGCTCGGCTATATCGCCCTCACCTTCGCGCTCGCGATCGAGCGTCAGCGGACGGAGACGCCGCGGAAGAACATCCTCATCGTCTGCGCCTCAGGGATGGGAACCGCCCGGCTGCTCGAGCACCGGTATCGCAGCGAGTTCGGAGACTACCTTGACCGCGTTGAGACCTGCGACGTCGCAGCGGTGCACACCCAGGACTTCAGCACCATCGACTACGTGTTCACGACCGTTCCGCTTGCGGAGCCGCTTCCCGTGCCCGTTCGCGAGATCGGATTCTTTCTCGAGCCCGAAGACATCGGCGAGCTCAAGACGCTGCTGTCTCAAACGCCGCGCGCGGGCGGGCGGCCGCTCGACTATTTTGATCGCGCGCTGTTCTTTGCGCATCTGCACGCGCGCGACAAATGGGAGCTGCTCACCTTGCTCTGTGACCGCATGGTCGAAGCCGATGCGGCTGAGCCTGACCTCGCCGAGCTTGTCATCGAGCGCGAGCGGCTGTTCCCGACCTCGTTGGGGGACCTTCTCGCCGTGCCTCACGCGGCGCGGCCGACGAGCGCCAAAACCACGATATGCGTGGGCATCCTCGACGAACCCCTGTCGTGGGATGACGCCGGGCACGCCGTGCAGGTCGTGCTGCTCGTCTCCTTTTCGCCCCATGAGCGCTCTCACATGAGCGATGTGTTCACCGTCATATCAACAGCACTCTTGGGAGAAGGCGTCCTTGAGCGGCTTGCACGCGATCAACGTTGGGAGGTTCTTGAGCAAGCGCTCACCGCTCCCCCGCAGCGCACGTACTGACCGCAACGACTGAGAAAGGAGGAGGACATGGAAGACGAGCAGAAATTCGAGATCGTGTTGCATGCGGGCAATGCCGAATCAGCGGCCCTCATGGCCATGGAGGCCGCTCGTGAGCGACGCTTCGAAGAGGCAGACGCGCTCCGCGCGGAATCAGCGACCGAGCTCAGCGAGGCGCATCGCCTCCATACGAGCGTGCTGCAACTCGCAGCGAGGGGGGCGTCGATTGAGATGGACGTGCTGCTGGTGCACGCGCAAGATCACCTCTCGATGGCCACCGTGCTCAACGAGGTGTCGAACGAGATCATCGCCCTCAACAAGCGCGTGGCGACCCTTGAGGATCGCGCGCCGACCGCGTAAGCCCGTCCGCGACAACTCGCCCCACACCGACCGGAAAGGAAGCCAAGAATGAGAATCATGCTCGCGTGCCATGCGGGAATCTCGACGAGCTTGCTCGTCACCCGCATGCAGGAGGCGGCCGCGGCTGCAGGGAAGGACTACACCATCTGGGCAGTCGAGCAGGACCGCATACCCGACGAACTGGGCAACTTCGACATCCTCATGCTCGGCCCGCAAGTCCGCCACATCATGCGGCGCGTCAAGGGCATCGTCGGAGACGATGCGCCCATCGTGGTCATCGACGGCTCGGCCTATGGACGCGGCGACGGGGCGGCCGTCATCAAGCAAGCGGAAGACATTCTGAAGGGAGCGTAACCCATGTCTGAGACCATGACCGACAAGCTGCTCGACCTCGCAGCGCGCGTCGACGAGAACAAGTACCTGAGCGCCATCAAGAACGCGTTCACCACGTTTTTGCCATTCGTCGTCATCGGCTCGTTCGCGAACCTGTTCAACAACGTGATCTGCTCGACTGAGGTGGGCCTTGCCTACTTCATCCCGGCCCTCGCCAATCTCTCAGGCGCCTTCAGCGGCATCAACTACGCCACCATCTCGATGATCTCGATCTTCATCGCGTTCTTCATCGGCATGAACCTGGCCGACCGGAACAAGACGCCGCGCCTGGTCACGGGCGGCCTGTGCGTGGCGGCCTTCGTCTCGGTCTGCCCGAACGTCGTCGAGGTCACGATCGATGAGGTGACGAGCACCGGCGCCGGCCTCAACAACTATGTCACGGGCGCGCAGGGCCTCTTCATCTCGATGTTCGTGTCGATCATCGCCGCAGAGCTCCTGAGCGCATTCAACAAGATCGAGGCCATCAAGATCAAGATGCCCAAAGAGGTTCCCTCCGGCATCGCCACGAGCTTCAACGTGCTCATCCCCGCCGCCGTCTCCCTCCTCATCGTCGGCGTCGCAGGCGGCATCTTCCAGCAGGTGAGCGGTTCATACCTCAATGAGGTCATCTACGACGTGATCCAGGCCCCGCTGGAGACCATCTTCCAGACGCCGGGCGGCATCATCGTGCTGATCGTCATCATGCAGCTCTTCTGGTTCCTGGGCATCCACGGCGGCCTCGTGCTCTTCCCCATCCGCCAGCCGCTCGTCATCGCCGCACTCGCCACCAACATCGCTCTCGCCGATCAGGGCCTGGCCCCCACCGAGGCCATCACGGACACCTTCTGGATCGCGTTCACGGTCTTCGGCGGCAGCGGCATCGCCTTCGCACTCCTGCTCGACGTGCTGCTGTTCGGCAAGAAGCCCGCAGACCGCGAGATCTGCAAGCTCGCGCTCATCCCCGGCATCTTCGGCATCTCCGAACCCGTCATGTTCGGTCTGCCCATCGTGCTCAACCCGATCTACTTCCTGCCCTTCATCCTGGGCAGCGCCGTCTCGACTGGCATCGCGCTCGGCGCCGTCAGCATCGGTTTCATCGCACCGTCCATCGTGAGCGTCCCTGTGGGCCTGCCTCCGATCATCACCGCGTTCCTCGGCTTCGGTTGGCAGGGCGTCGTGGTGCAGCTCGTTGCCCTCGCGGTCTGCATGGCTCTGTATTACCCGTTCCTCAAGCTCTCCGACCGCGCGTATCGCAAGGACCTCGCCGAGCAGGAGGTGGCGTAGATGGAGCGCCACCTGAGCTTCCCTCCAACCTTTTTGTGGGGCGGCGGCATCGCCGACTTTCAGGCTGAGGGCGCCTACGAGGAGTCCGGCCGCGGGCTCACCACGCTCGACTTCGTGACGAGCGGTGACCAGGAGCATCCGCGGCAGATCACCTACGTGCTCCCCGACGGCACGCGCGGCGTGCAGCCCGCACGCGGGCGCGCGCTGCCCGAGGGCGCGCGCGGGTACCTCGACCCCGACTACCACTATCCCAGCCTGCACGGGGTCGATTTCGCCCATCACTACGAGGAGGACATCAAGCTGTTCGCCGAGATGGGCATGACCGTGTTCCGCTTCTCGATCTGCTGGACCCGCATCTTCCCCACCGGGGTCGAAGACGAGCCGCTCGAGGAGGGCCTCGCGTTTTACGAAGCCATCGTCAACGAGTGCCTGCGCTACGGCATCGAGCCGCTGATCACCATCTGCCACGACGAGATTCCCGCCCATCTGGCCGACACGTGGCAGGGCTGGCTCGACCGCCGCACGATCGACTGCTACCTCAAGCTGTGCCGCGTCCTCTTTGAGCGCTTCTCGGGCAAGGTGAAGTACTGGCTCACGTTCAACGAGATCAACTCGCTCAACGGCTACATCGCGCTCGGCTGCACGCGCTACGACGACTACAGCCGGTTCGTGGGCGCGCATCACATGTTCCTCGCGAGCGCGCGGGCGGTGAAGCTGGGCCACGAGCTGTGCCCGGGCGCGCTCTTCGGCGCCATGTACGCATCCTCCCCGTGCTACCCGCTCACCTGCAAGCCCGAGGACGTGTTCATGCAGCTGCAGACGAGGCGCCGCACCTGGTACTTCGCTGACGTCATGATGCGCGGCGCCTATCCGAGCTACGCGCAGACCATCCTTGAGGAGCGGGGCGTCGAGATCCCCTGGGAGGAGGGCGACGAGGAGACGCTCGCCGCCGGCGCGCTCGACTTCTACTCGTTCTCGTGCTATCGATCGACCACCGTCAACGTCGATACTGAGTTCCCCATCAAGGGACTCGAGATCATGAGCATGGATACGAACCCGTATCTCCCCACAACCACCTGGGGATGGCCGCTTGACCCCATGAGCCTGCGCTATGTGCTCAACGAGGTGTGGGACCGGTATCAGAAGCCGATCTTCATCGCCGAGAACGGTCTCGGCGAGATCGACGAGGCGGATGAGAACGGATATGTGGAGGACGACTACCGCATCGACTACCTCAAGGCGCACTTCAAGGAGATACGCAAGGCGATCTGCCTCGATCACGTCGACGTGCTGGGCTACACCATGTGGGGCTGCATCGACCTGGTGTCGCTTGGCACCGGGGAGATGAAGAAGCGCTACGGGTGGATCTACGTCGACATGGACGATGACGGCAACGGTTCGAAACGCCGTGTCCCCAAGAAGAGCTACTACTGGATGAAGGAGTTCCTCGCATCCGGAGGCGAGCTGCTCGAACAGGATAACGACCGGCTCATCATCTAACGCGCTCATCACGC
>CAZLGF010000005.1:32937-36156 GCA_964558955.1 uncultured Coriobacteriaceae bacterium
TTGAAACAGACAGGACGAAAACCAGCAACAAACGACCGATACCCTTTTGTGTTGAGGGACACCGTCATCGCTTTCCGCTCGGATCCACGCCCGCCGAGCGGAGGCCCGCTGAGGAGCCGCCATGTCGATCGATACCGCCGCCACCCGTCTTGCCGACAACCTGGCCGAGCACCAAGCAGCCATCAACCGCGAGCTCGCGCGCAACGGCGTGCGCTTCGGCGTGTACAAGGACGGCGCCTATCACGATCAGCTCTTCCCCTATGACCCCATCCCGCGCATCATCGAGCCCGATGAGTTCGCCACGCTCGAGCGCGGCCTCAAGCAGCGCGTCAACGCGCTCAACGCCTACCTGCGCGACGTGTATTCCGACAAGCGCATCGTGCACGACGGCGTGATCCCCGAGGAGTACGTCTACACCTCGTCGGGCTACCTCCCCCAGGTCAACGGCATCACGCCCCCCGGCGGCGTCTACGCGCACATCGCCGGCGAGGATCTCGTGCAGGGCGAGGACGGCCGATGGTGGGTGCTTGAGGACAACCTCCGGATCCCATCGGGCGCGAGCTACCCGCTGTTCGTCCGCGACATCGAGCGCCGCATCAACCCACGCATGTTCCGCGAGGTGTCCCTGCAGGACAACCGCAGCTACCCACGGCTGCTCCGCAAGACCATGGACTTCGTGTCCTGCGAGGGCGTCGCCGTGGTCCTGACGCCCGGACGGTATAACTCCGCCTTCTTCGAGCACGCCTATCTTGCCGAGAAGACCGGCGCCGAGCTCGCGTTCCCCGAGGACCTCGAGGTCGTGGATAACAAGGTGTACCTGCGCGACTATGCGGGCGCGCGCCATCGCGTGGGCGTGGTGTACCGCCGCCTCTCCGACGAGTACCTCGACCCGTTCGCCTTCAACCCCGATTCGGTCATCGGCGTGCCGGGGATCCTCGGCGCCTATCGCGCGGGCAACGTGGCCATCGTCAACGCGCCCGGCAACGGCGTGGCCGACGACAAGGCCATCTACTACTTCGTGCCCAAGATGATCCGTTACTACCTCGACGAGGAGCCCATCCTGCACAACGCCCCCACCTACCTGCCGTTGTTCGACGAGGACCGCAAGATGGTGCTCGATCGCATCGACGAGCTCGTGATCAAGGACGTCGCCGAGGCCGGCGGCTACGGCGTGGTCTTCGGCTCCTCGCTCACGCGCGAGAAGCGCGCCGAGCTCATCGAGCGCATCAAGGCGGAGCCGCGGCGCTTCATCGCGCAGGAGGTCATCAACTTCCGCGACATCGACGTCGTGGACCCCGCCACGGGCGCCCGCAGCCCCCGCAAGTGCGACCTGCGCGCCTTCGTGCTGAGCGGCAAGAACACCCACGTGTGGTACTCGGGCCTCACGCGCTACTCGTCGGTGCCGGGCGAGATGATCGTGAACTCCTCACAGGGCGGCGGATTCAAGGACACCTGGGTGCTCGCGACGCCGAGCTCCGCGGTGAGGGCTGATGATGTGCACGAGCGCGTGCGCGCCGAGCTTAGCCGCGCGCGTCGCCGACCGCTCGCGCTCGTCACAGCCTCGAAGGCGGCGAACATCTACTGGCTCGGTCGCTATACCGAGCGGGTTCACACCACGCTGACGGCGTTCCTCCCCTTCTACGACCACGTGATGGATACCGACGTCGAGGCGTTCAAGCCCTTCGCGCGCGCCCTCGACCTCTCCGAGGACTTCGCCGATTTCGACGCCTTCGTGTACTCCCTGCTCTACGACCAGACCGACCCCAACTCGGTGTACAGCGCGATGTCATCGGCGTTCTACAACGCCGCGATCCTGAGGCCCGAGCTGGGCAGTCGACTGATCCAATACATCGAGCTCGCCCTCGCCGATCTCGCCGAGGCGAAGCGCCACTCGCCGCAGGGCGACAGCATCTACAGCCTCCGCAACGTGACGGACAAGATGCTCGCCTTCTGGGGCGGCATCGAGAGCTCGACGGCCAACCCCGCATTCAAGGCGCTGCTGTTCATCGGCACCTACATCGAGCGCATCGACCTGTACAGTCGCCTGCAGCTGCCGCCCTCCATGATCGACGCGCCGCTCGACAAGCTCGAGCGCGCGCCGCATCTGCTCGATGAGCACCCGCTGCCGCCCTGCTATGAGGAGGGCATGAAGCTGCTCGAGGAGGCGCTGCGCGAGCGGGGCTACACCGCGGAGGCGGATGGGCTGCGCGCGGCCGCGGTGGGCTACGCGCACACCACCGCTCCTGCCACCGTGGTCGATACCGCGACGCTCAGCTCGATGAACATGAAGCTCGCGCCATGGGTTGATGCGTAGCGCGCGGAGGTTTTGGCGCGCAGGGGAGCTGTCTGTCGCACCCTGCTAAGATAACTGCGATCGTGCATGCCGATGAGAAAGCGGTGCGAGACCCATCGTGAAGAAGCACGCGTTCAACTACGAGATGAAGCTCACCTTCAGCGCGCCGGTGACCGAACACCGGTTTCAGCTGCGGTGCGTGCCGGCGAGCTGCGCACGGCAGCAGATCGTCGACGTGCATCTTGAGATCACACCCGAGACGACGCTCGAGACGCTGGTCGACTCGTTTGGCTCCACCGTGGTGATGGGATACCTGCCCCAGCCGCACGACGTCTTTGGCTACCGGGTGACCGGCATCGCCTTCGTGGACAACGAGCACACCAAGGCCGAACCCGAAAAGCCGCTCTATCGCTTCCCCTCGGCGCTCACCGAGCCCGGCCCCTGCATCGAGGCACTCTCAGCGGCCTGCGCACCGCTCATCGCCGAGCTTCCCGCCGACGCCGCGCCGCTCGATCGGGCGGCCGTGATCATGCACGCGGTCGCGGGCGCGTTCACCTATGCGCCCGGCACCACGACGGTGCGCACGACGGCCGAGGAGGCGCTCGCACAGGGCACCGGCGTCTGCCAGGACTACTCCCACGTGATGCTCTCCGTGTGCCGTGCGCAGGGCCTGACGGCTCGCTACATCGCCGGCATGCTTGCTGGTGAGGGCGCCACCCATGCGTGGGTCGAGGTGTACCAGGACGGTCGGTGGATGGGGCTCGACCCCACGCATGACCGCTTGGTAACCGACGACTACATCACGATTGCCCACGGTCGCGACTATCGCGACTGCATGCTCGACATCGGCATCTTCTCAGGCGCGGGCGTGAGTCAGACCCAATGGGTCAACGCTTCCGTGCACGAGCAGGACTGAGGGGCGGGGC
>CAZLGF010000006.1:0-28519 GCA_964558955.1 uncultured Coriobacteriaceae bacterium
ACGGGTAACGGCCTGAGCATCTATCGGCTCTCCTACTCCTCCTGAGCGGAGCGGGCTGTCGAATCGGCGTGAAGACGGCTATCATACGTTGTCATGTTGTATCTGCTGGGAGCGCGAAGCGCGCGCTTGTGTGACGGCGCGTGCGATTGGAGATGATGCTCATGGCGCTCAAGAAGTTCATCGGCTTGTGGTCGATCGCGCTCATGCTCATCGCCCTGGTTGGTGCTGCGCCAATCGTGGCGTATGCCGCGACGGACAGCGACGCCGCCTCGACCGAGGACGCCACGGAGGCGACCGAGGACGCTGCGGATGTGACCGAGGATGATGCGTACGAGGTCGAGGCCGATGTGTACGAGGGCGGCGCGACCGCAGAGAGCTTCCGCTACACCAACGGCATGCCTGCGAGCAGCGGCGTGTCGCTGCTGTCGTCCAGTTCTGGGTACACCTGGACGTATTCGAATGGGACGTGGACCTGCTCGAACGGCACGGTCGTGAGCGGTGCGTACGCCATGGGCATCGATGTGTCCAAATGGCAGGGCGAGATCGACTGGGCGAAGGTCAAGGCGTCCGGCATCGTTGACTACGTCATCATCCGCTGCGGCTACGGTTCAAACAACACGGAGTACGATGATGAGTACTTCCTGAAAAACGTGCAGGGCTGTATCGAGAACGACATCCCGTTCGGCATCTACCTCTACTCGTATGCCTATAACACGAGCACGGCCGAGGACGAGGCGGATCACGTTCTGCGCCTTTTGAGCGAGGCGGGTCTCGACTCGTCTGACTTGACGTATCCGGTCTACCTCGACCTCGAGCACCAAACGGACGATGGCACGCCCGGCGGCGTGAATAGCTCAGGCAAAACGGTGTCCATCAGCAACAGCACGCTCGCCAAGATCGCTCAGACGTTCTGCACGCGCATCGAGAACGCCGGCTACACCGCGGGTGTCTACGCCAACAAGAACTGGTGGACCAACTACCTCACGAGCTCCGTCTTTGACAACTACAGCAAGTGGGTGGCGCAGTACAACACGAGCTGCACGTATTCCGGCAGCTATGACATGTGGCAGTGCATGAGCACAGGTTCCATCCCCGGCATCTCGGGCTGTGTCGACATCAACTTCGATTACGTTGGGTTCAACACCATCAGCTCCGCCACGAGCGTGTGGTCGCGCGTCTACGGCCAAGATCAGCTCGACACCATGAAGGCCATCTCCTCGACTGGGTGGACGTCCTCTGACACCGTGGTCATCGCGACGGACGCCACCTATTGGGATGCTCTGACCGCGAGCGCGCTTGCCGGCATCTACGATTGCCCGATCATCCTCACCACGGGCACGACGCTCTCCTCGCAAGCCAAGAGCGAGATCAAACGCCTTGGGGCAACCACCGCCTACGTCTGCGGCGGGCCGATCGCCATCTCATCGAGCGTCGATGACCAGATCAAGGCTGCAGGCTGCACCACGGTGGAGAGGGTGTACGGCCAAGACCACCAGGCGACCGCGCGTGCGATCGCCAAGAGGGTGCAGGAGGCGTCGTCATCGAGCGTCTGCATCATCGCCACCGCCCAGTCGTTCCAGGACGCGCTGTCGATCTCGCCGTACGCCTACGCCAACCACGTGCCGATCTTCCTCACGGAGGATGGCTCCAACACCTTGTCGAGTGCGACGCTCTCGGCCATCAAGAGCGGCGGGTACACGTCGGTCATCATCGTGGGCGGCCCCATCGCGGTCTCGAGCTCGGTTGAGTCGCAGCTCTCCAAGATCGGCATCGGGTCGTCAAACGTGAATCGTCTCTACGGGCAAACCGAGTACGAGACGAGTCTCGAGATCGCGAAGTGGGAGGTCGGCCAAGGCATGCAGGTCAACTACATGGCTGTGGCGACGGGCACCACCTACTATGACGCTCTGGCCGGGGCGGCGCTTTGCGGCAAGAACAACTCAGTTCTCGTGATCGTGAGCGATTCCAACCGCATTTGCCTGACGAATTTTGTCGCCACGTATAGCAGCAAGATCACGACGGGCTACGTATTCGGCGGCCCCATCGCGGTGTCGGAGGCAACCTGGAACGTCCTGATGCGCTGCATGAGCAGCTAGGTCCGCGGGACGCAATTACGAGGTCTACGGTCTGAGATGCGGGCCGGGCGGGCGCAGCGCCTGCCCGGCCCGCTGCCATGAGGCCCTTACCGGCCGGTGAGGCGCTCCTTGATGGCGTGCGGGATCGCGGTGATCGCGCGTCCGATGCGGTAACTCGTCGACTGCCGCGTCGCGGCGAGCAGGTCCTGCGTGTCGCTGAGGATCGCGCGCACAGCGCCAAGCTCTTGCTCGACGAGGGCTTTCTGATAGAGGGCATTGTGCATGCCGTGATAGAGCTCCTGCTCGCGCGCCTCACGCGTCGCGATGTTCTGCCGATAGGTCGTGAGGGTCTCGTCCCACAGCATGTCGGACAGGCTCGTGCGTCCTTGCGTTTGCACCTCGATCGCGCCCGGCACGTCGTCTGTGTCGTCGAAAAGGCTCCGCCAGAATCCCTGATAGTCGTAGTGCGACAGCTCGGTCATGAACGCGCGCCCCTGCTGGCCGAGTGCCCGCGCTCGCCCTTTGTCGAGCAGCACCGCTGTCAACGCGTCCGCCGCCGCTTCGGCGTCGCCCTGCGGGACCGATATCACCGCGTCGCACTGGGCGAGCGTGAGATAGGGGAGGTCGTACATGACGCACGGCAGCCCCATCGCCAGGGCCTCGCCGAGGGCGAGCGACCAACCCTCGCGCCGGGACGTCATAAGGAAGGCGTCCGCGCGCTCGTACCAGCCGCGCATCTCATGCTCGGGTTGCGGGCCGCACAGAACGAGGTGATCGGCGACGCCCCGCGCCTCGGCGTCGGCTTGGACGGCCGCGGCGAGCTCCTCGTCCACGGGCCCCACCATGAGGATCCGCGCCTCGGGCACGCGGGTGAGCAGCGCCTCGAGGATGGGGACGACTCGCTCAGGACACTTGTCATAGTGCATCCGCGCCGGCCAGATCACCGTCGTGCCGGCGAGGGGCGCGGGCTCGTCGGGCACGTCGAGCGACAGGGGGTTCATGGTTCGATACACATGGTCGTTGAAGTTGCGCCAGAACAGCCCGTCCATCTCGCTCAGGCAGACGATGCCGTCGAGCGAGCGGTACGCGAGGGGCGCGTCGAGGTACTCGGAGCGCAGCTGCGCGTCGAGGAAGAACATCGTGCAGGGACTTTGCACCAGCAGGAAGGTCTTGATGCCGAGCGCGGCGGCGACCATGGCGTCATAAGCGAGCGTCTTGTAGAACCAATGGCAGAGCACGAGCGCGTCGACGCGCCTGTCGGCGAGCACGCGCGTCAGCCTCTCGCAGCGCGGCGCGTACGAGGCGCCGTCGAGCATGATCTCAGAGTCGGGGAGGACCACGTGCTCGACGCCGTCGGGCAGCTGCGCGACATAGGCGGTGTCGGTGGGGGGCACGTGGGTGAGCAGCGTGACCTCGTAGCCCATCGCGAGGAATTGCTCGACGAGGAAGCGCGTCACCCGCTCGCCCCCTCCGATGCCGAGCGCGTAGAAGAGGAGCGCGACCGACCGGACGGGTCGCGTGGCGCCTGCGGGCCGCTCCCAGGTGAGGTGGTTGCGCTCGTCCCACGTGGTGCGGGCGAGCTCGCTGATCGCGGTCGTGATGAGCTCAGGGTCGGCGGGCGGCAGCTGATAGTTCATGATCGCTCGATTCAAGGGTGCATGTGGGGTTCTGGTGCCCCGCCGCCAGGGGCGGGCGCGCTGTGAGATGGCGGTGCTAGGCTTATCGCGTATATGATACGGCAACCGGAGGGACATCCGCATGAAGGGCATCATTCTCGCAGGTGGATCGGGTACGCGACTGTACCCGCTCACCACGGTGACGAGCAAGCAGCTCCTGCCGGTCTACGACAAGCCCATGGTCTACTACCCGCTGTCCGTCCTCATGATGGCCGGCATCCGCGACGTCCTCATCATCTCGACGCCGTCGGACCTCCCCAACTTCGAGCGCCTGCTCGGCGACGGCTCCGCGTTCGGCATCTCGCTCTCCTACGCTGAGCAGCCCTCGCCGGACGGCCTCGCCCAGGCGTTCCTCATCGGCGAGGACTTCATCGCCGGCGAGCCGTGCGCGCTCGCGCTTGGCGACAACATCTTCTTCGGCAACGGCCTCTCGCGGCACCTCCGTCGCGCGGCGGCGAACGCCGCGGAGGGCCGCGCGACCGTGTTCGGCTACCACGTGGATGATCCCGAGCGGTTCGGCGTCGTGGAGTTCGACGAGCAGGGTCAGGCCGTCTCCATCGAGGAGAAGCCCGCGCACCCCAAGAGCTCCTACGCGGTCACCGGCCTGTACTTCTACGACGGGCGCGTGTGCGAGCTCGCCCGGCGCGTGAAGCCGTCGGCCCGCGGCGAGCTCGAGATCACCGACCTCAACCGCATGTATCTGGAGGACGGGTCGTTGTCGGTCGTCACCCTCGGTCGCGGCTACGCGTGGCTCGACACCGGCACCATGGAGAGCCTCTACGAGGCGGGCGAGTTCGTGCGCGCCGTCGAGCGCGCCCAGGGCACGCCGGTGTCGGTCCTCGAGGAGATCGCCTACGAGAACGGCTGGATCGGTCGGGACGAGCTGCTCGAGCGTGCGCGCGCCTGCGCCAAGAGCGTCTACGGCCAGCACCTCATGAAGGTCGCCGAGGGCGCCTACCTCGCATCCCGCAGCCCCTACGACGGCTAGTCCCGCGCGGGCCGGGAGCTCAGGCAACGACACGAAAACACAACTGGAAGGAACGGGATCGTGAGCGAAGAGACGTTCATCCCCACCAACATCATCGTCACGGGTGGCTGCGGCTTCATCGGAAGCAACTTCGTGCACCATGTGGTGCGCGAGCACCCCGAGGTGCACGTGACCGTGCTCGACAAGCTCACCTACGCGGGGAACCCCGCCAACATCGAGGGGCTGCCCGCCGACCGCGTGGAGCTCGTGGTGGGGGACATCTGTGACGCCGCGCTGCTCGACCGCCTCGTCCCCGGGCACGACGCGATCGTGCACTACGCGGCCGAGAACCACAACGACAATTCCATCGCCGATCCGGAGCCGTTTCTGAGGACCAACGTCGAGGGCACGTTCTGCCTCCTCGAGGCCTGCCGGACGTACGGGGTGCGCTACCACCACGTCTCGACCGATGAGGTCTATGGCGACCTCGCGCTCGACGACCCGGCGCGCTTCACCGAGCAGACTCCCTACCACCCGTCGAGCCCGTACAGCTCCACCAAGGCGGCCTCGGACATGCTCGTGCGCGCCTGGCACCGCACCTACGGCGTGCGCGCCACGATCTCGAACTGCTCCAACAACTACGGTCCCTATCAGCACGTCGAGAAGTTCATTCCGCGCCAGATCACCAACATCCTCTGCGGCGAGCGTCCCAAGCTCTACGGCGACGGCAAGAACGTGCGCGACTGGATCCACACCGAGGACCACTCGAGCGCCGTGTGGACGATCCTCACCCGGGGGCGCATCGGGGAGACCTACCTCATCGGCGCCGACGGCGAGCGCTCGAACATCGACGTGCTGCGCGCCATCCTCGCGAGTATGGGCCGGGACGAAGATGACTTCGACTGGGTGCGCGATCGCCCCGGGCATGACCGCCGCTACGCCATCGACTCCACGAAGCTTCGCCGCGAGCTGGGCTGGGAGCCCGCGCACACCGACTTCGCCGCCGGGCTGGCGTCCACCATCGCCTGGTATCGGGAGCACGAGGAGTGGTGGCGCCCCGCCAAGGAGGCCACGGAGGCCAAGTACCGCGCGCAGGGGCAGTGACGCGCGCGGCGGTGACGCGGATCTGACATTCGATGACGTGGCGCGCCGGGAGACCGGCGCAGGCGAGGGGTTGCAGGCACATGGCGCTTGAATTTGAGAAGGAACTGACGGCACGCACCACGAACATCCCCGGGATGCTCGTGTTCGACCTGCCGGTGCACGGCGACAACCGCGGCTGGTTCAAGGAGAACTGGCAGCGCGAGAAGATGCGCGCGCTCGGCTTGCCCGATCTGGGGCCGGTGCAGAACAACATCAGCTTCAACGCCGAGCGCGGCGTGACGCGCGGCATCCACGCGGAGCCGTGGGACAAGTACATCTCGGTCGCCTGCGGATCGGTCTTCGGGGCGTGGGTCGACCTGCGCCCGGGCGCGAGCTTCGGCGCGGTCTACACTTGTGAGCTCGACCCCTCACGCGCGATCTACGTGCCGCGCGGCGTGGGCAACTCCTTCCAGGCGCTCGAGGCCGGCACGGCCTACACCTATCTCGTGAACGCCCATTGGTCGGCGGAGCTCAAGAAGACCTACACCTTCGTCAACCTCGCCGATCCCGAGCTCGCCATCGAGTGGCCCATTCCGCTCTCCACCTGCGAGATCTCCGAGGCCGACCGCACCCATCCCATGCTTGCGGACGCCCGTCCGATGGAGCCGCGCCGCACGCTCGTCACCGGTTGCAACGGGCAGCTCGGCCGCGCGGTGCGCAAGGCGGTTGAGGCGCGAGGGCTGCCCGGCTTCGACTACTGCGATATCGACACGTTCGACCTGTCGTGCGCGGAGGACTACGACCAGTACGACTGGTCGCTGTACGGCGCCGTCATCAACTGCGGTGCGTACACCGCGGTCGACGCCGCCGAGACGCCCGAGGGCCGGCGCGCGTGCTGGGCGGCGAACGCCACGGGCCCTGCGCTCATGGCGCGCACCTGCGCCGAGCACGGCATCACCCTGGTGCACATCAGCTCGGACTACGTGTTCGACGGCACGCAGCAGGGCCACCTCGAGACCGAGCCCTTCTCGCCGCTCTCGGTGTACGGCGAGTCCAAGGCGGCCGGCGATCTCGCCGTGGCTGGCTGCCCGCGCCACTTCATCCTGCGCAGCTCATGGGTGATCGGAGAGGGCCGCAACTTCGTGAGGACCATGCAGGGCCTGTCGGATCGCGTGGCGGCCGGCGAGCTCGAGCGCGTGACGGTGGTCGATGACCAGCTGGGCCGCTTGACCTTCACGGACGACATGGCCGCGGCCATCCTGCATGTCTTGGGGTATCGCGACGGCGACGTCGAGCCGAGTGCTCCGGTACCGTATGGCACCTACAATCTGACGGGGTCGGGCGCCGTGTGCAGCTGGGCCGACATCGCCCGTGCGGTGTTCGATCACGCCAACGGAAACGGTGACGCGGTCACGCCGGTGAGCACGGACGACTACTATGCGGCGGCTGCGGGCCCCATCGCCCCGCGCCCGCGCTTCTCCGACCTCGACCTCTCCAAGATCGAGGGGACGGGCTTCACCCCGCACGATTGGGAGGAGTCGCTCGCAACCTACCTGCGCGGGCAGTAAGGAGACGCGTTGAGTATTCTCGAGGTCTTTACCAGGAAGAACCGCATCCTCCTGGCAGCGATGGTGAGCACCGATTTCAAGGTGCGCTACCAGCAGTCGTTTTTGGGGTACATCTGGACGGTTCTCAAGCCGCTCATGCTCTTCACGATCATGTACTTCGTGTTCGTGCGCTTCATGCGCTTTGGCGAGGGCATCCCGCACTTTCCCGCCGCGCTGCTTCTGGGCATCGTCATGTGGAACTTCTTCAACGAGCTGACGACGGGCGGCATGATGTCCGTGGTCAGCCATGGCGACCTGCTGCGGAAGATCCACTTCTCGAAGTACACGGTCGTCGTGGCGTCCTCGGTCAGCGCGCTCATCAACTTCGGTCTCAACCTCGTGGTCGTCATCATCTTCGCGCTGGTGAACGGCGTGGTGCCGTCGCTGTCGTGGCTCATCATGATCCCGCTGCTCCTCGAGCTCTACCTCTTCGGGCTCGGCATCGCGTTCTTTCTGAGCGCGATCTACGTGAAGCTTCGCGACCTCGCCCCCATCTGGGAGGTCGTGATGCAGTTCGGCTTCTACGCCACGCCCATCATCTACCCCATCACGCAGATCACGTCGCTCGGTGGTGATCTGGGGCCGCTCGTGGCGAAGCTCGATCTCATCCTCAATCCGGTGGCCCAGATCGTCCAGCAGGCGCGTCACGTGATGATCGACGCGGCCAACCAGTCGGTCTTCGAGCTCGTGGGCAACAACCTGCTCGCGTGCTGGCCCATCGTCTTCACCCTGATCGTCTTCGTGGCCGGCCTCGCGTTCTTCTCGGCCCGATCCAAGCACTTTGCGGAGTTGGTCTAATGTCTGCGATCGTCGAGCACGCCTCCGCCGACGCGCGCCCGCTCGCGCTGCGCGTCGATCATGTGTCGAAGAGCTTCATCCTGCCCACCGAGGCCGCCGGCAGTCTCAAGGTGATGCTCATCAACTGGGTGCGGGGCATCCGCGGCTACACGACCCAGCACGTCCTCAAGGACATCTCCTTCGACGTCAAGCAGGGGGAGTTCTTCGGCATCGTGGGCAAGAACGGGTCCGGCAAGTCGACGCTGCTCAAGCTCATCTCCGAGATCTACACGCCCGACGGCGGATCCATCGAGGTCACGGGCAAGCTCGTGCCCTTCATCGAGCTCGGCGTGGGCTTCAATCCCGAGCTCACGGGACGCGACAACGTCTACCTCAACGGCGCCATGCTCGGCTTCTCGCGTTCTGAGATCGATGCGATGTACGACGACATCGTCGAGTTCGCCGAGCTCGGCGACTTCATGGAGCAGAAGCTCAAGAACTACTCCTCCGGCATGCAGGTGCGCCTGGCGTTCTCGGTCGCCATCAAGTCGCAGGGCGACATCCTCGTGCTCGACGAGGTGCTCGCGGTGGGCGACGAGGCCTTCCAGCGCAAGTGCCAGGACTACTTCTTCGAGGCCAAGCGCAAGAAGAAGACCATCATCCTCGTGACTCACTCGATGCCCGACGTGCGGCGCTACTGCGATCGGGCCATGCTCATCGAGGATGGCTACATCGCCAAGATCGGCGATCCGGACGAGGTCGCCGACGCGTACTCCGACTCCTTCCTCCCTCCGCGCGACGTCGAGGACGATGCGAGCCCCGCGGCGCGTCGCGAGGCGATCGACGTCTCGTCGATTTCGGTGCTGGTGGCGGGCGAGGCTCAGTCGTTCTTAGCGGAGGGCGAGGACTTCTCCATCGACATGGACTTCTCGTGCGACCGTCCGATCGACGCGCGCGACATCTACCTCGAGGTGACGGACGGGCGGAACGTGCCCGTGCTCTCCATCCCGCTCGCGCGTGACGACGAGGTCATGCTCTCCGCCGGCGCGCACCGCGCGCACGTCGACGTGCCGGGGGTCCTCGCATTCGGCGACTTCTGCATCAGCGTCTCCCTCCAGACGGACGATGGGCGGCGCATCGTCGCGCTCAACGCGCGGCGGTTTCACATCAAGGGGCAGGCCGGCGACGTCATGCCGGTCATCAAGGCGCCGACATCGGTCACGGTATCCTAGCCGGCCGTTCCCGGTGCGCGAGCATGCGAGGGGACTGAATGATCGAGCTCTTCACCTCTGATACCTACAAGGTGGTCATCGACGAGGCGCGCCACGGCGCATCGGGCGACGCGGACGCGCTCGAGCTTCGCGGATGGGCGGCGGATCTGCTGCGCAAGCAGGCGTTGGAGCTCAGCGCGCCGGCGCTTGCGGATGATGCGCTCAGCCGCATGTCGCGCGAGGACATCTCGGCGATCACCGGCATCTCGCCCAATGAGAAGGTGGGGTTCCGGCTGCGCGTTCCCGCGAACTGCCCTCTCGTCGAGATGGTGCTCTCGAGCCCCGGGGAGTCCTGGACGGTTCAGGTCGACATGCAGCGGGTGCGCCGCACCTTCGCGCTGCTGCGCGTGCGCACGTTCGCGGGCCGCATCGTGCGCCTCGGTACAGGGATGTTCACCGCGGCGGGTCGCGCGCGCCTTCGCGCGAGCATCCGTCGCCGCCTGCATCTTGAGAACCGGGAGTACCGCTCGTGGATCAAGGAGCATGAGACCCTGGATCGGGCCGCGGCCGAGCGGATCCAGGCGACGTTCTCCTACCGACCGACCATCTCGGTGGTGACGCCGGTCTACAACGTCGACGAGGCCTGGCTCAGGCGGTGCGTCGCCTCGATGCAGGAGCAGTGGTACGGCAACTGGGAGCTGTGCCTCGCCGATGACTGCTCGCCCAACGCTCACGTGCGCGATGTGTTGAGCGAGCTCGCGGCGGCCGACGCTCGGGTGAAGGTCACGTTCCGTTCCGAGAACGGCGGCATCTCGCGCGCGACGAACTCGGCGATCGAGCTCGCGACGGGTGAGGTCGTGGGCTTCATGGACAACGACGACGAGCTCGCCCCTCAGGCGCTCTTCGAGGTGGTGCGCGCGCTGAACGAGGACCCCTCGATCGACTTCATCTACACCGACGAGGACAAGATCGATGAACACGGCCGGCGGTCCGACCCCTTCTTCAAGCCCGGGTTCTCGCGCCAGCTGCTGTGGGGCCATAACTACATCACGCATTTCGTGGTCGTCCGCCGCGAGCTGCTCGCGCGCGTGGGCGGCCTGCGCGCGTCGTTCGACGGGAGCCAGGATTACGATTTCGTGCTGCGCGCGACGGCGCAGGCGACGCGCGTGCACCACATCCCGCAGATCCTCTATCACTGGCGGACGATCGAGACGTCGGTCGCGGGCGATCCGCGCAGCAAGCTCTACGCCTACGAGGCTGGTCGCCGGGCGCTCGAGGAGAGCGTGCGCCAGGCGGGCTTCGCCGACGCCACCGTGGAGATGCTGCCCAATCTCGGCACCTATCGCGTGACCTACCCGATCGACCGCACGCAACCCGTGCTCGTGGCCGTGTCCGCCGCATCGGCCGATTTAGTTGACGAGATCGCGGCGCGCACGTCCTACCCGGCGTGCACGGTCGCGGTGTGCGCGGACAGCGCGGCGGTTCGCGCGGAGGCCGAGCGCGCGGGCGCCGCCTTCATCGTCCTGCTCGACCGGGTGCGTCCCGCTCAGGACGACTGGCTCGACCAGATGCTCGGCTTCATGGCGCGCGACGGCGTGGGGCTGGTGGGCGCCAAGGTGCTCGACGCCTTCAACCAGGTGGTCAACTCCGGCATGACGCTGCGCGGCCTCAAGGAGGGCGTGGTGTTCGAGGGCGCCGGCGACTGGGATGGCGACGTCGGCTACTACTTCCGCACCTCCTTGCCACGCGATCTGTTCGCTTTGACGGAGGACTGCCTCTGCGTGCGCACGGAGGACTTCTGCGCGCTCGGCGGGCTTGACGAGTCGCTGAGTCCCGGTGTGAGGGGGCTCGACCTCTCGGTGCGCATGCGGCTCGAGCGTGGGAAGACCTGCGTGTGGCAGCCGTTCTCAACCCTCGTGTGCGCGGGCGAGCGCTACCACGCGCCCTCACGCTCCGCGCTCGCGGCATATCTGGAGCGTCATCCCGATCTCACCGATCCGTTCGCCTCAGCGTGGTTTCCGCCGTCGCATGCGAAGGCGGATGAGCCTCATCCCTTGCGCTACGGCATCGATGCGATCGCGCGCGACGGCTCCGTGCTCGAGATCTCGGGGTGGGCGGCCAACACGCACTCCGATGCGGGTGCGACGATCAGCGTCGACGACATGCCGGCCGATGCCGTCACGATCACGCGCCACCCGCGTCTCGATGTGAGCCATGCCCTCCTCGTTCCCGAGGATGCGCCGGTCGGCTTCACCATCCGGATCGCCACCGACGCCAACAAGGTGGTGCTGCGCCTGTCGATCCCCGAGGGGGAGCAGGTCGTCCCGGTGCGCTATGCGGCGGGGGAGGCCGCGGTGAGACGCGCCATCCGACGCTTGAGCGGCGTGCGGCATCCGCGCACCTTCGCCCGCGCCCTCAAGCGTCGCCTCTTCGATGAGGTCCGCGCGCGCGGCGCGTATCGCCGCTATCAGCGCGTGGTGGAGCCGGGGTTGTGGACCACGGCGCCGCTTGCGCGCCGCCCGCTCATCTCGATCATCGTGCCGGTGTACAACGTCGAGCCGCGCTGGCTCGAGCGCTGCGTCGACTCGATTCGCAAGCAGACCTACGAGGCGTGGGAGCTGTGCCTCGCCGATGACTGCTCGACCGACCCGGCGGTCCGTCCGTGCCTCGAGGCCCTCGCCGCCTCTGATGAGCGCATCAAGGTGACCTTCCGCAGCGAGAACGGGCACATCTCGCGGGCGACCAACTCAGCCCTCGAGCTCGCCACGGGCGAGTTCGTGGCGCTCATGGACAACGACGACGAGCTGCCGCCCCAGGCGCTCTACGAGGTCGCCGCCGCGCTCGACGCGCATCCCGAGCTCGACCTCATCTACTCGGATGAGGACAAGATCGACGATCGGGGCGTGCGCTCCGATCCCACCTTCAAGCCCGATTACTCACCCGATCTTCTGCTGAGCACCAACTACATCAGTCATCTGGGCGTGTACCGGACGTCGATCGTGCGCGCGATCGGCGGGTTCCGCCCGGGTTTTGAGGGCTCGCAGGACTACGATCTCGTGCTCCGCTTCGTCGAGCGGACCGATCCCGCGCGCATCCACCACATCCCGCGCATCCTCTACCATTGGCGCATGCTGGCGACCTCGACCGCGGCCGACCAGGGCAGCAAGGGGTACGCCTTCAGCGCCGGGCAGCGGGCGCTTCAGGACGCGCTCGACCGCCGCGGGCTCGACGCCTCGGCCGATCTAGGGCCGCTCAATGGGATCTACAACGTGCACTACCGCGTGCCGCGCGCCGAGCGGGTGTCGGTGATCATCCCCACGCGGGACGGATACGACAACATCGAGCGCTGCGTGTCCTCGATCGTGAACAAGACCGCGTACGAGGACTTCGAGATCATCATCGCCGACAACGGCAGCACGAACCCCCGCATGCGCGCGCTCTACGAGCGCTACGAGCGCCAGTCGCTTCGCCCCATCCGGGTGGTTCACATCGACATCCCGTTCAACTACGCGCGCATCAACAACCGCGCCGCCGCGGCGGCGACCGGCTCGTACCTGCTCTTCTTGAACGACGACACCGAGGTCATCGCGCCGGGTTGGATGACCACGATGGTGGGCCTTGCCCAGCAGGAGCGCGTCGGCGTGGTGGGCGCCAAGCTCTACTACCCGAATGATCGCGTGCAGCATGCGGGCGTGGTGCTCGGGCTCGGCGGGGTCGCCGGGCACGTCTTCAGCGGGTCCGCGCGCGGCGATGTGGGGCGCTACGGCCGCTTGCTCGAGAACGCCAACTACTACGCCGTGACGGCGGCATGTTGCATGATCTCGGCCGCCGACTTCCATGCGGTGGGTGGGTTTGACGAGGACTTCGCCGTGGCCTACAACGACGTTGACCTCTGCATCCGCGTCCACGATGAGCTCGGTCGGGTGAACGTGCTCGCGCATGAGGCCGAGCTCTACCACTACGAGTCCGTCACGCGCGGGCAGGACACGGCTGACCCTGAGAAGCGTGCGCGCCTCGAGCGCGAGTCCGAGCGCTTCCGCGCGCTCCATGGGGACGTGGTCGCAGCTGACCCGTACTTCAACGAGAACCTGTCGCGCACGTCGCCGTATCTGGACGTGCGAACCTCATAGCGCGGTGCAGCGGTTGGCCTGAGCGGTCCGACCGCCTCATCTCGCGGTCACTTCATCGTGTGGAAGCGACGGTCATAGATGACGTTCTCCAGGCGGCGCACGGTGGCGTGCAGCTGGCAGATCGCGCGCTGCCCGGGCGTGAGGCGCCGGATGAGGCGCCGTGCGAGGGCCTCATCCGCGCGGCAGGTTCGCCAGTCGGCCTCGGAGGCGCGCTCGCCCATGCGCTTCAGGCCCCGGCGCTCATCCCGCGCGCTCGCGACGAGGCCGAAGTAATTGCGGCAGGGAAGGATGCCCTGGTCGAGCGTGAAGGAGAAGTTCTCGGCGGCGGCGGTGACGTTGTCATGCCAGAAGCGCGGGTCGCGCTTCGAGTGCGTCACGGACGAGGGCGCCTGCACCCATGAGTAGAGCACCGCGTCGACGTCGACCACGCGCCGCATGCGCGCGTAGAGGGGGCCGGCCATGCAGATGTCCTGCGCGTAGCGCCCGACGGGGAAGCGCAGGCCCTCCCAGAGCTCGCGACGGTAGAGGCGGCACCAGTTCGCCTCGTTGAAGTAGCGCGCCTCGGTCCTGCGCCCGAGCGCGGTGCCCGCGAGCCGTAGGATCTTGCAGAACACGCGTTGGTAGGCATTGAGCGGGTCATCGATGATGGTGAGCGCGGGGTCGTCAGGGACCGGCAGGGCGTCGCCGCCGCGCTCCGCCAGGCCGGACAGGCCGATCTTCTCCCAGCGCCCCTTGCTCATGTCGGCGCCCGTCTCGACGAGCGCGCGGTGGAGGAGCTCGATGTTGCGCGGATGGAGCACGTCGTCGTTGTCGACGAAGGCGATGAAGCGCCCGCGCGCGTGATCGAGCCCGGTGTTCTGAGCCCGCCCGATGCCGCCATTTGGTTGATGGACGACGATGACGCGCTCGTCATCGCGGGCGAAGGCGTCGCAGAGCGCGCCCGAGCCGTCGGTCGAGCCGTCGTCGACGAGGATGATCTCGAGCGCGTCGTAGGTCTGCCGCCTGATGGAGTCGACGCAGCGCGCGAGGTAGTCCTCGGCGTTGTAGACGGGAACGATGACGGAGATGAGGTCGACCTGAGACGACGGCACGCGGCGGCTCCTCATGAAACGACGAGCGGCCGTGCACGCACGGCCGCGACATGCTCATGGTGCGCCCTGGGGGATTCGAACCCACGACCTTGAGATTAGAAGTCTCCTGCTCTATCCAACTGAGCTAAGGGCGCGCACGCACCGATTATAGCCGAGGGACGTCGCCCGCGCGATCGAGTCGGCGCCCTTCCGACGAGCGATCACGTACCGCCGGGCCGTTTTTCGGGCACCGCGGGCGGCGCATGGGGTACACTAGGCGTGTCGTTTTGCCGTGTCCCGTGCGCTCCGTGCGCCCCGACATGTCTGAAAAGGAGTCAGCTATGGTTTCTGAGAAGGTCACGCTCGTCAACCCGCAGGGTCTTCACATGCGTCCCGCCGGCCTCTTTGCCTCCACGATGGGCAAGTACGCCTGCGACGTGACGGTTGTCACTCCTGAGAAGGAGGTCAACGGCAAGAGCCCCATGGCGCTCATGGCAGCTGGCATCCCGTGCGGCACCGAGGTCGAGATCCGCTGCGACGGCGCCGACGAGACCGACGCCCTCAACGCCGCGGTCGAGCTCATCAAGAGCGGCCTGGGCGAGTAATGCCTCTCAAGGTCGCACCTTGAACAGCTGAGTACGTTTGGCACGCAGGCGTTCGGTAGGGGCGCCTGCGTTTTTTGTCGGCTCGCGGCTTGGCCAAGAGCCGAGGAAGGGAAGACGAATGTACGAGGGAGTCAACGCATCTGAGGGCATCGGCATCGGTACCGTCGTCGTCGCGGTCGAGCCCGACCTGTCCTTCAACCCCACCCGCGTCGAGGACACGGCCGCCGAGAAGGAGCGCTACAACGCCGCGCTCGAGGTCTTCTGCACCAAGACCGAGGCGCAGGCCGAGCGCATGAAGGTGACCGTGGGCGAGGCCGAGGCCGAGATCATGAGCGGCCACATCATGCTCGCGCGCGATCCGGGCCTCACCGACGGCATCACTGCCGCAATTGACGGCGGAACGTGCGCCGAGCAGGCGCTCGTCGAGACGAGCACCATGTTCGAGAACATGTTCCTGAGCATGGATGACGAGATGTTCCGCCTCCGCGCGAGCGACATCGCCGACATCCGCACGGGCATCCTGGCCGAGCTTCTCGGGCGCGAGGTCGTCGATCTCTCCGCCCTGCCGGCTGGCAGCATCGTCGTCGTGCACGACCTCACACCGTCCATGACCGCCACCATTGACAAGGAGAACGTGGCCGGCATCGTGACCGAGGTCGGTGGACGCACCTCGCACTCCGCCATCATCGCCCGCGCGCTCGAGATCCCCGCGGTGCTGTCCGTCTCCAACGCCTGCGGCGCCCTGCACAACGGCATGGTCGCGATCGTCGACGGCATCAACGGGCACGTCATCAGCGAGCCTGATGAGCAGATGCTCGCCGACTACCGCGAGCGCGCCGAGAGCTTCGCCGCCGAGAAGCGCGCCCTCGAGGCCTTCCGCGGCAAGCCCACCATCACCGCTGATGGCGAGAAGAAGACGCTCGCCTGCAACATCGGCAACCCTGAGGACGCGAAGACCGCGGTCGACCACGACTGCGAGGCGATCGGCCTGTTCCGCTCCGAGTTCCTGTTCATGGACGCCAAGGAGCTCCCGTCCGAGGAGGAGCAGTTCGAGGCCTATCGCTCCGTGGCGACGACGCTCAAGGGCAAGCCGGTCATCATCCGCACGCTCGACGTGGGCGGTGACAAGGAGATCCCCTACATGAACCTCCAGAAGGAGGAGAACCCCTTCATGGGTTACCGCGCGGTGCGCTACTGCCTCGACAACCCCGACGAGTACAAGGTCCAGCTCCGCGCCCTCCTGCGCGCGAGCGCGTTCGGCGACATCAAGATCATGGTCCCGCTCGTGACCTGCGTCGAGGAGCTGCGTCAGGTCAAGGCTCTCGTCGAGGAGTGCAAGGGCGAGCTGCGCAGCGAGGGTTACAAGTTCAACGAGGAGATCGAGGTCGGCATCATGATGGAGACGGCTGCCGCCGCCAACATCGCCGACCTCCTCGCCGAGGAGGCCGCCTTCTTCTCGATCGGCACGAACGACCTCACCGGCTACACGATGGCGTCCGACCGCGGCAACGATCGGGTCTCCAACCTCTACAGCTGGTATTATCCGGCGGTCCTGCGCGCCATCAAGCGCATCATCGTCAGCGGCGTCGAGCAGGGCATCATGGTTGGCATGTGCGGCGAGGCCGCGGCCGATCCGCTGCTCACCCCGCTGCTCATCTCGTGGGGCATGGAGGAGTTCTCGGTCTCCGCGCCAAGCGTGCTGCGCACCCGCAAGGTCATCTCGCAGTGGTCCAAGGCTGACGCCGACGCCCTCGAGGCGGAGGTCATGCAGCTCAAGACCGCTGATGAGGTCAAGGCTGTGCTCGAGAAGGCCGCTCGTTAAGAGTCTGAGCGCTCGGGCATCCGAGGTTGCGTTGGCGGCACGGCGCGCGTATCCTAGGCGCCGTGCCGCAGCTGAGAGATAGAAAGGTAGTGCCTATGTTTTACACGCTGACTGCGAACCCGGCAGTCGATATGACCGTTCAGTGCACCGGTCTCGTCCCCAACGAGAACGTGCGCTCGGGCTCCGCGAGCTACACCCCCAACGGCAAGGGCCTTGACGTGTCGTTCGCCCTCAAGAAGTTCGGCCGCGACTCCGTGGCCCTCGGCTTCTTCGGCGGCTTCACGGGCAAGTTCATCGTCGAGGAGACCATGAACATGGGCTGCTTCTGCCAGCCGGTCTGGGTCGACGGGATCACCCGCATCTGCGCCTACATCAACGACGGCGAGAACGAGTACGGCGTCCTCAACCCCGGACCCCCGCTCACGCCCGAGTACGAGCAGGAGCTCTTCAAGATCATCGACAGCGCCTCCGAGATGGAGTGCCTCGTGATCTCGGGCTCCGTGCCCCCGCGCGCCTCGGTGGACTTCCTCGACCAGGTGGTCGCGCACGCGCAGGCCAAGGGCGCCGACGTGGTGCTCGACCTCTCGAGCGACAAGCTCAAGACGCTCGCCTCCACCAAGCCGCTGGTCATCAAGCCGAACCACCACGAGATGGAGGCCATCTTCGGGGTTAAGATCGACACCGATGACGACGCCCGTCGCGCTCTCAAGATGGCGCATGAGGTGGGCGTGCAGAACGTCCTGCTCACCATGGGCAGCCGCGGCAGCGCCTACTTCTCCAACGGCGAGGACATCTGGTACGCCAAGCGCGATTTCAACATCAAGCTCGTGTCCTCGGTGTGCGCCGGCGACTGCACCCTCGCGGCCTTCCTGCATAAGTGGTATGACAACCGCGACAACGTCGAGGAGGCCCTCAAGCTCGCGATGGCGACCGGCGCGAACGTCGCCGAGAGCGTCGGCTTGGGCGACTTCGGTCGCGTCGACGAGTACGCGAAGCACGTCGACGTGCGCAAGCTTCCGCGCGCCTAAGAAGTCCGCGGGCTCACGTCCCTCTGCCCTCTGATTTCGCCTCAAAGCGCCCCGGGTTTCCTCGGGGCGCTTTCGCGTTCTCGGCAGGGGATGCGGTGCGGGGCGCGTGCGCGGCGACGCTCCGCGGTGGGGAGTGGCGCGCGAGCGCGCGGCTGCTGCGTGGGCCGTCCGCCTCGTTGGTGAAACGGAGGCGATGGGGTATGCTCAGTCATGGCCCATTCGCGCCCTGAGCGCCGACGCCGCGATATTGGCGCTCGGGCACAGATCACACGAACAGGAGCATCCCATGGCTGCATCGGCATCCTCATCCGCGCTCGGTCCCGACGACATCGCCCGCGCTCACGAGGCGTTCGTCGCAAACCCCGCCCTCCGGGCGGCGCGCAACGCCGTGACGAGCATGGGCGTGCGCGCGGCCGCGCGCGACCCCGAGGCTGCGGCGCTCGCCACCACCACCTTCGACATCCAGCTCGAGCAGGGCGAGGTGTGCAATCAGAAGCACTCGGGCCGTTGCTGGATGTTCGCGGCGCTCAACACGATGCGCTTCCGCATCATCAAGAAGCTCGGGCTCAAGACCTTCGAGCTCTCGCAGGCGTATCCGCTCTTCTGGGATAAGTACGAGCGCTCCAACTGGTTCTTCGAGAACATCATCGCCACCGCGGCAGACGATCTCACCACGCGCGAGGTGGCCTTCCTGCTCGCCGACCCCATCGGCGACGGCGGCCAGTGGGACATGTTCCGCTCGCTCGTCAAGAAGTACGGCGTCGTGCCGAAGGAGGCCATGCCCGAGACCGCGTGCTCGAGCGACACCCGCGATCTCGACAAGTACCTGACCCGCTTCCTGCGCGCAGGAGCCAAACGCCTGCGTGACGCCGCGGCGTCGGGCGCGGCCGCGGAGGAGCTTGCGGGCATCAAGTCCGAGCTCATGCAGGACGTGTACCAGGTGCTCGCGATCTGCCTTGGCGAGCCGCCCGCGCGCTTCGACGTGCGCATACGCGACGAGAAGGGCGAGCTCAAGGCGAGCGGCACCTACACCCCGCAGGAGTTCTTCACGGCATTCGTCGACATGAACCTCGATGACTACATCTCGCTCATCAACGCGCCCACGGCCGACAAGCCGTTCCTGCGCTCCTACACGGTCAAGTATCTCGGCAACGTGGTCGAGGATGGCGGCGTGCGCTACGTGAACCTGCCCATCGCCTCCCTCAAGCGCGCGGCGATCGCGCAGCTCACAGACGGGCTGCCCGTGTGGTTCGGCTCCGATGTCGATCAGGGGTTCCTGCGCGACGACGGGGTGCTCGACCCGGCGGCGCTCGATGTCGACCTGCTCTTCCAGCTGAGCATCGAGGGCGGGCTCGACAAGGCGGGGCGCCTTGACTACGGCGAGTCGCTCATGACGCACGCGATGACGATCCAGGGCGTGAACCTAGATGAAGATGGCGCGCCCACGCGGTGGCGCATCGAGAACAGCTGGGGCGCCGACCGCGGCAAGAAGGGCTACGACATCGCGTCGGACGCATGGTTCGATGAGTACGTCTACCAGGTGGTCGTCGATAAGAAGTACCTCACCGACGAGGAGCGCGCCGCCTACGAGAGCGATCCTATCGAGCTCGCCCCGTGGGATCCGATGGGGGCGCTCGCGCGGTAGCGATCGGGTGCTTCGCATGAGGGCGAGTGGGGTTTTGGCCACCTCGGGCCGCTCGTCCGCGTGCGGAGCGTCGATCGTGGCATGCGCGACGGTGTCAGGAGGGAGGAGCGATGAGCGCGGCTGACGGCATCCGTGCAGGGCGGCCTGACGTGTCCGCCGCCGCTCCCGCCCTCGCCGGCACCGTGCCGCCGTCTGCGGCGCTCGCGGTCATCAGCGCGCTCGAGGACGCTGGGCACGAGGCCTGGATCGTGGGCGGCTGGGTGCGCGACGCCCTCATGGGTGCGCCCTCGCACGACGTGGACGTGTGCGCTGCCGGCACCTGGGAGGAGAACGCGGCGGCCCTCAAGGCCGCGGGCCTCGGGGTCATCGAGTCCGGCACGCGCTTCGGCGGGATCACGGCGCTCGCCGCGGGGGAGCGCATCGAGGTCACGACCTATCGCGTCGACGGCTTCTACACCGACGGCCGCCATCCGGCCACCATCGAGCGCGCGCGGAGCGTCGAGGAGGACCTCGCGCGACGCGACTTCACGGTGAACGCGATGGCCTGGCATCCCGCGCGAGGCTTGCTCGATCGCTTTGACGGGCAGGGTGACATCCGTCGCCGCGTCATCCGGACGGTTGGGACGCCGCGGAGGCGCTTCGAGGAGGACGCGCTGCGCATGCTCCGGGCGGTGCGGTTCGCGTGCCGGCTCGGCTTCACGATGGATGCCGCAACCGCCGCGGCCCTGGCCTCCTGCGCCCCGCTCCTTGACGCCGTCGCCCGCGAGCGCGTGGGTGCGGAGCTCGAGGGCATTCTGGTGACGGGGCGGGGCGGGGAGGCGCTCGAGCGCTACCCTGAGCTCCTGTGTGCTGCCATCCCCGAGCTCGCGCCGTGCCGCGGCTTCGACCAGCATAGCCGCTACCACATCTTCGACGTGTACGAGCACACCGCCCGCGTCCTCGCCGAGGTGAGCGCTGCGCTGCGCGCGGATGAGGTGTGTCGAGAAGAGGGCGTGTCGTCCGCGCTGCTCTGGGCGGCGCTGTTGCACGATATCGGCAAGCCGGACTGCTTCACGCTCGACGAGCGCGGCGCCGGCCACTTCTTCGGCCATCCCGAGCGCGGCGCCGCGATGGCCCGCGACATCCTGCGGCGCCTGGCGCGCCCCGCCGACGTCGTGCGCGACGCCTGCCTGCTCATCACGCACCATGATCGGCCCCTCGCGCCCGAGCGGCGCGATCTGCTGGGCATCTTGAACCTGCTTGCCGCCGCAGGCGCCGACGCGCCGCGCCTTGCCGACGAGCTCTTCGATCTCAAGCGCGCCGACGCCCTGGGCAAGGCTCCCGCCTGCTTCTCGTATGTGGAGGAGATTGAGCGGATGCGCGCCATGGCCCAGGCGCTCGTGTCTTCGGGCGCGGCGTGGAGCCTCGACACGCTCGCCCTCTCGGGTCGCGATCTCATCGCGGCGGGCATGGAGCCCGGGCCCGCGATCGGCGCGGCGCTGCGCCGCGCGCTGGACGCCGTCATGGCGGGATCCGTGGCGAACGACCGTGATGAGCTGCTGAGCTGGCTTGCGCTTTCATAACGCCGTGCGCGCCGCGCCCTGCTGGCGCGCCCCATGCGCCTATGGTAGGATCCTTCCGTAATACTTTTGGGAAATTCGTAACACCACAGGCGGGGGAGCATGACGGCACGCATCGGCGCGCACGGGAGCGCGCACGCAGACCTGACTCGCCGGCGCCTGCTTGCAGCGGCGGGAGCCGGCGTTGCCGCGTGGGCGGGGGTCGGCGCGCTCGCGGGGTGCACGGGCGCCTCGTCGGCCGCCACGGGCTCGCAGGCGGGCTCGGCTGCCACCGACGCCGCGTCCCAGGTCATCATCGCGATGGACACCGCAAGCGAGCCGGCGGCGGGGTTCGACCCGCTCGTCGCCTGGGGGTGCGGCGAGCACGTGCATGAGCCGCTCATCCAGTCGACGCTTATCTCGACCGACGAGAACCTCGCGTTCGTGAACGATCTTGCGACCGAGTACCTCTGCAGCGCCGATGGCCTCACGTGGACGTTCACGATCCGCGATGACGTGTGCTTCTCGGACGGGGAGCCGCTCACCGCCGCCGACGTCGCCTTCACGGTCAACAGCGTCATCGCGAGCGATGCCTCCGAGGCCGATCTCTCGATGGTCGACGAGGCCGTGGCGGTGAGCGACACCGTGGTCGAGCTGCATCTCAACAAGCCCTACAACGCGCTCCTCTACACGCTCGCGGTCCTGGGGATCGTGCCCGAGCACGCCTACGATGACGGGTACGGCGCCGCGCCGATCGGCTCCGGTCGCTACCTGCTTGAGAGCTGGGATCGCGGCCAGCAGGCCATCTTTCGCGCGAACGCCGCGTACTACGGCGAGGCTCCCCTCATGGAGCGCGTGATCGTCGTCTTCATGGAGGAGGATGCGGCGCTCGCGGCCGTGGCGGCGGGCGAGGTGGACATCGCCTACACCTCCGCCACGCACGCGCAGCAAAGCTACGCGGGCTACGAGCTCGTGAGCTATGAGTCGGTGGACTCGCGGGGCATCTCGCTGCCGTGCGTGCCCGCGGGCGGCACCAAGACGGTGCAGGATGACATGGTCTACGAGATGGGCAACGACGTGACCTGCGATGTCGCGGTCCGTCGCGCCATCAACTACGCGATCGACCGCGAGCAGGTGATCGATCACGTGCTCGAGGGCTTCGGTGCGCCCGCGTACAGCGTGGGCGACGACATGCCCTGGTCGAGTGAGGACATGTACATCGAGCTCGACCGCGATGAGGCGTGCCGTCTGCTTGACGAGGCCGGATGGGCTGAGGGGTCGGACGGCGTCCGTGAGCGGGATGGGGTGCGCGCGGCCTTCGAGATCTGGTATGCGTCGAGCGACTCGGTGCGTCAAGCCATGGCCAACGAGCTTGCCAACCAGCTGGCTGAGATCGGGATCGAGGCGACCCCGCGCGGCGGGAGTTGGGACGAGATCTACCCGCAGCAGTACGCGCAGCCGGTGCTGTGGGGCTGGGGCTCCAACTCACCCATCGAGGTCTACGCCCTCAACTACTCGACGGGCTGGGGCAACTACGCCTGCTATGAGAGCGCTTCGATCGACGCGCACCTGGATGACGCCCTCGCGCAGGATGAGATCGAGGCCTCGTACGAGCACTGGAAGCTCGCCGCATGGGATGGCGAGGACGGCTTCGCTCCGCAGGGGGCGGCGACGTGGGCGTGGATCGCCAACGTCGACCACCTCTATTTCAAGCGCGAGGGACTCGACGTGGCGACGCAGAAGCCGCATCCGCACGGGCACGGGTGGTCGCTGGTGAACAACGTCGATCGCTGGAGCTGGGCGTAAGGGATGCGCGCTGACTGCTGCCTCCGCGCGGACGCGCGGGGTGCGGCGGCGCGAGGTCGCGAGGGAGGGGCCATGGTCAGGATGCGTGCGGCGGCGCGCGCGGTCGGCGGGGCCGCGGTTCGCTTCGTGACGCTTATGCTCGCTGTGAGCTTCGTGACGTTCGCGCTCGTGAGCGCCTCGCCGATCGATCCCGTCCAGGCGAACGTCGGCCAGGTGGCGTACACGACCATGAGCCCTGAGCGGCGCGCCCAGCTCGCGGAACGTTGGGACGCGGACACCCCGCTTCTCGAGCGTTACGCCTCATGGCTCTCGGACGCGCTGCGCGGCGATCTCGGCGAGAGTCTGCGCTACAACGAACCCGTTCTCACCGTGGTGGGGGAGCGGCTGGCGAGCTCCGCCGTCCTGCTCGTGAGCGCATGGCTCATCTCAGGGGTGCTCGGGACGTGCCTGGGCGTGGCTGCCGGCGCGCGCTGTGGCGGACTCCTTGATCGAGCGGTGCGGCTCTACTGCTACGTCCTCTCGGCGACGCCGGTGTTTTGGCTCGGACTCGTCGCGCTCATGGTGTTCGCCGTCCACCTCGGCTGGTTCCCGATCGGCTTCTCGGTGCCCATCGGCTCCACCGGCGCCGTGTCGTGGCTCGTGCGCCTGCATCATCTGGCGCTGCCCGCGCTCGTGCTCTCGCTCACGAGCGTCGCGCACATCGCGCTTCACACGCGTGAGAAGACGATCGAGGTGATGGGGAGTCCGTACGTGCGCTTCGCTCGCGCGCGCGGCGAGGGGGCGCTCGCGGTGGTGCGGCGCCATGCCGGGCGCAACCTCGCGCTCCCCGCGATCACCCTGCAGTGCAGCTCCATCGGCGAGCTCATCGGCGGCTCGATCATGGTCGAGCAGGTCTTCTCCTATCCGGGGCTCGGCCAGGCGGCTGTGACGGCGGGCTTGGGCGGCGACGCGGACCTGCTCGTCGGCATCGCGCTCGCCACGGCAGCGCTCGTCTTCGCGGGCAACGCGCTCGCGAACGCCCTCTACGGGCTCGTCGATCCGCGGATGCGCGGGGAGGTGGCCCATGCCTAGGTTGACGGTCTTCCACGAGCCGCCCGCGCGCGATCGGATGGGGCGACGCGCGACGCGCGCGGCCCTCATCGCGGCGGCTATCGTCGTCGTGGTGGTGATCGTTGCGGGGCGCCTTCTCGAGCCGGCGGCGACGCGCACGGACTTCTCGATCAAGAATCTCGCCCCCTCGCTCGCGCACCCCTTCGGGACCGACTGGATGGGGCGCGACATGTGCGCGCGGACGCTCGCGGGCCTCTCCACCTCGCTCATCGTGGGGCTTGCGGCCGCGGGCGCATCGTCTGTCATCGCCGTCGCGCTGGCGGCCGCCGCGGCCGTAGGGGGGCCGCGCGTCGACGCGGCGATCGAATGGCTGATCGACCTCGTGATGGGGATCCCGCACCTCGTGCTGCTCATCCTCATCAGCTACGCCCTCGGCCGCGGAACCGTCGGGGTTGCCGTGGGCATCGCCGTGACGCATTGGCCGAGTCTCACGCGCGTGCTCCGCGCTGAGATCCTGCAGGTGCGCGCCCAGCCGTTCGTCGCGGTCTCCGCGGCGCTCGGTGCCTCGCGCGCCCGCGTCGCCCTCACGCATCTGCTCCCGCACGCGCTGCCCCAGTACCTTGTGGGGCTCGTGCTGCTGTTCCCCCACGCCATACTGCATGAGGCATCCGTCACGTTTCTGGGGTTCGGGCTCTCGGCCGACGAGCCGGCCATCGGCGTCATCCTGTCCGAGGCCATGAGCTACCTCACGGCGGGGTCATGGTGGCTGGCGCTCTTTCCGGGTCTGGCGCTGCTTGCGATGGTTCTCATCTTCAACCGCGCGGGATCGCTTCTCGGCCGCCTGCTGTCCCCTGAGGGAGTGCAGTCATGAGCGGGGCGCGGGCCGGCCGCTGTCTCCTCGCGGTTGAGCATCTCTCGGTCTCGTTTCGCATGTACGATCCCGACGCTCCGTTCTTCCGCGCGCGCCGCATCGAGCCCTCGGTGATCACCGATTTGTCGATCTCGGTTCGGGCGGGTGAGATCGTGGCCGTTGTGGGCGCGAGCGGCGCCGGCAAGACGCTGCTCGCCGACGCGATCCTCGGGCTCTATGAGCCCAACGCGCGTGTGGAGGGCTCGATCTGGTTCGATGGGACGCGTCGTGACGCCGCGGCCCTCAGCGCGCTTCGCGGACACGGCATCTCGCTCGTTCCCCAAAGCGTGACGAACCTCGACCCCCTGATGCGCGTGGGCGCGCAGATCGTGGGTGACTGCGGCCTGGGCCCGGCGGGGCGGGCGCGCCGCCGCGAGCGGACGAGGCTCATGCGGGAGCTGTGCGCGGCCTACGGTCTCGCGCCGGAGGTCGAGCGGATGTATCCCCATGAGCTCTCAGGCGGCATGGCCCGGCGCGTGCTGCTGCTCTGCGCGCTCATGGACGACCCGCGGGTCATCGTCGCCGATGAGCCGACGCCCGGGCTCGATCTCGACCTCGCCGTTCACGCCCTTGATGACCTGCGCGCCTTCGCCGACGGCGGTGGCGGCGTGCTCCTCATCACGCACGACATCGAGCTCGCCTTGCGCGCGGCCGACCGGATCGCCGTCTTTCAGGACGGCACCGTGGTCGAGGAGACGGCGACGGCGTCGTTTGACGCGCCGGAGCTTCTCCGGCACCCGTTCTCGCGCGCCCTTTGGCACGCGCTGCCCGCCCACGACTTCGCCGCGGCCGCGGAGGACTCGGAAGGGGAGGGGGCGCGATGAGCCTCGTCGCTGACCATATCGACTTCGCGTATCCTGGCGCGTCCCCCGTGCTGCGCGGTTTTTCCTGCACGATCGAGCCGGGTGAGCGCGTTGCGCTCGTGGCGCCGTCCGGCGCGGGCAAGACGACCTGCTGCCGCGTGCTCGCGGGCTATCTGCGCCCCGACGCGGGCCGTGTGCTCGTGGACGGTGACGATCTCGGCGCGCGGCGCGGCCACGCGCGCGCGGCGCGGCCCGTGCAGCTCATCTGGCAGCATCCCGAGCAGGCGATCGATCCGCGCATGCGCATGCGCAGGGTTCTGGCCGAGGGCATGGATGGCGCCTGCGCGCGTCGTCGTCTGCCGGTGCGCATCCGCGCAGCCGAGCTCGACCGCCGTCTCGCGCGATCGGGGCTGCTCGAGCGCTTCGGCATCCGGATGGCGTGGCTCGATCGCCTGCCGCACGAGCTCTCGGGCGGCGAGCTCATGCGGTTCTGCATCGTCCGGGCGCTCCTCGCCGAGCCCCGCTACCTGATCTGCGACGAGATGACCGCCATGCTCGACGCGACCGCGCAGGCGCGGATCTGGCATGAGGTCATCGACATCGCCGCCGAGCGCGCCATGGGGCTCGTCGTGGTGACGCATTCGCCGGCCCTGCTCGCGCGCGTCGCCACCCGCCGCATCGCGTTTCCGTCCGCTCGTTGAGGGCGCGAGCCGCAGACGAGGCCTCGGATTGGTGGCGTGGCGTTTGGGTACCATGCATCAAAACCAAAGCCGGCGAGGAGCATCCATGGATCAGGTAGGCGCCAGCACGGCGTATCACATTCCCAGCTTCACCGGGGCATTTCGTGAAAATCTCGACGCGATGATCGCCATCATGCACGGTGGCGACAAGGACGCGCGCGGCAAGAAGATCGGTTTCGAGCTCGAGCGGATCCTGGTCGACGCCACTGGCGTCTCCGTGCCGTTCTCGGGTCCGCGTGGCGTCTCCGCCCTCATGGAGGAGCTTGCTCGTCGCATCCCGCAAGCCGAGCCTTCGGTCATCGACGGCCGGCTGCTCGGGCTCTCGTACGAGATCGAGACCTCGCTTGAGGTGGTCGAGGTCTCGATCTCGCTCGAGCCGGCGGCGCAGCTCGAGATCTCGGCCGGGCCCGCGCACTCCGTGAAGGCGCTCTTCGACGCCGTCTGCGCGTTCGATGAGACGGTGGCCGCGGCGCTTGCGGCCTGCGGGATCGACGCGCGCCTCGTCCCGGTGGGGTACAACCCCTTCGTCGCGAGCCCGCTTGACCTCGAGCTCATCCCCAAGAGCCGCTACCACGCCATGGATGCCTACCTGGTCCGCCGCGGCCGCTACGCGCGCGACATGATGCGCTGCACGGCCTCGACCCAGGTGTCGCTCGACTACGAGAGCGAACAGGATGCCGCGCGCATCTACCGCATGGCGACGCTGCTCGGCCCGATCTTCGCCTTCCTCTTCGACAACGCGCCGGTCTTTCGCGGCGAGCGCGCGTCGGGGATGGTGCGCTCGCGCATCTGGCACCACGTGGACGTGGATCGCTGCGGCATCGTGCCGGGCGCGCTCGACGGCCTCACGTTCGAGGACTACCTCTTGTGGGTCTCGTCGGTGAAGCCGATCATCTTCACCGATGAGTCGCACATGACCACCGTGACCGGCGAGCGCTACACGCGCGACCTCATGTCCGCGCGACCGCTCACCCGCGCGGAGCTGCTCCACCTGCTCTCGATGGTCTTTCCCAACGTGCGCCTCAAGGGGTTCGTCGAGTTTCGCGAGATGGACTCCCTGCCGCCGCGCCTTGCCGCGGCGTGCACGAGCTTCACGGGCGCGCTTCTGTACGACAAATGCCTCGAGCAGACGCTCTCCGCGCGGCTCGCGACCTGGCTGCCTGATGGCTTCGCCACGATGGATGAGAACGATGCCGTGGTCGCGCGCCTTCATCTGGAGGAGCGCGGCTGGGATGCCGAGGTGTATGGGGCGCCCGTGACGGAGGTCGTCCGCGCCCTGGTGGCGATCGCGCGGGAGAACGCCGCGGGCGATGCGGGATGCACGGGCGTGGGCGCTCATGAGCCGGATGCGGTCGTGGTGCCCGTGGTGCGCGAGACCGGGGAGGCGAGCGCGTTCGATCAGGAGGGCATCGAGATGCTCGCGGAGCTCTGGGCGGATCGACGGCTTCCGCGCGATCTGACGGCCGAAGAGTTGGGTCTCTCCTTCATCGGATGACCATAAGTTTCGCATTATGGCGCAGGGGGCTTGCGCAATCGCGCCGGCTCCCGTATTATCTCTACCTGCAGCGGCTCAGTCGCAGCACATGGCCCGTTCGTCTAGCGGTTCAGGACGCCGCCCTCTCAAGGCGGAGATCACCAGTTCGAATCTGGTACGGGCTACCACGATCGCGCACACCAGGCTCCCTTGTGGGGCCTGGTGTTTTTTCATCGGCGCCTACAGATGCCTCGGCGTCCCGCGCCGCTCCGCGTCATTCCATAAATTGGGGCTTGCATGGCGCCGCGGGGTGCCGTATCATACATTTCTGCACGACGCGGTAGTGCGTGGTGCGCTGATGTGCCACTGGGATGTCGTCTAATGGCAGGACAGCGGATTCTGGTTCCGTCAATGGGGGTTCGACTCCCTCCATCCCAGCCACTTCATTGGCCCGTTCGTCTAGCGGTTCAGGACGCCGCCCTCTCAAGGCGGAGATCACCAG
>CAZLGF010000007.1:0-10248 GCA_964558955.1 uncultured Coriobacteriaceae bacterium
GGCATGGCGTGCGGGCACGGCGCCGCGCGCGCTCGACGAGCTTATCGCTGACGCGGCGGGCGCCGAGGCGGTCGGCGGTCCGCAGCGCCAGCTGTACCTCGCGGTCCTCGCGTGCATCATGGGCCTTGCCTGTGCCACAGGGGACGACGAGCGCCCCGGCGGTCGCACGGTCAAACGTCTCGCCAGCCAGCTCGCCCGGCTGACGGACGCGCTCGCGGGCTCCTCGCTCGATGAGCTCGAGGATGCTGCCGGGTCGTCCGTCTCGCTCCTTATGGAGGACGCGCCAGCCGATGGCGAGGACGAGGGTGCCACCGCCACCGCCGCCTCGCTTCGACCGGTGGTCGAGGCCGCGGTGCGGCGCATCGTCGACCAGGTCGCGGCAAACGTGGAGGCGCAGCTCGCCGATGTGAGCTTCGCGATGGAGGCCGACGCGCTCGAGCGCGCCTCACAGGGCGCGCTCGCCCTTGCGCGGTTCGCGTCGCCGCATGCGGCGCATGACGGCGCGGCTGCGGCCCTGCTCGCCCATCTCGTCTCCGCGCAGCCGGATGCGGACGGCACGGTTGTCGCGGCGTGGGCTGCGGCGGCTCGCGCGTTTTGCACGGGAGACGCTTGCGCCGCCCTCGCGCGCCTGCGCGCGCTGCTCCAGGCGTTCCCGCAGGCGGCGCTCGAGGCGCAGCGCCGCCTTGCCGAGGGCCTCGATCGAACCGAGTCACTCAGCGCGTCGCTTGTTGAGGTCGAGATCGTGAACACGGACTTCGATGGCAACGTGTACCTCGTGATGCGCTGCGCGCGCGAGGGCGCTCCCGCGCAGATGCGCGTGGATCGCGTGACGGCGCGCTGCGGCGATGTTGAGGTCGCGCTCACCCTGACCTCATCGGAGTGGCTGCCGGTGGCCTGCGGCGCGGAAGTGCCGTGGTGGCACGCGATCGACCTCGCGCCTGAGGACCTGGATGAGGGTGCTCTGGTCGAACTACGGGTTGATGTGGCGTCGCACGCCAGCAATCGCTGGGAGGTGGCGTGCACGGTGCCCGCGGCCCGGGGCGAGCGCGCGCTTGGCATGATCCCGTATGACGAGGAAGCGCAGATCACCGCCGTTACGGGCGCGTGCTTCGAGCGCGACGGCGAGCTCGACCAGATAAAGACCATTCTCGTGCGGCCTGCCAGCCGTCAGCGCGGCGTCCGCATCGTGGGGCCCAAGGGGGTCGGAAAGACGGCGCTCGCTCGCCGGCTGATGGAGGAGCGCATCGAGATCGAGGGCAGCGTCAACCTCTTTGGCGCGACGACCTGCAGCGCCTATGGCGTCGACGTGGCCGATCTCATGGTCTCCCTGCTCGCGGACGCCTCCCGGCGCGCTCTCGCGCACGCGAGCGCGCCGGGGGCCGCGGGCGACCCCGAGGGCTTTCTCGACGGCATGGGGCGCGTGCTCGACAGCGCGCTCTCGGAGGGCGCGCCTGACGGCGGGCGCACAGGGATACAGGGGCGCCGCGAGGTCATGCGGCTCTGTGAGGAGCTCAAGGGCGCGGGCTTCGCGCTCACCTGCGTGGTCGACGAGGCGCAGCGACTCAAGACCGCCGCGCCCTGGGCGCTGCGAGCGCTCGCGCGCGTCACCGAGCAGCTCGCGGGCGTGCTGGCATGGGTATTCGTTGGGACGGATGACCTCGTCGATTTGGGATGGGAGGGAGCGTCGGCTGCGGATCCGGCGTATACCGACCTCGTGGGGCGGGGTACCGAGGTGCTCGTGCGCCACTTCCCGGCAGGTGGCGCTCGCGTGCGGGCGATCCGCCAGATGCTCGGCAACGACGTGGTGCGCGGCGTGAGCGCCGAGACGCCTGAGGGAAGCTTCTCCTTCTCGGATGACGCGATCCGCTTCCTCGCGTCATATGCGGGCGGTTTCGCGCGTCCAACTCTGAAGATCGCCAACGCCGTCCGCGGCGTCATGGCGCTGCCTACAGGAGAAGTGCCGGCTTCAAGTCCCTTTGTCGCGTGCGCGAAGCGGACCGTGTACGCCGCCGACATCCGCTGGGTGCTCGACGGGGACGGCGTGAGTGCGCGGCAGCTTCCGTACGAGAGCGTGGCGAGCGATTTCCGAGAGGTGCGCGGGCAGCTCGGCGTCGAAGAGGCGATGCGCGCGATCACGTACTGCTGCATCGTGGAGGGGGCGGAAGACGCCTCGCTCAAGGAGCTGCGCGCGGCAGCGCAGCTCATGCGCGACGCCGCCGCGCTCGAGGTTCGCGACGACCGCGGCGGGCGCGAGGTTCTCGGCTGCGGTATCGACGCGCTCGAGCGCCGCGGTTACCTCGACACCTCCGACGGTTCAGCCCGCGCGGGCGCTCCGTTCAAGCGCTACCGCATCTCGTCGGAGCTCTATCGCGCGTTCGCGGACGCGGTCTACCGCGGCTCGGTGGAGTCGCGCATGGCAGCCAGCCAGGACCTCACGGATCGCGAGCTCGAGCAGGAGCGCCGCCTGACCGCCGAGCGCCTCGACGCGTTCGCCGAGAACCGTGTCGAGGAGCTCGAGCGTGAGCTGCGAGAACGGGATCAGGAGCTGAGCGTGGTCCAAGGCAAGCTCGACGCCGCCCAGCAGGCCCATGACACCGCAGTGCGCGCGCTCGCCCGCGCGGGCGGTGACACCTACATCGTCCACAACGGCGTTCAGATGATCAACAAGCAGACGAACATCCAGAACCGGACGAGCGTCAGGATCGACCAGCTCACCGTCAACTACCTGGGCGAGCAGCTCACACAGGTTGGCGCCGCCCTCGTGAAGGCCCTGGGAGGCCAGGGAACGGACGACGCCCGCGTCCTGGCCGACGCGCTGCCCTGGCCGGATGACCGTCGCTTCATGACCGCGGTGAGCGACCCTGCGGCGCTCACCGCGTCGAGCGAGCCGGACGAGGATGATGCGGCCGTCACGCCGCCTTCGTACGAGGAGGGCGCCGACGCGGCCTCCGCGACGCCACCCGCGGACGATGACGTCGACGAGGCGCGCCACCGCGCCGAGCAGGCCATTTCGGAGCGCGACGCGAGCTACGCGGCGTATCTCGCCCTCGCGGGCGAGCGCGTGCTCGGCACCGATCAGGAGGGGCTGCGCAGCTGGCTCGCCGTCGAGGACAACCGGCGGATCCTTGCGCGCGTGGGCGTCGATGCCGAGCGAAATTCCCTCTTCCAGCGCGCGCTCGCCCCGGAGACGACGGACGCGGACGTGTTCGCCACCTGCCGAAGCGTCTGCGTGAGCGCGATGATTCACGGGCTGCTCGACGTGGTGGGCGGGGACGACAACTTCGCGCCCGTGGCGTCGCTGCTCACACAGGAGTGCGAGTATCTCTGGAAGCGCCGCCTCATGCCGGCGATCGGGGCGAACCCCACCGCGTGCAAGATTCTGCTCAACTGGGATACGGGCGGTCGTTCCGCCAAGTTCACCAAGGAGTTCATGCCGCTCGAGGCATGGCTCCGGCAGACGGATGATCTCGGGCTCGATCGCTATGACCGCGCCGATCTCGGGCGCTTCGCCCGCATCGGGGCGTGCCCGCTGTACAAGCAGCAGGACGACAAGCCGCAGACCGACAGGTCGAAGACGGAGAACCCGTGGGACGGGCCGTTCCCGTGCAGTGGCGAGAGCGCCCCGTGGGGATACCTGCTCGGTCCCTCCTACGCGCGGCTGGGACTTGCGGGAATGGACGAGGAGGATCAAGCGATCTACCGCACGCTCGCCTACGCCACGGGCTTCGATCGAGGCGGCGAGTTCTTCCGCGTGAACAACCTCGACGTCCTCGCTCATGCGCTCGGCGACGCGGACGGCTCGCTCAGCGCGCGCTACCAAGACCTGGTCCGGTACTTCACGGCGCTGTCGTGCGTCCGCAGCCTGCGCAACGGCGCGGCCCACGCCGGCCGCGCGGGCCTGCGTGGAGACTTCGGGCGGACGTCCTCGCTGCTGCTCTTCCGGTTGACGGTGGGCGATGGCGCGCCCTCGAGCGGCGCGGATCCCGCTCTGCCGAGGCTGCGCTTCCGCGTCACAGGCGTGAGGCCGCATGGTGTGGGCGACGAGCGCTACTACGACCTGAGCTCGATCATCACGGGTCAGCACGCATCTACTGAGCTGGATGTGACGATCGATCGTCCGGCGCTGCTCGATGCGACCATCGCCCTGACCGAGCGCCTGACCCACGCCGGCGCACCTGCGGCTCCCGTGTCCCAGCTGACCTCGTTTTAACGTCTCGCCACATGCCGCGCCCCGACCGACGCTAGCTCCGGTCGGGGCGCGTTTCGCCGGTGCCGCGCTCCTCGATGACCCGTCGATCGTGAGCGCGCGGCACCTGTGCGCCCGCGTTTCTGAGTGCTCCGATTCGTAGCCCTAGTTGGCTCGAGCGCCGAGGCCTCGTGCCCTATGGTGGGGTCACCCCATCGGCGAGAGGAGCACGCAATGGCCACTACCAGCAGAGACACGACCGACCGCACCGTATGCGGCGCACCCGAGACGAGCGCCCTGCGCGCCCGTGTGATCGAGCAGCTGCTCGACGACGAGAGGCACGAGTGGTTTGAGATCGAGCCGGGACGGTTCTGCAGGATGGGAGTCTCGGTCGGCATGGGCGCGAGCATCGTGTACGTGCAGCTCGACGAGGAGGCCGAAGTCTGCCATGTCGAGGCCGACCTGCATTTCGAGATCCCGCCCGCCCGTCGCGAGATCGCGCGGCGCTACCTGAGGCGCATCAACAACAACAAGTTTGTGCTCAAGGGCTTCGTCATGGACGACGACGGCGCGGTGCGTTTCGTGCTGAGCTCGCCTGTGCGGCCGCTCGAGGGGCAGGATGTGGCCATCGCCGCGCGCCGCGCGCTCGAGGTCAGCAGCATGGCCTTCAACGATCTCGTCGCGTTGAGCCTGGGAGCGGAGCCCTGGGAGCTTGAGCGCGACGTGCTCAAGCCGCGTGAGACCGTGACCTACACGAAGCGCTTGCGCCGCCCCAGCGGCAGAGACGATGCGGATGACGACGCGGCGCGTGGCGACGACGCCAGCGGCGACATCGACGCTGCCATCCGCAGCTTGCTCTCTCTGATGGAATCCGAGGACGAGGAGGACTAGTCATGACCACCCGCTCCGCGACCGCGATACCCACCCAGATGACCGCCATAGGCTCATGGTCGTTCATGACCTTGAGCGACGAGCACCTCTACACCTGCCTGCGCGCCGGCACCTGCGGGGTCGGCGTCCTGGTCCGCTCCTTTGACCGCGGACCGGGGGTCGGGCGCGACTGGAGGATCTCCCTCTTCCCTGCGATCCGCATTCCCCGCGTGGGCGACGCTCGCGCTTCGTTCACCGCGTTCTGCTTTCAGCAGGATGACGAGCGCTTCATCGATCTCGGCCTTGATGAGGACGACGGTGAGATCACCTTGCATGAGCACGTGGATGAGTTCGACGAGGTCGAGGGGGAGATCGAGCGGATGCTCGCGTTTCTCGCCCAGGCAGCCCCGATCATCAGGGATTACGTCGCCGAGCACATCAAGCTCGCCCGCCAGAAGGCGCGCTGATGGAGCGCCGGTTCGCCGCGGGCGTGCTGCGCCTTCCCGCCGTCGCATCCTGGGAGCGGCTCGCCCGCCAGCTCACGCTGCTCAACCAGGAGCCCGCGCTCTCGCTTGCGGTCGACCGCGCGCGTCGGCAGCATGACGGCACCTACCTGCTCGCGCTCTACCTCACGTTCGATCCGCTGGCCCTTGATGCCGGCGATCCCATCGCCGTCCTGCGCTCCCACGTCGGGCGCTACGTCGACGCGAAGATCGTGGGCCTCGGGGCGATCGAGCCGCGGCGCGCGGACGCTGACGTGCTTGCGCACCTCATGCGCGCGGCCGCAGCCGACGAGAAGGACGGGCGGGCGATCGTCGCCGGCGACCTCGAGCCGGCGACCGAGGCGATCGATCACGAGCTCGTGGGGCTTGAGCGCCAGCAGGCCGTCATCGACGACGTGGGACTCGTGCTCGAGCGCTTCGGGCGCGACGCCCTGTCATCGTGCCACTTCGCCTTCATGGGCGGTCCGGGCACCGGCAAGACGGCGCTCGCCCGCGACCTCGTGCGGCGCTTCGACGCGCTCGGCGTGACGTGCGGCGAGGGGATCCTCGTCAAGGCGGACCTCTCCCGCCTCATCGGCCGCTACGTCGGGCACACCGCGCCGCAGACCCGGGCGCTCGTCGAGCGCGCCGTGGGCGGGGTGCTCTACATCGACGAGGCCTACGGCCTCATGGGAAACGACTTCGGGCGGGAGTGCGTCACCACCCTGGTCGATCAGCTCGACGCGCATCGCCACGACGTGGTCTGCGTCATCGCGGGCTACCGCGACGGGATCGAGCGGCTCCTCGACAGCAACGAGGGTCTGCGCGAGCGGATCCCGTATCGGCTGGCGTTTCCCGGCTACACCGATCGGGAGCTCGCCCAGATCTTCGCCTCGTTCGCGCGCTCGCGCCGCTTCGAGCTCGTCGACGTTGACCAGGCGCTGCTCGCCTCGATCATGGGGCGCCTGCGCCGTCAGCGGGGCTTCGCCCAGGCGCGCAGCGTCCGCAACCTCTTCCAGGACGCCGTCGTCGCGGCGGCTCATCGCGGAGCCGAGCGGACCATCCGCCCCGAGGACCTTGACCGGGCCCTCGCGCGCCGTCTCGACGGCGCGGCACACAGCTATCCCGTCGGGTTCAGCGTCGCCTGCTAGGGCGGCGCCCCGACCTCTCGACCTCCGATCGAAAGGAGCGATCCATGCATGCATCCAAACGTCGCGATACCCGTCGCGATGCGGCGCCCGAGCTCGCGCTGGGGGTGCCGTACGCCCTCGCGTATGAGGGGCTCGCGCCCGCTCACGCCCTGCGCCGCGCGCTGACGCGCCTGGCCGACCTGGGCGTCGGCGACGTGCTCACCGCGGTCTACGGGAGCAAGATCGATGGCGAGGCGCTCGGCTGCCAGCTCGCCTCCCTGGCTCTCGAGGCCTATGACGGGGTCGTCGCCATCATGGTGACCTGTCTCGCCGATGACGCCCTGATCGGGCTGTTGTGCGACCTGCGCGCGCGTCTCGCCGCCTGCGAGGTGCGGACGGTGACCGTGGTGTCGGTCTCATCGAGCGCCGACGCCGCCACCGCGTTCGCCCTCGCGGGATTCGTGGGGCTGCCGTCTCAGGCGTCTGGGGCGCGCTCTCACGCCAAGGAGGTGGCCGCATGAACGTCATGAGCATCGGCGCCCGTGCCGCATCGGCGGCTCTGGTGACGCGCGATCCCGATCGCGCCGGGCTTGCGACCGTGAGCGTGCGCGACGTGGCGCGCGGTCGTGCGCGCGGCATCGTGTGCGGCGGCGGCCCGCAGTCGGGACGTCTGCTCATGCTGCCCCCGGGGCTGCACGCGACGCTGGTTGGGCGCACGGGCAGCGGCAAAACGCGCGGGGTGCTCGAGCCGACGGTTCTCGCGAACGCGATCGGCGGCGCCCGCACGCAGCCCAACATGCTCGTCGTGGACGCGAAGGGCACGATTCGGCGCGAGACGGAAGATCTGGTGCGCGCGGAGGGTTACCGCGTCCGCGTGATCGATCTCGCGTCAAGCGACTCGCCGGACCTGTGGAATCCGCTCACGGACATGCACGACGCGATGCGTGCTGACGACCAGGAGGCTGCTGAGCGGGCCCTCAGCCGGATCGAGGGGCCGCTCAGGGCATCGGTCGCATCGCGAGACGATCGGTATTGGGAGAACGCTGGCTGGAGCGCCATCGCGGGGTTCTCCATGGGCCTCTCGCTGCACACGCCGGAGCGGGAGCCCACCCTCGCGGACGTCTCCCGCTGGATCTGCGACGCCGACCTGGTCGAGCGTCTCGCGTACTCTCTGGGCGGCCGGGCCCCTGCCGGGGTCCTTGCGCTGAGGCAGCTGACCGAGGCGCCCCGGACCTTCGCATGCGTGCAGAACATCGTCTCGACCATGCTCGCGTTCTATGGGTCGGACATTGGGAGGCGGGTCAGCTCCTCTTCGACGGTGGATGTGGTGCGCGACCTCTTTGACGAGCGGCCCACGATCTACTACCTCGTCATCCCGGACACCACGAGCGCATCCGACGCCTACGCGTCGCTGTTCATCGACTACCTCTACCAGTCCTACTGCGCCGAGCACGATCGCCGCGCGCTTGAGAGGCAGGGCGCCCGGCCGCTCATGATCCTGCTCGACGAGTTCGCGCGGCTGCCACGCATACCGCAGATAGCGGCAGCCATGAGCGCGGGGCGCAGCCGCGATGTGCGGGTGCTCATCACGCTGCAGAGCGTGTCCCAGCTCGTGGAGAAGGGCTGTTACAGCCCGGCTGAGGCGCAGGTGATGCTCGAGCAGGCCGCGGCGAGCATCTACCTGGGCTGCACGAGCCCCGAGGTCGCGCGCGACGCGTCGCTCAAGTCGGGCGGCGTCGTGGGCATGCGGGAGCTCATGCTCCTGGAGCGGGGAGAGGCCTACGTGACGCTTGCGGGGTCGCCCACGATCAAGACGAGATGCGAGCCGTTCACGCACCACCGCGCGGCGCTCGCGCGAGCCAGAAAGGAGGGGCGCCATGAAGGCAGATGAGAAGCGCGACGTGGAGAAGCTTCCGTGTGCGCGTGATGAGGAGGAGCGGCCGTGCGCCCTCGACGAGGGTGACGAGGGGCGCGATGAGAGCGCCGCCTCGCCCCGCGTCTACAGCGCGCCGTTCGCCGCCGCGCTCACGGCGATCGCGAGCCTCGAGATCGCTCGCCTGGCGTTTTACGCCACATGGGACGAGATGACCCCTTTCGTTCTCGGGGCGGGCGTTCTGCTCGCGATCGCGTTCTACCTCGCCGCCGTGCGTGAGCGCGTGGTCGCGGCGTCCGCTTGCGCCGGCGCGCTTGCCGGCGTGGCGTGGGCGCTCCTCGAACATGTGGAGGCACCGACGCTCATCGTCGCCCTCGGCGTGACGGGCGCCCTGTTCTACTGCGTGGGTGTGTGGAGCGAGCGCGACGGCTCCTTCATCGAGGTGGTCGCCGACGAGCTCCTGGCTGTTCTGGCCATCGGTTTGACCAGCCTGCTCGCCTCCGTCGCCTTGACGTGCCTCATCGGATAACGGGCGCGTCTGAATGCGCCCGGGCCACTGGGCGCGACCCCGTCCCTCCCCTTGAGAGAAAGGATTTCCCATGCGCCGTTTTCTCGCTCGAGCAGATTTCGCCTCCATCGCGTTCACCCTCGCCGAGGTCGCCGCCCTCGTGATCGATGCCTTCCTGGCGCATCAGAGCCTCGTCCTCGCGATGGGCTCCTACACGACCTCGGCGATGCTCGCCGCGCTCTCCGCGATCCTGATCTTCATGGCGGGCGAGTTCGCGGGCGCCGCCGCGTTCCGTCGCGATCGCGTCGTCATGATCGGCGCCGCGGCCGTGGGCGTGGGCGTGGTGTGCGGCATCGGGGTCGTACGCGCCCGCTACGGCCTCGGTGGGCAGACCACCACGAGTGGCGTCGCCGCGGCGCTGGGTCAGACCTCGGACGATACCGGCACCGTGCTCATCGCGGTGATCGTGAGCATCTTCATGCTGGGCGTCCTCTGCCTCGGCGCCAAGGCCTCCTATGATCGCACCGCCTCCAAGGCCGACCGCCTGGCGAGCGAGATCGTGGCCATGGGGCACGAGGCGTTCGCGCTCGAGCACGAGCGCGACCATCTCGAGGCCGCGTACCGCGCGGCCGTGCGCGCGCTCCACGCGGGCGTCGAGGACCTGGTGGCACGGGCGGCCATCGCCGCGGTTCCGCAGGCGACCGACGCCGACGAGGCGATCGATCTCATCGAGCAGTTCCCCTTCGGAGAGGCGCTCGCCGGCTCGGCGCGCGCGGGCGGCTCGGCTTTCAGCGTGCGCGCGGGTGGCGCGGCCTCGTCGTCTGACCGCGGGGCCCTCGGGGATGGGGACGCCGACCTCATGCCTGCATCTCCCGCTCGACCGGCTGCGCCTGCGGCGTCGGCCTACTCAGCTCGGCAAACCGCGTGAAGCGCTCGTAGGCGCTCTCGAGGTGCCAGCGTCTGAGCTCAAGCGGATGCTCAATCGTCAGGTTGCTGCCGAAGCGCGCGATGAACCGCTTGAGCTCATCGGTGCCGACGATCACGAGCGGCGCCGGGGACACCCAGATCTCAGCGGCGTCGGCGGCATCGCCGGCGCCCGAGGTCGTGATGGCCAGGGTCCAGCCGTGGTCGGCCAGAAGGCGCAGCTTGTTGCGGACGTTCCCGAATGAGCGGTTGTCGCGGACGAGCTCATGGGCGCG
>CAZLGF010000007.1:10348-17623 GCA_964558955.1 uncultured Coriobacteriaceae bacterium
AGGCGCGTGCCATCCGGGGTGCGGCGCGCCTCGACGGGCGTGAGGGTGAGGGCGCAGCAGCAGGCGATGTCCTCGGGCGGGATCGCCATGGCGTCAAACGGGGCGATGCGCTCGCCCCGGGCGCGAGCCCGCGCGGATTCGACGCGCCAGCGCCTCTGCGCGAGTCGCTCCGCCCGCGCGACGCCCCGCGCCGCGAGGCGGTCGATGGCCACGAGGATGCGCCCCGCGCGCCGCACGGCCTCCGCGCGCGGGGCCGGAGCGGGGCTTCCTGCTTCGAGCAGGCGCAGCGCCGCTGAGAGGCTCAGGCCCGGGGCCCCGCCCGCCTCCGCGGCGTTCTCGCTCCCGAGCGCGCTCATCAGGGCGAGCAGCCAGTCCTCACCCCACCTCCGTCGCTCGTCATAGCTCGTCGCGCTCACGGTCGGCCTCCCTTCCCGCACGCTCGGGTCGCCATGACCGGGGCGCGCGCTTCACGCGGACGGTGGTTGCCGAGGGCACGGCCACCGGGGCTACCTCGTCGTTCCAGATGGTGACGACGGCCTCCTCAGCCTCGGGCGGCGCGGCGATGCGCGCCCTGATGCGCGGGAGGTCGTCGGGCTCGTGCCGCTCGGCGGCATATGCCTCGACGAGGTGCGCGGCGCTCGCGCCGAGGCCCATGAGCCTCCGGCCGTCCCAGGCCCAGAGATAGTCATATCCCGCTCCTTCGAACGCGGCCTCGCGCTCAGGGTCATAGACGACGTAGGTCGCCGTGACGTCGCGGACGGCGTCGGCGTTTTGACGCAGGAACTCCTGGAACGCGCGTCGGCCGCTCACGCGGTCGCGATAGACGAGCGCCCGCTCGCCGCGGGCGCCCCGCTCATGGTGGAGTCGGGCCCCGACCCCCGCGAGGAGCGCGTCATCATCACATCCAAGCTCGACGCGCAGGCGCTCGACCTGGCGGTTTCTGATGGCGGCGATCCGCTCGAAGCGCCGACGGACCGCGGGCTCGTCGTTGAGCGTGATGGCAACGTCGAGCGCGAGGTCGGTCGTCGCGGCGCAGGCGGTGACGAGACGGCGGCGCAGCAGCGTCGCCCAGGCGCGCGCGTCGCTGACGCGCTCCTCGTCCTGCAGGTACTCCTCGAGGGACAGGGTGCGCTCGCGCTCCCAGCGCGTGACGAACTCGGGGCGCACGGGCATGGACCAGGGGGCGAGCATGTCCTGGTCAAGGCGGACCCCGATGAGATAGAGACCGAGGTACTCGTTCTCCACCACGGCGGCGCAGGCGAGCGCGACGTCCGTCTCGACCCCTCTGATGCGCTGGCGTGCGATGACGACGCGGTCGAGCAGGTCGGTGCGGGCCGCCAGGTCGAAGAACGCCTCATGGCGCACGCGCGCGCTTGCGCTCGGCGGGAGGATCAGCCGCTCGGGAAGGCGGCGCGCGGCCTCGACGTGATGCGCGACGAAGGTGCTCGTGAAGGGCCGCGCGGGTGCGGGGCGGGCGCGTTCGGCGGCGGGGATGAGCGCCACGTCGACCAGGCCCAGCACGGGGAAGGCCGCCTCGTCGAGGATGGGATAGACGCTTTGGCGCCGATCATGGGCGCTCTGCTCGGCGGGGCCGATCAGACCCTGTTCGATCCACGCGGGCTGGGTGCGCGCCTTGAAGGCGCTCAGCGTGAGGCGCGGAAAGATGCCGAGCTTGCTCGCCGCGTCAACGTCAGCCCGCATGAAGCTGCGACCCGCGGTCGCGTTCGCGGGCGGCTCCGCGCGGGAAGGCTCCGCATCGGCTGCGGCGGCCTCCGCGGCACGGCGCGTTGCCAGTGATCCCACGAAGACTCGCAGGCCGAAGTCGGAGAGCGCGCTCTCTGAGATGTCGACGGGGAAGGCGCCCGCGCAAAACCGCTCAGCCCGGGCGTCATCGCGCTGGTGGGGCGGGAGCGCGGCCTCGTGCCAGAGCTCGTCGAGCAGGGGATTGAGCTCGCGCATCTGAAGGAGTGCCTTGTCGATGGCCACGTAGTGCGCGCTCCGCGGGTCCGTGCGCCCGTCTTCGTCCACGGGGTCGTCCTCGGGCCAGAGCGCCGCCTCAAGCGCCTCGTAGCTCGTGTTCTTGCGACTGAGGAGAGCCCAGAGCGCCGCCGCGTCCTCCGCGTCCAGCAAGGCGGCGAGGATGTCGTGATGGCGCGCGCGATAGACGAGGACCGGTATCAGCGCGTCAGGCGACGCGTGGTCGTGAGCTTCAGGGGACATGGCGCCTCCGCTTCATCGGGTGCTCCAAATTGTAGCCCTAGTTGTGCGGCGCCGCCGACGGAGAGTCCGTAGCATGGGGTCACCCTCAAGAAAGGAGTTGCCCGATGGTCCCGTCAACCTCCCTGAACACCACGCGACGCGCCGTTTGCGCCGCCGGCGCGCTCGCCCTCACGCTCGCTCTGGCCGGGTGCGCAAGCGATGCCTCCGCTACCACGGACGTCGACACCGAGGCAGCGGTCCCGCTCAACATGGTCGTGTGCGTTGGGACGGGAGCGCGAGCAAACACCCCTGCGCTCGCGAGCCTTCCGTCCTCGCTCACGACGGCCATTGAGGAGACCGTGTCAACCGGAGGCTCGTTCGACCTGGTCGTCCTCGACGGCGACCCCGACGCGCTCGGCGCCTCGGTCCTGGCAAGCGACGCCGCGACCGCCGAGAACCGCGAGTCCGAGAACGCGACCACCGCAGCTGCGGTAGCGACCCTCGTGCTCGAGGCCCAAGCCGACGATCCCGAGTGCGACCTCATCGCGGGGCTTCAGACGGCGAGCAACTCGCTGAGGGCGCAGGACGGCTTCGAGGGGGCTGACAACCACATCTACCTCCTCGACTCTCTGCTTGCGACCAGCGGCCTGCTCTCCTACGCCGAGGGCTCGGCGATCAGTCTCTCATCCGATCCCACCGAGGTCGCGGCCTACGTCACCGAGCACGTTCGGCTCGACCTGACGGACATCGTGGTCGACGTCTACTTCGCCGGCGAGGTGGATGGAGACCAAGAAGAGCCCACCGATGAGGACATCCAGCGCCTCGAGGAGACGCTCGAGCTCATCGTGGCAAACGCGGGCGGCGAGGTCGTGTTCCACACCGACCAGGTATCAAAGGCAACGGAAGACACCTCGGATGAGCTGCCTGAGGTGAGCGTCTGCCCGGTCAGCACCGTGGCGAGCTTCTCGGCCGAGACCGTCGTCTACGACCTCGACGCGAGCTGCGGGGTGAGCTTCGATCCCAACACGGCGACGTTCAGCGATGAGGATGCCGCGCGCGAGACCATCGCCACGGTCGCCCAGACCGTCGTGGCGCGCGAGCTCACCGTCAAGGTCGAGGGTTCCTGCGCGAGCGTGGGGACGACGGATGACCGCGCGGAGCTCGCCCTAGCGCGCGCCGAGGTCGTGGCGGCGATGTTGCGCGAGGAGGGGGTCGCGGACGATCAGATCAGCTCCGTCGCGGGGCTGGCGGATGGGTTCGTTGACGACCGGGACGACACGGGGGCCCTGGTTCCTGCGCTCGCCGCGCAAAACCGCGCCGTTCGCGTCACGGTGCTCACGTAGCGGCATCTCCGCGGCCGGTCAGGGTATAGTGGACATGCCCCGATCGGCGGCGAGCTTGATTCTTTCGATGTTGTGCTCGACGACGAAAGGGGCATTTCCATGGGGATTTTCAACAGCTCGCGCGGCCAGCAGCGCGATCGGGCCGGGAGCTTTCGCCGCAAGAAGACCAAGATGCAGACGTACCAGCCCCAAGGGGCGGCTGACGAGCTGCAGCTCCCGCTCCCCGATACGCAGCGCCAATACATGGGGCACTCGGTCTATTGCATCTTGAGCGGCGAGCTGCCGCGTCGGGATCGCTGCTTCCTCAGGCGCCGGGCGCTGCGTGATTCACTGTTCTCACGCCGAGTCGTCGCGCTCCCGAGCCCCGAGGGCAGCACGGGGGTGACCGTTTTGACCTCGCCCACGATCGAGCTCCTGCGCGCTCAGGTGCTCGAGGACATCTCGATCAACGTCCGGGATGCGCTCGCCCGGAAGAGCGCCACGCGGACCGCCCTTAAGAACCGCCTGCTCGAGCGCGCGCGTCTGCTCGAGCAGAGTGAGGGGGAGCGGCCCTCCGATGCAGGCGCCTCGCCTGCCGTGATGGCGGAGGGTGACGACTATCGCGCGCGCCGTGCCGCGCGTGCGCGCCACAGGCTCATGGCTGCGTCCGCTGAGGCCGCATCCGCCGCGCGCGAGCGGCTCGAGGAGCTCGATCGCGAGATCACCGAGCTGCGCGAGGTCGATGAGGCCGACCGCTTGATGCACGTGACGAGCGCCTTGATCGCCCGCTATGACCAGCGCGCTCGGTTCTACCTGGGGGCCTGCTCGCTGCCTCGCAGCCTGCGCGAGGTGCGCACGACCCTGGTTCCGAACCCCGTCACGCCGGAGGCGGCCCTGGCTCATCTGCGCGTCGATCTCGCGGCTTTCGCGAGCGAGTGATGAGGGTCGCGACCTCGGTCGCGGTGCCCGCGCAGGACGTGCCTCCGCCCGCATGCATCTCGCCCCGTTCTCCTGCGTCCCGTCGTTCCCGTGCCTGAGAGGAGTCTGCCATGTTCAAGAGCAAGAGCCGTCGCCGCTCTGCCGACGTGCCTTCCCGCCCCGCCGCCTCCCCAACCCAAGCCGACGTCCCGCTGCGTCTCGTCGACGTGCCGACCGGGCGCAACGAGGGCGCGATCTACCCGGTCAGCCATGTCGCGTTCGACGTGGACGATGAGCTGGCTGAGATCTCTCGCTCCCTCATGAGCGCGCTCACGGCGCTCCGCGAGGCTGATTTGATCGATGGCCCTGTGGCGACCACCGCTCTGCGCGCGCTCGGCCAAACGGGCTGTGTGCGGTCTGAAGCCCGTCTCGACCAGCGCCGCGAGGCAGCCCTGCGGAGCTCCGCCGCTTCCGAGCGGGCCGCGCTCGTCGCGCGCGAGGAGGGCGTTCGCGAGCTCAGGCGCCTCTGTGGCTCAGACGACCGCGTCGCCGAGCTGATGGGTGCCGCGGTGCCGTCTGGGGCCGAGGCTCGCTAAGCGTCCCACGCACGGAGGAGGTTCATCTATGGGATATCCGTATGATCCGTTTGACTGGCCCTTCGACACCGCGACGCCGGAGGGTTCGGGAGCCCCACCCTTCATCGAGGGCAAGACCCTGTACGGGCGCGTGGTCGACATTCAGCAGGGGCGCACCTTTCCCACCGATACGGCGAAGGTCTGGAACGTCCTTTCTGGCGAGCCGATACAGCTGTCCCACGAATGGGTGACGACTACGGTGTACCTCCGTCCCGTGGATTCCTTCGACCCCGACATGGAGCGTGCGGTCATCGTGTACGGCTCCCTCCAAGGGGCCGTCCGTCCCGGGAATATCGTCCAGGTTCGCGTGGCCAAGCGCCGCGGGCGCCTCATTGTGAAACGGATGGTTAACGTCACCACGCAGATGCCCGTTGAGATGGAGGGCACGATGAAGATCTGGCATGGGTTCGCGTCGCTTCTGGCACTTTCGCTGCTCGTGTTCGTGATCCTGTCGAGCCTTATCAACGCCCTGTTCACAGGGAGCCTGCTGCGCGGCCTCCTCGAGACGCTCATGCTGCTCGTGGATACGGCCCGCATCGCCGTGCTGCTGGTGCTCATGGCCCTTGGCCCCATCGTGCCCATCGTGGTGGGTCTGTTGATCCTGATCGCGGTGGTCAAGCACCTCATCCGCTCCTGAGCGCCTGGCGAGAGAGGGGGTCTCATGTCACGCATCGCCTGGCCGCGCGTCACGAAGCCGTTCACGTCTGCGCGGCGGTCGTTCCCGCGCCTCGACCCGCTGGCGGTGACTTCCGCCGCGTCCATCCAGGGGCCGGGCGCCTCGTTCGCCCCGGTGCAAGCTCAGCTGCAAGCGGATGATTTCGGCTGGCCCGCGGCGCCTGCGACGGGCGTTCGCCTGACCGCCTATCGCTACGACGAGGACGAGCGCTACCGCGAGAAGCTCGATCGGGCCTTCAGGCTCTTCATCACCGCGAACGCCGCGCACGCGGGCGCTGCCTTCATGGAGGTCTTCCGTGCGTCGGGCGAGGTAGCGATCTCGTACGGCCCGGGCCATACCGAGGCGCTTGTGCCCGACGGGTCGTGGGAGGCGGCGGCTCCGGCGCCGTGCGCCAGCTTGCAATGCGCGGCCGTCCTGACCGGCAGCCCGGGTGCGGCGCCATGGGACGCCTTGTTGGCGCAGCCTATGGAGGGCCCGCTGCGCGTGCGCGTCTGGGCCGGTGCGCTCCCTGCGGGATGGCTCGCCCAGCGCGTGAGCGCGCTCGCTGCATACGAAGGCGTGCTCGAGGCGTGCCACCAATCGAGAACAGAGGGGATTGGCTCACGACGCGTCGAGGATCCCGTAGCCCGTGCTCACCAGGAGCGCTGTCGTGCCGAGCGTGAGCGGCTCGTGCACGACGACGATTTCGTCAGGCTGCTCGTTACCGTCGAGGCCGCGTGTGCCGCCGATCTCGACCGCGCCTGCGCCGTGCTGCTCGCTTCGATGGCGCGCACGCGTCATGGTCATCTCGCTCCGGAACCCACGCGCATCGACCTCGTGCCCGCAGGTGATGGCGCGCGCTCGGCCGACGCCGTGCTCGCGCGGGGCGGGCAGGGCGTGAGCGGTGCTTCCGCGGCACCGTGCGCTCTGCCCGTGCCGGGGTTCGCCTTCCCCGCGGGTGCGGAGGGCGCATGCGCCGTCGTCGGCGTCACGGACGTAGTGACCCTGTTTGAGCCGCCCACTGAGGCGGTGCCGGGCCTCTCGGTCCTGAACGCGAGCGTGTCCGCTGCCGCGCGTCACCCGTTCGCCCAGACGGGGTCGGCTGGCGCGCAGGGCGAGTCGGCCGGCGCGCGGGGCGGCAAGGTCATCACGCTCGGCGTCTATCAGCACAGCGGCCGGCCCTGTGTGATCCCGCTCGCGCAGATAGCGAGCCACGTCCTCGTGACGGGGCAGCCTGGGATGCGCAAAACCACCGTCACCGCGGACATAGCGCGCCAGCTCATGCGCCAGGGCATTCACGTCGTGGTGCTCGAGCCGAGCAAGACGGAATACGCCGGGCTCCTGGCGGGCGGGCCCGCGTATCGTGTGCACGGCGCGTATGGCGCCCCTGGGACGGCCCCGCTCGCGGTCAATCCCTTCGAGGTGGATGAGGGGGTCCTTCCCGCGCTCTGGATGCAGGATCTAACGGCGGCCCTCATCTCCGCGTACGGCCTGCAGGAGCAGCCGTTGCCGCTCTATATCGAAGGACTCATCAGGTATCTGTACG
>CAZLGF010000007.1:17723-19557 GCA_964558955.1 uncultured Coriobacteriaceae bacterium
GGACCGTGCCGGCCGACTGGACCGCGCCGGCGTCCGCGGGGCGACGCCGCCCCTGGCCCACCGCGGGGGACCTGCTCCGCGCGGTCGAGCCCTACGTGCGGGCGGAGTGCCTCGCGTCCGCTGAGATCCAGGCGAACGTACGCGGTGCCCTGACGCTCAGGGCCCGAGCCCTGTCCGATACCCCCGCCCTCAACGCGGAGCACGGCTTGCTGGCGCGCGACTTGATGGGCGGCAATCACGTGATCCAGCTGGCTCAGCTGGGCGATGAGGTGGGTGCCTTCGCCGGGATGGTGCTGCTCGCGCGCCTGCTCCGGGCGTCACGTGATCTCGGCGCGCGTCCGCTTCACACCGTTCTCATCGTCGAGGAGGCCCATGCGCTGCTTACCGACCGGCGCACGGGGGAGACCACGCTCTTCGGTAGGATGTACGAGCAGGCACTGGCTGAGCTTAGGGCCTCGGGCATTGGGATTGTGACCGTCGAGCAGCGCCCGTCCCTGCTCCCCGCAGGAGTTCTTGCTAATAGCGTGACGCGTGTGTGCTTTGCGAGCGCGCATGCTCACGACCGCGAGGCGGTCGGCAAGGCGCTCGGCTTGACCGATTACCAGCAGCGTCTCATCGGCTCCCTCGAGCCGGGGACCGCCCTCGTCGCAACTGCGGGCTCGGCTGTCGACCTGGTCGCCACGGCGGGGTACGCGCAAGGCGCTCCCCGTGCCAGCCATCCGGCCGCGGCTGCCCCGGCGCACGAGGGGTCGGTTCGCCGGGGCCTCGGCGCTCGCCTGTGCGAGGTGACTGTGGGGCGGCGCGGGTCGGACGAGACGGGTGGCTCTGAGACGGGTCGCTCGGATGGCGGCTCCGAGGTTGGTAGCGATGGCGGCCTCACCACGGAGACCGGCGGGGTCACGGAAGCAGGGGGGTCGAGCGGGACTGAGACCGGGTCTGGCGGCGAGGTTGATGATGGGGTCGCTGAGGCTCCTGCCGCTACGACGGAGGTGCTCACGGAGGTCTCATCAGATGACGAGGAGGGCGTCATCGAGGCGTCCGAAACGGCTGAGGCCACGGATGGCTCCTCGGCAGAATTCGCCGAGGTCGGTCGAGAGATCGACGGCTTCGAGGGCATGCTCGCTGGCGTGAACGAAAACTTCGATCCGCACGATCTGAGCAGCCCGTATGCTGAGAACTGCGGATCGTGCGTGTTGGCGGTTGAAGCGCGCTTGTCCGGTGCCGATCCCGAAGCCGTGGCCGGCGCGACCCCCATCTTCACCGTCGCCGAGATGAATCAGGCGACCGGCATGGAGCAAACGGCCATGACGCCGGCGGAGATCGAAGCGTACGCGGTCGCCCAGGGCCCCGGATACCACGGAGTCGCCGGTTTCGACTGGGTTGGGTCGAAAAACAGCGGCCACTGGGTGAACATCGCGTGCAGCGAGAGCGGTCGCGTGTACGTTCTGGACGGCCAGGTGGGCAGGGCGATGCTGCTCAGCGAGTATGTCGATGTATGGTACAAGGACCAGACCGAGAATTGGGACCTGTCCATCCCGCAGAAGAAAGGAACGTCCTGATGTCCGGCACCACCACGTATACCAAGCCGCCCCGCAGCGGCGCGCCGAGCGAGGCGCAGATCGAGGTCGCGGCTCGCCGGTTGGGTCTGAGCGCGGAAGAGGCCGCCGCGGCATGCGCTCCGGTCGAGGCTATCGAGGGCGCCTGGTTCTTCTTTCGCCCCGGGAGGGGCGGTGCGCGCCTGCTCGTGACGAGCGATCTCCAAACGCTCGGTGCGACCAGCGCCATCTCGCCCGAGCAGCACGTCCGCGACTTCCTGGCGGGCATGCGAAGCTAG
>CAZLGF010000007.1:19657-21691 GCA_964558955.1 uncultured Coriobacteriaceae bacterium
GGGCGGCGGGCGGCGCGGGTGCCGGGCGAAATGCGCCGCGCCGCCCACTTACGCCGCTCGGGCCACCCGCGAGGCCGCGACGAGAGCCGCCCACTCACGCCACCCGCCCACTTGCAGCGATGCGCGCCGCCCGTGCCGCGCCCCGGCGCGCCGCGCCTACTCCACCGTCACGCTTTTCGCGAGGTTGCGCGGCTGGTCGACGTCGCAGCCGCGCATGAGGGCCACCTCGCGCGCGAGCAGCTGCAGGGGAACCGTCGCCGTGATGGGACTGAAGGCGTCGCGCACGGCGGGCACGTAGATCACGTGGTCGGCGATCTGGGAGATGTCCTCGTCGCCCTTGGTCGCGACCACGATGATGCGGGCTCCGCGCGCCTCGCATTCCTTGAGGTTCGAGACCGTCTTGTCGTAGACGGCGCTCTTCGTGGCGACGGCGATGACGGGGAACCCGGGATCGATGAGCGCGATGGGGCCGTGCTTCATCTCGCCGGCCGCGTACGCCTCGGCGTGCAGGTAGCTGATCTCCTTGAGCTTGAGAGCCCCCTCGTGGCTGATCGCCGCGCCCATGCCGCGCCCCACGAAGAGCGCCGACTGCGCGTCCTTGCATGCCAGGGCCGCCTCATGGATCGCCGGGCCCTGGGTGTCGAGGATCTCCTGGATCTGCTCGGCCGTGTCGCCGAGTTCGCGGAAGAGCAGGCGCACCTGTCCGGTGGTGAGCTTGCCGTGCACCTGCGCGAGCAGCAGCGCCAGCAAGGTGAGTGAGACCACCTGTCCGATGAAGCTCTTGGTGGAGGCCACGGCGATCTCCTTGTTGGCCTTGGTGTAGATGACGCCGTCGCTCTCGCGGGCGACCGGCGACCCCACCACGTTGGTGATGCCGAAGACCTTGGCGCCCTTGATGCGCGCGTCGCGGATGGCAGCGAGCGTGTCAGCCGTCTCGCCCGACTGGCTCACGGCCACCACCAAGGTGGACGGGGTGATGATGGGGTTGCGATAGCGGAACTCGCTCGCCGCCTCGACCTCGCAGGGGATGCGCGCCCACATCTCGATCAGGTTCTTGGCGATGAGACCCGCGTGGTAGCTGGTTCCGCAGGCGATGACGTAAACGCGGTCGATGAGGTTGAGCTCCTCATAGCTGAGGCCGAGCTCGTCGATGTTGAGCTCGCCGCCGCTCATGCGCCCCACGAGGGTGTCGCGCACGACGCGCGGCTGCTCATGGATCTCCTTGAGCATGAAGTCGGGATAGCCGCCCTTCTCGGCCATGTCGATGTTCCAGTCGATGTGGGTGACCGCGGGCTCGATCGGCGCGCCCGCGGCGTCGACATAGCTGATGCCGTCAGGCGTGAGGACCGCGAACTGCCCGTCCTCGAGCACCACGACGTCGCGCGTCGCGTCGATCATGGCGATGACGTCGGACGCCACGTAGCTGCCGTGCGCGCCGCACCCGATGACGATGGGGCTGTCCTTACGCGCGACGACGATGGTGCCCGGCTCGTCGGCGCTCATGGCGGCCAGGCCATAGGCCCCGACCACGCGCGCGCTCGCCATCCGAACGGCCGTGAGGAGGTCGGCCGCCGGCGTGCCCTCATGCGGATGGAGCGCCTCCTCGATGAGGTGGGCGAAGACCTCGGTGTCCGTATCGCTCGAGAAACGGTGACCGAGCCCCTCGAGCTCCTGACGCAGCTCGGCGAAGTTCTCGATGATGCCGTTGTGGACGATCGCCACGCGCCCGTCGCAGCTGGTATGGGGGTGCGCGTTGGCCACGCTGGGCGCGCCGTGGGTGGCCCAGCGGGTGTGGCCGATGCCGCACGAGGCCTCGAGGTCAGTGTGCGCGAGCTCCGACTCAAGCCCCGCGACCTTGCCCACGCGGCGTATGACGTCGATCATCGCGCCTGCGGCGGCCGGCCGCTCGAGCGCGACGCCCGCGGAGTCGTACCCGCGGTACTCAAGCCGCTTGAGACCGGTGATGAGGATGTCCTTCGCTTGCTCAGAACCGGTGTAACCCACGATGCCGCACATGGTGGCCTCCCGTCTTCA
>CAZLGF010000007.1:21791-23198 GCA_964558955.1 uncultured Coriobacteriaceae bacterium
ACGAAGGGGATTCGTATGTGCCTTGCCGTTCCCGCCAGGATCATGCAGCTGCATGACAACGCTCAGGCGACGCTCGATATGATGGGAGTCCAGCGCGAGGCCTCCGTGCGACTCACGCCCGACGCGCAGGTGGGGGATTACGTGCTCGTCCACGCGGGCTTCAGCATCCAGGTGATCGACGCGCAGGAGGCGGCCGCGACCGCTGAGCTCTTGCGCGATCTTGATGAGCTCGCGAGTGAGGACCTCGGCACCGCGTATGCCGCCCGCGCCGATGGCGTCGCGAGCGATGGGCGCTAGCGTGCCTGCAGCTCACGTGGTGACGGACGACCAGGAGCCCGCGCGCGCCATCGACTTCGCCGCCTTTCGCGACCCTCATCTCGTGCGCGCGCTGGTTGAGCGGATCGAGCGCCTGCTAGGGGATCGCCCCGTCAATCTCATGGAGGTCTGCGGCACCCACACGATGAGCATCGGCCGCTACGGCTTCCGCTCGCTCCTCCCGCGCAACCTGCATCTGCTCTCGGGGCCTGGCTGTCCGGTCTGCGTGACCGCGAACGTCGACATCGACCACGCCGTCGCGCTCGCGCGCGTGGACGGCGCCATCATCACGACCTTCGGTGACATGATGCGCGTGCCGGGCTCCAGCTCATCGTTGGCCGCCGAGAAGGCCGCCGGGCGCGACGTGCGCGTGGTGTACTCTCCCCTCGACGCGCTCGACATCGCCGCCGCCCATCCCGACCAGCCCGTCATCTTCATGGGCGTCGGCTTTGAGACCACGGCTCCCGCCGTCGCGGCGTGCGTCCTCGAGGCCGACGCGCGCGGTCTCGACAACTTCTCCGTGTTCTGCGTGCATAAGACCACGCCGCCCGCGTTGCGCGCCATCGCAGCCGATCCCGACACGGCCATCGACGGGTTCATCCTGCCCGGCCACGTGTCGACCATCACGGGGCTCGCTCCCTACCGGTTTCTCATCGATGAGTTCGGGATTCCCGGCGTGGTGACCGGATTTGAGCCTGTGGACATTCTCGAGGGAGTTGCGCTGCTGATCGAGATGGTCGTCGCTGGCGAGCCGCGCATCGAGAACGCCTACCGGCGCGGCGTGAGCGATGGTGGCAACGCCGCCGCGCGCGCCCTACTTGACCAGGTGTTCGAGCCGTGTGACGCGCCATGGCGCGGACTGGGGGTGCTGCCCGACTCGGGCCTGCGACCGCGCGCTGCGTTTGCGCGGCTCGACGCGCGCCAGCGCTTCGACGTCGAGATCGAGCCCACCGTCGAGCCGCGCGGATGTCGTTGCGGCGATGTCCTGCGCGGCGTGCTCTCGCCGGCCCGTTGCCCGCTCTTCGGCCGAGCCTGCACACCAGAGACCCCCGTGGGTCCGTGCATGGTGTCGAGCGAGGGAAGCTGCGCGGC
>CAZLGF010000007.1:23298-28199 GCA_964558955.1 uncultured Coriobacteriaceae bacterium
CAGCCTAGTACGGCGATCCCGCGGGCGGAAGCTGCTTGAGATAGGCCCAGACCTGCTGCTTGGCCCGCGCGTCCGCGAGCGCCGCCTCGAACCCGCCGAGCGCGAGCACGCGACGCCCCAGCACGGGGGCTACGAGGCCCGGCTCGAGCATCGCGACCTCGAACTGCTCGATCGCAGCCAGGGCGTCGGCGTACGCCTCGCGAAACACCTCCGTCGCGCCATCGTCGAGCAAGACCACCGCCTCGGGGTCCAGGGCCTCGATCGCCTCGCGCAGCAGCGCCGCCGGCAGGGTGTCGCCCGGGTCGGTCACGGGAACGACCCCTTCCTCGCCGGCCCCGGCAACCGCCGCGACCGCGCAGAAGTCCTCGGGCGCGTATCCCAGGCGCAGGAGCGCCGCGCGCAGGGCGTCTCCATCCGCGCCGGACAGGAGCTCCGCGCCCGCGCGCTCGGCATCGTTGAGCTCGCCCTTCACCAGGACGATGGGGGAGAAGGCATTTCCCGTCGCGCGCACGCCGCGCCGCGCCAGGCTCTCGAGCTCCCACTCGACGGCCTCCTGATACGCGTCCTTCACCGCGCGCGTTGATCCGAGCATTCCCGCTCCCCTCGTTATCGCATTCATCCCGTATGGTACCGCGTGCCCGCTCCTGCGGCCGTGAAATGGCGGTGCGCGTTCGGAAGGCAAGTGGGTATAACCTGTTCAATGTATACATTCGCCCCGCTACCGGGCTGCTTGAGGAGGAATTCATGGCCACCATCACCACCCTCACCGCCGAGACGTTCGACTCCATCAAGGACGAGCCGCTTCCCGTGCTGGTTGACTTCTGGGCTCCCTGGTGCGGCCCGTGCCGAACGCTCTCTCCCATCATCGACGAGCTCGCCGACGAGATGGCCGGCCGCATCACGGTCGCCAAATGCAACGTCGACGACAACCAGGAGGTCGCGATGACGTACGGGGTCATGTCGATCCCCACGGTCGTGATCTTTAAGAACGGCGAGGAAGTCGGCCGGACGGTGGGCGCGATGCCCAAGGCGGCGCTCGTCTCCGAGCTCGAGAAGTACCTGTAGCAAGCAACCGGCGCCCGCCGTCGCGCGATCCGCGTGGCGGCGGGCGCGCACGATCAGCGCGCAAAGGAGATCTCATGCACGACGTGGGCATGAACATGAGCCAGCTCTCGATGAGCGTCAAGCAGGTCGATGACGCCATCGCGCTCGCCCGCAGCTGGAGCCACGACCTCTACCATGCCACCGAGGCGTTCGACATGGAGCGCATCGGCGGCAAGCTCGAGGCCGCGATGGCCGCGCTCGACGAGGCGCGCTCCGCGCTCGAGGGGTACGAGGACGCGATCGAGGCCGATCACAACGCCGTCGGCTCGGTCCGGCTGGTCTGAGCCATGGGACACCAAGCGGGCTGTGACCTCGCGCGCTTCTCGGTCACCGTTCCAGGCGATTTGCTCGAGGCCTTTGACGCCCAGATCGCGCGCAGCGGGGCGGAGGCCAATCGCTCCGAGGCCATCCGCGACCTGATGCGCGCATCGCTGGTCGAAAGTGAGCTGCGTACGCCAAACGCCCAGCTCATCGGCTCGCTCACGATGATCTACGACCACCACACCGGCGACCTCACGCGTCGCCTCGATGAGATACAGCACGACTACACCGCCGAGATCGTTTCGACCATGCACGTGCACCTCGATCACCATCACTGCCTTGAGATCCTCGCCCTGAAGGGCCAAGGCGCGCGCATCTACGAGCTCGCCGACAAGCTGCTGGCCCCGCGCGGCGTGCATCACGGCAAGCTCACCTGCGCCGCGACTGAGACGAGCCTGTAGGAGAGGGCGTACAGGCACCGTTTCGCAATCAGATCGGCGCCGTTGGCCAAGCGGCCGGCGGCGCGTTTTCGTCCGCCAGCGGCGTCTAGGCGAAACGCCGTTTCCAAGCGCGCGATCCCGTTCACGGATGACCCGTCTTCGGTACCTGTACCCGGTCCGTCGGGCACCATGGCATCAACCAAGGGCGTACGCCCTCACGCCTCGGAAGAGAACAGGAGCAGCCATGGACGAGAGCAAGCGGTACAAGATCTGCATCGTGGGCGGCGGGTCGCGCTACACCCCGGGCATCCTCAAGATGCTCGTGGCCGAGCGCGGGCGCTTCCCCCTGAGCGAGATCGTCCTCTATGACAACGAGCCCGAGCGCCAGGCCAAGGTCGCCGCGTACGGGCGCATCCTCATGAGCGAGTACTATCCCGAGTGCACGGTGAGCGACACCTGCGATCCCGCCGAGGCCTTCCCGGGCATCGACTTCGCGTTCATGCAGATCCGCGCCGGCCGCCTCAAGATGCGCGAGTCCGACGAGAAGATCGCCCTGCGTCATGGCTGCATCGGCCAGGAGACCTGCGGGTCGGGCGGCTTCGCCTACGGCATGCGCTCCGTGCCGGCGGTCTGCGACATCATTCGTGACATCCGGACGTACGCTCCCGAGGCCTGGATCCTCAACTACTCGAACCCCGCGGCGATCGTCGCCGAGGCCACCAAGCGCGTCTTCCCCGGCGACTACCGTATCATCAACATCTGCGACATGCCGGTGGGCATCATGGGCATCTACGCGCAGGCGCTCGGCCTCCCCGTCAGCCGTCTCGAGCCCCGCTACTTCGGCCTCAACCACTTCGGCTGGTTCACCCACATCTACGACAAGGAGACCGGCGAGGACTACCTGCCGCGTCTGAAGAAGCTCTTCGGGGCGGACGAGCCCGCGGACGCCGAGCACACCGGTCATGAGATCGACGCCAGCTGGGCCGAGACCTTCCGCTTCATGCGCAAGATGGTGCGCGAGTGCGGCGAGGCGTTCATGCCCAACACCTACCTGCAGTACTACCTCTATCCGCGGCATATGGTCTCGATCGAGAATCCCGACTACACCCGCGCCAACGAGGTCATGGACGGCCATGAGAAGCGCACGTTCGAGATGCTCGACGAGGTCATCGCGCAGGGCAAGCTGAAGGGGACCAAGCACGAGCCGACGGATGCCGACTTCCTCGACGGACATGCGACCTATATCGTCGACCTCGCGTTCGCCATCTCGCACAACACGCATGACATCTTCCTGTGCATGACCGAGAACACCGGCATCATCTCCAACTTCTCCGAGGGGGCCATGGTCGAGGTCCCGGTGCGCGTGGGCTCCAACGGCGTCGAGGCCCTCAACGTGGGTGAGATCCCGACCTTCCAAAAGGGCCTCATGGAGAACCAATTCGCCTACGAGAAGCTCACCGTGGACGCTTGCCTCGAGGGCAGCTACAAGAAGGCCTGGGACGCGCTCACGCTCAACCGCTGCGTGAACGACACCGACCTCGCCAAGGTGCTGCTCGACGAGTACATCGAGGCCAACAAGGACTACTGGCCCGAGCTCAAGTAAGGACGGGGCGGCGCGCTCACGCCAGCGCGATGCGCACGAGCGCGCGCTCCACGAGAGCGAGGCAGCCGGCGGCGAAGTAGTTGGGCTCATACGCCGCCGGCGACGACTTGTTGCTGCGGATCGCGATGCTCACGTTGGCGGCGCGCGCGACCGGGGAGCTGTCGCTCGCCGTGACGGCGAGGACCTCGATTCCCTGTCGGCCGCAGTCGACGCAGTCTTGCCACAGGGCGACTCCGCTTTCGTTGAACACAAGGGCAAGGCCCCGCGCCCCGCGATCCGCGCACGCGCGCGCGATCGCGGGGCTGTAGGGCATCGCCGTGAACCCGAGTTCACCCAGGCGGTAGATGAGGAGCTGGCGGCAGATCTCGGCGTCGCCGACGCCATGGACCAGCACGGGGTCGTCGCGATGGCGCGTGAGCGCGTCGACCATGAGGGAGATGCCGTCTGATCGGCGCGCGGCGCTCGATGCGGCTGAGCCTCCGTCGAGATAGCGGCCGAGCTGGTCGAGCATGTCCGCCCAGCCGGCGTACCCATAGCGCTTGGCGGCGCGCCACACCGCTGAGCGCGAGACGCCCAGGTTCTCGGCCACCTGCGAGACCGTGGGGCGCTCGCCCGCGCTCAGGGCGTCGCGCACGGCGGCATAGACCTCGCGATCGGTGGGAGTTGGGCTGCTAGGCATGCGAGGCCCCCTCGGCATCGTCCCGTCGCCCGGGTTCGGCGACGGAGTCTGCATCAGGCGTTGTTGTGACCTTGGTCGCCTTGTGGTCATCGGAGGCCGGGTGCGCGCCGCATGCGCCGAGCGCGTCCTCGAAGAGCATGAGCACGCGCGGCGCGAAGAGATCGATCGCCGAAGTGGTGTCCGGCGTGATGGGGATGACGAGGTCGGCGTGATCGATCTCGGGAGCGAGGCGCGCATCGGCGAGGGCGATGACGGTGAACCCGCGATCGCGCGCGTAGGAGACCAGGCTTTTCTGCGCGACGGGCAGGTCGGCACCCGGCGCCGTGCGCGCGGGCGGGCGCAGGAAGAACAGGACCGCGCCGGGGTCGTCCCGCAGCGCGTCGAACAGGGCGTAGTCATAGGACGCCGAGACGCGATAGCCGAGCAGCGCGAGCTTGCGGCTCGCATATGCCGCGAGCGCCGCCGACGTCGCGTCGCCGCCTCCCGAGCAGGCCACGTTGTTGCGCGCGCGGCAGGCGTCGAGGCGGGCCGCGAGCGCTGCGACCGCCTCGTCGTAATCGCCCGCGACCACGTGGGCGGGCAGGATGCGGCTGCTCTGGATCCGCGATTGCGCGCGGTGCGTGTAGAGGTAGTCCTGGAAGCCGCTGAATCCGAGCTTCTTCACGGTCTTGACGACCGTGCTCTTGGCGACGTGGCACGTCTCGGCCAGGTCCGACAGGCTGAGCTCCTCGTGCGCCGCGTTGCATGCGATGAGCCGCTCGACGATCTCCCGCTCCGTCGGCGTCAGCTGGCCCGAAGCCTCATGCGCCATGCG
>CAZLGF010000008.1:0-27984 GCA_964558955.1 uncultured Coriobacteriaceae bacterium
CTCGCGACGCGGGCGCGCAGCGAGGCCGAGCTCTAACGTGCTCGACGCCCAACATGATGCGTGACCAGGGTGAGGAGGGTCGCATGGCAGCGGCGATGACGCGATCCGTCGCGCGCATCGAGCGCGGCGGAGTGCGCCTGGTGGGCTCGCTCGCAGGTCCCGTGCGCTTCGGGTTCACCGAGCGCACAGGCGGCGTGTCGCAAGCGCCGTACGCATCCCTCAACCTGGGGACCCATGTGGGCGATGATGCGCGGGCCGTCGCTGAGAACCGGCGGCGCGCCCTCGACGCCCTCGATGCCGGCGCATACGCCGACGCGCTGCTCGTTCCCAACCAGGTGCACGGAGACCACGTGGCCATCGTCGATCGCGCGGACGACGCCTCTCTCGAACAGGTCCGCGTCGAGATCGCGGCGGGCGCCGACGCCATCGTCTGCGTCGTTCCCCGCGTGCCCGTGCTCCTGTGCTACGCGGACTGCGCCCCCGTGATTCTCATCTGCCCTGGTGGTTTCGCCGTCGTGCACTCCGGATGGAAGGGCACGTATGCCGGTATCGCCGGCACGGCCGCGCGAGCGCTCGCGGACGCGGCGGGGTGCGCTCCGGCGGAGGTGAGCGCGTACCTCGGCCCGCATATCCGCGGTGATGAGTACGAGGTGTCGCGCGAGCTCATCGAGCGTTTCATCGAGCGCTTCGGCCCCGCGGTCGCCTCTGCCGGCCCCCGCCTGCTTGACCTCTCCGTCGCCATTCGCGCCTCGCTCGTCGCGGCCGGGGTGGGGGAGGACGCGATCGTCGACACGGGCTGCTCGACCATGAGCGAGCTCGATCGGTTTTTCTCCTACCGGGCCGAGGGCGGCGTCTGCGGCCGCCACGGAGCCCTTGCCGTCATGGCATGAGCGCAGCGGGGATGCGCTGGATGCAGACGGATCGCTAGCTGTCTCCTTACACAACCTTGATGGTGGCCGCCTACACTGAGCGGGTGCGCGAACCGGCGGCGGGCTCGACGCCGGCGCCGCTTGCCGGCGCTTTTGTCGCGCACGGGTTCGGGGCTGTGCCCGCGTAGGCGTCTGATTGGAGCTACGACATGCGTAAACTGTTCTCCCGCCAGCTCATCGAGGCGCGCCACGAGATGCTCTCCATCTACGAGGCGATCGACCTCGCCCTGCACGACGCCGTCCGCGCGTACGTGGAGGACGACCGCAAGCTCGCGAGCAAAACCAAGAAGCGCACCTACACCATCGACGCCCGCTGCGCGAACCTCGAGGCCGTGTGCTACAACCTCATCGCGACCCAGGGCCCGGTCGCATCCGACTTCCGCTTGCTTCAAACCATCATCTACATCGACTTCTGCCTGCAGCGCATGTGCGATAAGGCACGGCGCGTCGCCCGGGCGGCCCATCGCAAGGCGGGCTCTGAGATCGAGCTTCCCGCCGAGCTCATCGAGCTCGTGCGCAAGGAGGCCGCGAGCGTCTACCGCGTCATGGGGACGTCGGCCGCGGTGCTCGTCACCAACGACTTGTCACTGCTGCGCGACCTCAACGAGCAGGACGAGTCAGTGCATGGCATCTACGAGGAGTTCTTTCGCTCCTACAACCGCATGGCCGCGCTCGAGCTCGACGACGACCGCTCCTACGATGATCTGCGGCGCGCCATCATGGTCTCACGCTATCTCGATCGCTGCGCTCAGTACTGCATCGACGCGGCCAACCGCGTCACCTTCCTGCTCACGGGTCAACGTTGGAGCGCGGCTGATATCACAGGCATCGACGAGGAGGAGCTCGAGGCCATGCGCATCCCGTCAGGCGAGGGCGTGATCCTGCGTCCCGAGCTCGATGCGCGCTTCGTCGCCGCGATCCCCTCCGAGGAGGTGAGCCCGCAGCTGCGCACGCTGCTCGAGCGCGCTGTCGATGACGAGGATGACGACGGGGACGACGATGATGACGAGGACCTCGACATCATCTCGTGATCTCCGTATCCCTTCCATGTCATGACGCGGCCCCGCAGGCGACGGGGCCGCGCTTGCGTTAGTATGAGGGCACATCGATCTGAAGCAGGTGCCTGTTCATGCTGGAGTATGCCGACCACATCATGCGTCGTCGCGAGGAGATCCTCGCGCGCGTCGATGCCGCGCTCGCGCGCGCGGGCCGTCGGCGCGATGAAGTCGAGCTCGTCGCGGTCTCCAAGACGGTCGGTGTTGACGAGGTTCTCGCGGCGATTCAGGCGGGCTACCGCGTCTTCGGTGAGAACCGGCCTCAGGAGCTCGGGCGCAAGCTCGCCGGTCTCGCTGAGCTGGACGGGCTCCCGCCCGTGCGCTTCGACATGATCGGGAACCTCCAGACGAACAAGATCAACGCGGTCCTCGGACGGGTGGCGCTCATCCATTCCATCAGCTCGCTCCATCTTGCGCGCGCCGTTTCCCAGCGCGCCGAGCGCGCGCGGCAGGCGGGTACGCTGGCCTCCCCGCAGGACATCCTCGTCGAGGTCAACGTCTCCGGCGAGGCGACGAAATCGGGCTTCGATTCCGCAGAGCTCTTCGCCGTCGCTGACGAGCTGAGCGAACTTCGTGGAATTCGCATTCGTGGGCTTATGACGATGGCCCCTCGGGGAGATACAGAACGGGCGCGCGCGACGTTCTCGGGTCTGCGCGAGCTTCGCGACAAGCTCGCAGTCGCCCATCCCGAGCTCGATTTGGGCGAGCTCTCGTGCGGTATGAGCGAGGACTTCGAGGCGGCGCTGCTTGAAGGGTCGACGATCATCCGCCTGGGCAGAGTAGTGTTTGATCCTGCCTTTACGTTAAAATGACGGGAAGTACATCGGGCGGTCCCTTCATGCTCGCATCGGGTCGCATAGCATAGAGAGGTTGAGACGTGGGCTTCCTAGATAACATCAAGAGCCGGCTTCCCTTCGGCCAGGACCAGGTTGCTGACGACTATTACGAGGGCGACGATTACGACGACGGATATTACGACCAGGACGCCTACGACGACTCCTATCAGGTGGCCGCCGCGCCGAGCTATGATCGCGCGCATGCGGCCGACTCATCCAACGGGGTGCTCGGTCAGACCCGTCGCGGCGAGGCCGAGTCGGTCGCGGTCTACACGCGCTCCGGTCAGCTCGTCGGTGACGCGGAGCGCCACGCGGCCACGTACAACCCACCGGCTCGGAGCCAGGATGAGTACCGCCCCGGTGCGTACGACACACCGTCGAGCTTCGCCGCGCAGACGCGCGCGTATGCCAGCGCTGCGCCTGCGGCGTCGACCTCAGCGGTTGAGACGCGCGCCGCCGAGATCCTGACCTCCACCGCGCAGCTGCCCGCCTACATCCTCCGCCCTGAGAGCTACGATGACGTCGAGACCGTCGTTCGCCGCGTGCGGACCAAGCAGCCCGTCGCGCTCGTCTTCGTGGGCGTCAGGACCGAGGTCGCCAAGCGCGTGCTCGATTTCAGCTACGGTTTCGCGTGCGGGTTCGGCGCGTCCGTGCGCGAGCTCGCCGACCGCGTGTTCATGGTGCTGCCCAGCGGCTGCGAGGTCAAGGACTCCGACCTTGAGAAGCTCCGCGCGCAGGGATTCATCAAGTAGCGTTTCCCCGCTGCCCTATCTGATACGACCGAAGAGGATTGGTCCCGCTGATCAGCATGATTCAAATCGCTCAACTCGTGTATACGCTGGTGAACTTCTACGAGACGCTCATCGTCGTCTACATCCTGCTCTCATGGTTTCCGGTGCGCCCGGGCGGGCTCGTCTATGACATTCGGAGCGTGCTCGCCTCCGTCTGCGAGCCGTACCTCGGGATATTCAGGCGATTCATTCCGCCGTTCGGCGGGCTCGACTTCTCGCCGGTTGTGGCGATTCTAGCGTTGAATCTCATCATCCGTTTGGTAATAGGTATACTGGTCTACTAGATCGCGTGGCCGGCATGCGCGCGATTCTGCCGGCGCACGCACGCCGGCGCACGCACGACAAAGGAGATTGTAGATGGCTATCACCCCCGCTGATATTCAGGCGCAGACCTTCTCTGAGGCCAAGCGCGGTTATGATCCCGCCGAGGTCGACGTCTTCCTCGAGCAGCTCTCGTCTGAGGTCGATGCGATGCTCTCCAAGATCGTCGATCTCAAGAACCGCCTGACTGCGACCGAGCAGCAGCTCGCTGACACCCAGGCTCAGCTCGCCGAGGCGCAGTCCCGCCCCGTGCCTGCCGCGACCGTCCAGCAGCCCTCGTTCTCCGCGTCCGAGCGCCAGATCTCGGCGGCTCTCATCGCCGCTCAGCAGACGGCCGATGCGATCGTCAACGAGGCTCAGCAGAACGCTGAGCGCATCTGCAACGAGGCCGATGCCAAGGCGCGCGAGGTGATTCGCCAGGCCCTCCAGGAGAAGCAGGAGGAGCTCAAGGAGATCGACCGCCTCAAGGCGTCGCGCGAGGAGTTCAAGGACGAGTACATCAAGCTCATCCAGCGCTTCATGGACGAGGCCCAGAACTCCTTCCCGCCGGAGCTCATGTCCCCGCAGACGCCGGTCGGCTCAACGTCCTCCTCGGTCACCATCAACCCGGTCACCGCTCCCATGGCGGATGTCGCGCCCGCGCCGGTTCCCGTGGCCGATCCGTTCGCGCCCATCGATAACTTCGGAATGGACGATCTCGACTAGTGTCCTCCCGTTAAACGTGACGGTCTCGTCCCTTTGAGGGGACGTTGGATCCGAATCGAAGCCCCGTGCCGCTTCATGAGATGCGGCACGGGGCTCTTTCGTTGCGCGATTTCATGGATTACGGGCGAAAGCACGTTCGACGGACGAGGATCGGCGCGTGCTGGGCATAAGAAACCTATTGACCAACACAGCTTATGCACGTAGAAGAAGGAAGGGAGCGACCCATGGGACGATCGGGAGGTGGCGGCGGCCGCAGCGGAGGCGGCGGCGGAGGCCGTAGCGGAGGCGGCGGAGGAGGTCGCGGTGGCGGCTTCTCCGGTGGAGGCCGGAGCGGCGGCTTCTCCGGAGGAGGCGGCCGCAGCCGGGGCGGCGGTTCGGGCGGCGGACGCAGCTTTGGCGGCGGCCCAGGTGGCGGGCGCAGCCTAGGTGGCGGCCCGGCCGGCGGCCCGGGTCGAGGTGGCCCTCATGACGGCGGGCACCATCACCATCCGCATCACCATCATCACCGGCACTGGTGGCATCGGCCTCACTACGGTTGGGGCGGCTTCTGGCCCTTCCTCTTCGGTGTGGGCGTCGGACGCGGCACGGCCGACGGCGCGCCCCCATCCGATGAAGACGGCCGTCGCGGCTGCCAAGGGTGCATCACCGTCGTGCTCGGCATCATCGCGCTCTGGCTGGTGCTATCGGTTCTGGGCAACATCACCTCGTGTAGCGTCGTCGCGTGCACGCGCGTGGCGTCGACCACCGTCACCGCATCAACGGTCGAGCGGGAGGCGCTACCCGATGGCGCCGTGACCGAGACCGGCTACTACACCGATGAGGATGGCAGCTGGATCTTGAGCTCCTCGACGCTGGAAGCGGGCTTGAAGAGCTTCTACCAGGAGACGGGCGTTCAGCCCTACGTCTATATTCTCCCTAACGGGAGTGTGACTTCGACTGACGAGCTCTCCGAGATGGCCGAGGAGCTCTATGATGAGCTCTTCGAGGATGAGGCGCATTTCCTGCTCGTGTTCTGCGATGATGGCGCGGGCTCGTTCAACTGCGGATACATGATCGGCGCCCAGGCGACGTCGATCATGGATGATGAGGCGATCGAGATCCTCTCGGACTATCTCAACCGCTATTACGAGGATCTCTCCATCAGCGAGGAGGAGATCTTCTCCAACGCGTTCGCCGACACGGCCGATCGGATCATGTCGGTCACGACCTCACCGCTCGTTTACATCGCGATCTGCGCCGCGGTGATCGTGGTCGCGATCGCCGTCGTCGTGGTTGTTCGCCGTCGCGCCAAGGCGCGCGCGGAGGAGCGCGCGCATCTCGAATCGGTTCTCAACACGCCGCTTGAGACCTTCGGCGACGAGCGACTCGACGATCTCGAGGCGAAGTACCGAACGTCGAAAGGTGATGGAGACGGCCGCTAGACGAGGCAGGGCGCCCCTCAACCGGGTACAAGAGCGCTAGACGCGCATGCAAAACGCATATGCAGCATCGGAGAGCGGCTCATACGGAGCCGCTCATCGCATCGAGAGGAGTCACCATGGGCATGCTTGAGCGCTTCACTGACATCATCAAGGCGAACATCAACGACCTGCTCGATCGCGCTGAGGATCCGGCGAAGATGATCGACCAGTACCTGCGTGATCTCACCGAGTCGCTTGCCGAGGTCAAGACGGAGACCGCGGGCGTCATGGCTGAGGAGACGCGGACGCGCCGCCTCGTCGAGGAGAATGCCCGCGAGGTCGCGCGCTACGAGGATCTGGCGCGTCAGGCGCTCAAGGCCGGTAATGAGGGCGACGCGCGCACCTTCCTCGCCAAGAAGCAGCAGCTCGAGACGAAGGGCGAGGCGCTTCAAGCGGCCGCCGACGCCGCGGCGGAGAACGCGGCGAAGATGCGGCAGATGCACGACAAGCTCGTCGCTGACCTTGAGAGCCTGAAGTCCCGTCGCGAGACCATCAAGGCCAAGGTCGCCGTCGCGAAGACGCAGGACAAGGTCAACAACCTCTCATCGGCGGGGGATCGGGCGACGGGCGTGGTGAGCGCCTTCGATCGCATGGAGGCTAAGGCAGACGAGATGCTCGATCGCGCGAACGCCGCGAGCGAGCTCAGCGCCACGCCCGAGGACGCCGCCGCGGCGCTCGAGCGCAAGTACGCCGAGGCGGGTTCCACGGCGGCGGTCGATGACGAGCTCGCGCGCCTCAAGGAGGAGATGGGCCTCTAGGCCCTGTGCTCTTCTAGGCGCGAACGTTGAGAAAGTCGGCGAGCGGAATGCGCCGTGCCTCGCGGGTTGCGGGGTCGGCGATCCGCTCGGCGGGGTAGCCGAGCGTGAGCATCGAGATGGGGGAGACCCCTGAGGGCAGATCGAACGCCTCGCGGGCGATCGCGGGATCGAACAGGCACACCCAGCAGGTGCCAAGTCCGAGCTCGGTCGCCTGCATCATCATCTGGTCGCAGACGATCGAGGTGTCGATGAGCGAGGCGTTCATGTCGTCATAGCGCCGCACCCAGGCATCGTCCACCTTGGCGCAGATGACGAGCACCACCGGCGCTCCGAACACGCTGCCGTCACGATTGAAGCGATACGCCGCTCGCGCCGCCCGCTCGCGGAGCTCGGGCGTGTCGCAGACGATGACGCGCGTGGGATGATTGTTGCAGGCGGACGGCGCGACGCGACCGGCCTCGAGCACGAGCGCGAGCGCCTCGGGCTCGACGGGTCGGTCCTCATATGAGCGGCATGAGTAGCGGGCGTACGTGAGATCGGCGAAGGACATGGCGGCGCTCCTCGTTCGAAGGGGTGTGACACCCCGATGGTACCCGCCGCGGAATCCTCGCATGCCTCCATCGCGCTCTGCGCCCCGCGAACGCGGGCTCCGTGAGTTCACCGGAGAGGCGCAGGTGCGAAGCGGGCCGATAAGCCGGGTTCTGTCGTGGACGATCATTTATCTTGGCGTGCACGTTACCGTGCAGCTCTTCGCACGCTACCCGGGCGCGGGCCGGGCCAGCCCATCGCACCCCTATTTGCGCTTGCTCCGGATGGGGTTTACCAAGCCGCCGCGTCACCGCGACGCTGGTGGTCTCTTACACCACCGTTTCAGCTTTTCCCTTTACGCTTGACGCGCAGGTGGGAGTCTTCTTTTCTGCGGCACGTGCCGTCGGGTCGCCCCGCCTGGCCGTTAGCCAGCATCCTGCCCTGTGGAGCCCGGACTTTCCTCACGCGGCGCAGCTGAGCTGTCCGCGCGCGACCGTCTGGCCCGCTTCGCGGCGAGCATTGTATCACGCACCGCGCCCTCATCAGGGGCTGCACAGCGCCCCGCTCCCAGAAAAGCGGTGTAGATGCAGTTAGATATCGGTAAGTCATTTGTAAAGCAAACGTAAGGAATTGCGGTGGCCGATCACAAAGATGCAGGTACAGGAGTTGTACTAATGAAAAGCACAACGAACTGTCCTCATCAAACTGTCAAGTGAGCGTTAAGAACTCATGAAGAATGGCTAGAATGGGCGGGTATCTGATGCGCCCGCGCTTTGGGCGTAGGGCAAAGGAAGCGAGAACCCGTGGACGTTTCACTCGGTACGTTTCTGCAGGAAGTTACGGCAAACCCCATCCTGGCCATTACGGTGCTCTTGACGTTGGGCGTGATTTTCGTCAACGGGTGGACGGACGCTCCGAACGCGATCGCGACGTGCATCTCGACGCGCTGCATGAACGTGCGCCCCGCCATCATCATGAGCGCCATCTTCAACTTCCTCGGCGTGCTCATCATGACCCATATCAACGCGTCGGTCGCGTCGACCATCTCGAACATGGTCGATTTTGGCACCGACACCGACATGGCCCTCGTGGCGCTCTGCGCGGCGCTCTTCTCGATCGTTGTCTACAGCGTTGGGGCGTCGATCTTCGGCATTCCCACGAGCGAGAGCCACAGCCTCATCGCGGGCCTCACGGGCGCCGCCATCGCCATCCAGGGTGGCACGGACGGCGTCAACATGGATGAGTGGGTCAAGGTCCTCTATGGCCTCGTTCTGAGCCTCGTCATCGGCTTCGCGCTCGGATGGGGCCTGTGCAAGATCGTGACCATCGTCTGCCGTGAGCTCGACCGGCGTCGGGCGAACGGCTTTTTCACGGGCGCCCAGATCTTCGGCGCCGCGGCCATGAGCTTCATGCACGGCGCGCAGGACGGCCAGAAGTTCATCGGCGTCCTGCTTCTCGGGGTGGCGTTCTGCAGCGGTCAGTCCGATGTCTCGGGCGCCGTCATCCCGGTCTGGCTCATGCTGCTGTGCAGCGTCGTCATGGGCCTCGGCACGAGCGTGGGCGGCGAGAAGATCATCAAGTCCGTGGGCATGGACATGGTCAAGCTTGAGAAGTACCAGGGCTTCTCGGCCGACCTCGCCGGCGCGGTCTGCATCCTGCTGTCGACCGTCTTCGGCATTCCCGTCTCCACCACGCACACCAAGACGAGCGCGATCATGGGCGTCGGCGCGGTGAAGCGCCTCTCGGCGATCAACTTCTCCGTGGTGCGCGACATGATGCTCACCTGGATCTTCACCTTCCCGGGCTGCGGGCTCATCAGCTTCGTCATGGCGAAGGTGTTCATGATAGTGTTCTAACCCCTTGCGCATCGCGCAACCTCACCGCGACGGTCTCGCCGCCCCGCATGCGTCGAGGCCTCATGATCCAGGCACGACTGATTGGGAGGCACCATGGCCCGGAAAAGCGACTCGTTCTACTTCGATTCCTTCTGCGCGTGCGCGGAGCTCTCATGCAAGGCGGCACGCCTTTTGGCGGACGCGATGCGCGACTTCGATCCCGAGCGCATCGATGATCAGCTCACGAAGATGCACGAGATCGAGCAGGAGGCCGACGAGCGCAAGCATGCGGTGCAGGATGCCCTCGTCACGGCATTCGTGACGCCGGTTGAGCGCGAGGACATCGTCTTGCTCTGTGACTACCTCGACACGGTGGTCGACCGCATCGAGGGCGTGCTCCATCGGCTGTACTTCGACAACGTTCGCACGATTCGCGCGGACGCGCTCAAGCTCGTTGAGATGATCGAGCGCTCGACGCGGGAGATGGTCGAGCTCATGAAGGAGTTCCCCCAGTTCAAGCACTCGAAGAGCCTGCGCGATCACGTGATTTCGATCAACTCGATCGAGGAGGAGGCCGACAACCTCTACATCAGCTCCATGCGCGAGCTGCACACCACCTGCACCGATCCGATCGAAGTCTTCGTCTGGCATGAGATCTACACCTATTTGGAGTACAGCGTCGATACCTGCGAGCACGTGGCTGATACGGTCGCGAGCATCGTCATGAAGAACAGCTAACGCCGCGCCGCCTGCGGCGGTTTGGGATGTGATGGGATGAGGACGCCGGCACGGGTACGCGCCGGCGTTCGCATATGAAGCGCCGACGCGGCGCGCGGGGATGCCGGGAGGCGAGATGGAAGGCTACCTCACCGTTCGATCGGGTGTCGAGGCAATCGGCGAGCTCACGGATCGCAAGAGCCGCTTCATCGCGCAGCTCGTGCACGTCGAGTCCGAGGAGGAGGCTCAGGAGCACCAGGCGCGCGTGCGGGCGCGTCACTTCGACGCGCGTCACCACGTGCCGGCGTGGATCCTGGCGTCGGGTGCCGAGCGGGCGAGCGATGACGGGGAGCCCCAGCGCACGGGCGGGGTTCCCACCCTCGATGTGCTCCGCGGAGCGGGCCTGCGCGACGTCTGCTGCGTCACGACCCGATACTTCGGCGGGACCCTGCTCGGGCCGGGCGGGCTTGTCCGTGCCTACGCCGGGGCCGCGCAGGAGGCCGTCGCCGCCGCGCGCGCGGCGGGCGATCTGGTTGAGATGTGCCTGGTGACGCCGGTGACGCTCCATGTTCCCTACGCGCTCTTCGAGCAGGTGCGGCGTTTGGTGGAGGCTTGCGGGGGTTCCGTCTCGTCGAGCGACTTCACCGCCGACGTCGCCATCACGGCCGTCTTTCACGCGGGCGAGGAGGGGTTATTCGTCGAGCGGCTGCGCGAGCTCACGGCCGGGCAGGTCGAGGCGGCGGTGGGATCGCCGCGGTTCGACGCGTTCTAAGCGCGGCACGCGCACGGCGTGGAACCGGGTCGTGCGCGGTGCGCTTAGAGATCGGCGCGCGCTCCTGGTCGGTGACGTACAGATTGCGCACCCCCTGTGAGAGCTTGGTCGAGAGGGTGATCGCTGCAGGCGCTTGGGGTATTCTGTACGGCAGCGCAGCCGCCCGGCGGTCGCGCCACATCTCGCAGTGACCATCCCCAAGCAAAGGAGCCCATTCATGGCAGAGCACATCGGCACCACCTGCGTGCAGGGCGGCTACCGTCCCGGTGACGGGGAGCCGCGACAGGTGCCCATCTACCAGTCCACCACCTGGAAGTACGACACCTCAGAGCACATGGGGCGCCTGTTCGACCTTGAGGAATCAGGGTATTTCTACACGCGTCTGCAAAACCCCACCAACGACGCGGTGGCCGCGAAGATCGCCGAGCTCGAGGGCGGCAGCGCGGGCATGCTCACGAGCTCCGGCCAGGCGGCGAACTTCTTCGCGCTCTTCAACATCGCGGGGGCGGGCGACCACATCGTCGCGAGCGCCGCGATCTACGGCGGGACCTACAACCTCATCGCTCACACGATGCGCCGCATGGGCGTCGAGAGCACCTTCGTCGCCCCCGACTGCACCGACGAGGAGCTTGAGGCGGCGTTTCAGCCCAACACCAAGGCCGTCTTCGGCGAGACGCTCGCGAACCCCTCGCTCGACGTCCTCGACATCGAGCGCTTCGCGAACGCCGCGCACGCGCACGGGGTGCCCCTCATCGTCGACAACACGTTCCCCACGCCCATCATGTGCCGGCCCATCGAGTGGGGCGCCGACATCGTGACCCACTCCACGACCAAGTACATGGACGGGCACGGCGCCGCCGTGGGCGGCGCCATCGTGGACGCGGGGCGCTTTGACTGGGATGCCCACGCCGAGACGTTCCCCGGCCTCACGACCCCGGATGAGACCTACCACGGCGTCGTCTACACCGAGCGCTTCGGGCGGGAGGGCGCCTTCATCACGAAGGCGACGACGCAGCTCATGCGCGACCTCGGCTCCATCCAGGCGCCCCAGAACGCCTTCCTGCTCAACATGGGCCTCGAGAGCCTGCACGTGCGCATGCCCCGGCATTGCGCGAACGGCCAGGCCATGGCCGAGTTCCTGTCCCAGCACCCCAAGGTGCGCTTCGTGAAGTACCCGGGGCTGCCGGGCGACGCGTGGTATGACCTCGCGCAGAAGTACCTTCCCCACGGCACCTGCGGCGTGGTGAGCTTTGGCTTCACCGGCGGGCGCGCGGCGGCCGAGACCTTCATGAAGAACCTCAAGGTCGCGCAGATCGCCACGCACGTGGCGGATGCGCGCACCTGCGTGCTGCATCCCGCGAACACGACGCACCGTCAGATGAACGACGCCGAGCTCGAGGCGGCGGGCATCGCGCCCGACATGGTCCGTCTGTCATGCGGCCTCGAGGACATCGAGGACCTTATCGCCGACGTCTCCCAGGCGCTCGACGCCTGCTAACGCAGTCTCTGGCGACTTCGATACGCACATGCGATCACGCGGGCGGGCTCAGGCTCGCCCGCGCGTCGTATGGGGCGCCCGCGACCGCGCACCGCGTCCTGAGCGATGTCCCAGGCCGCGACCCGCGCGGTTTTCGTTTATATTCTCATACGGGAATAATTGCGCCCGCGACCCGCGCGTGGCGGAAGGGAGGCCGTTCATGGACGAGAACATGATCATGGTTGAGGAGGCGCAGGCGATCATCCGCGCCCACGTGACGCCGACGGAGCCGGTGGCGTGCGCGGCGTGGCGCGCGGTGGGGCTCCCGCTCGCGGCGGACGCCGTGACCGACATCGACCTGTCACCGTTCGCGAACAGCGCCATGGACGGGTACGCCGTGCGTGCCGCCGACCTCGCCGCCGCGTCCGCGGAGACTCCCGTCACGCTTGACGTCGTCGGTCATGAGGCGGCGGGGCACGTCTTCGAGGGCTCGGTGGGAGCAGGCGAGGCCGTGCGCATCATGACGGGCGCCCCGGTGCCCGCGGGCGTGGACGCCGTCGTGAAGTATGAGATCGTCGAGGTCGAGGAGGGCGACGGCAACGAGGGGTCGCGCGTGACGTTTCGCGCGCCCGCGCAGCCGGGTGACAACATCCGCGCCGCCGGCCTCGAGGCTCACGCGGGCGAGGTCGTCATCCGCGCGGGCGAGGTGGTCACGGCGGCGGGCGCGGGCCTGCTCGCCTCGGCGGGCTGCGCGACGTGCCAGGTGCACCGGGCTCCCGTGGTGGGCGTCATCTCGATCGGCACCGAGCTCGTCGACCCCAGCGCGGTACCCCAGCGCGGCCAGATCCGCGATGCCAACCGGCCCCTGCTGCTCGCCGCCGCGCTCGAGGCCGGCGCCGAGGTTCAAGATGGCGGGATCGTCCCGGACGACGAGGAGGCCATCACCGCGGCCATCCTCGCGATGGTCGACGCCTGCGATTTCGTCATCACCAGCGGCGGCGCGTCGGCGGGCGATTATGACTACGTGACGGCGCTCGTTGAGCGCGAGGGTGAGGTCCTCTTCGATCGGATCTCGATGCGCCCTGGAAAGGCGATCACCTTCGGCCTCATCCGCGGCGTGCCCTTCCTCGGTCTTTCGGGGAATCCCGCGGCGGCCGCGGTGGGGTTCGAGATGCTTGCGCGCCCGGCGCTGCGCCTCATGCGCGGGTTCTCGGACGATCTGCGTCCGCGTCAGCGCGCGCGGGTGACGACCAACGTCAAGAAGACGCAGATGCGGCGCTTCTATGATCGGGCGCGCGTGGCGCGCGATCCCGAGACGGGCGAGCTGACCGTGACCCCCGCCGCCTCGCAGAACTCAGCGCTTCTCGGCACGCTGCAGCACGCGAACTGCCTGCTCACCGTTCCCGATGGCCTCGTGGGCTTCGTCGAGGGCGATGAGGCGGAGGTCGTCAGGATCGATCTTCCCGAGGGCGCGGTGCTGTAGCGCCGCGCATCCGCACGCACGGAGGAGGGAGTACTCATGAGCATGCGCATCTCGATCGTGACCTGCTCGGACACGCGCGACCTTGCCGCCGATGAGGCTGGAGCCGCCCTTGAGGAGCTCATCCGCGAGCGGGGATGGGAGGTCGCGAGCCACGTGGTGGTGGCCGATGAGGTCCCCGAGATCGCGGCGGCGATCGTTGAGGCGACCGATGCGCACCGGGCCCAGATCGTGATCACCTGCGGCGGCACGGGCCTCTCGCCGCGTGATGTGACGCCCGAGGCCACGCACGCCGTCTGCGACCGCGAGGTGCCCGGCATCGCCGAGGCCATGCGCGCCTGGTCGCTCACGAAGACCCGCCGCGCGATGCTCTCGCGCGCCTGCTGCATGCAGCGCGGGGCCGCGCTCGTGATCAACTTCCCGGGATCGACCAAGGCCGCGCGCGAGAACTGGGAGGGGATCGCCGATCAGTTTGAGCACGCAGTCGCCATGAGCGCCGGCGGCGGGCACTGAGGGGTGTGCTGAGCACCCGCAGGCCTCTCCTGGAGGGAAACGCCGGCGCGTTATTATTCTCGGAGAGATATAATCTCAACCGGGAATGATGTGCGTCGGAGACGCATGCGCTCGCGCGGGTTCGTCGTGCGCGTTGCAGAGGGCGCGCCGCGAGCTCGTCGCGTCATTCCCACGCACCGGTCATGCGGGCGGGGATGTCCGCATGCGATCCGTCGGAGGAAAGGAACGAACATGTCAACCACCCTGATGTCACGCCGTGGCCTCATCGCTGCCGGCGGCGCCCTCGCCGCCACCGGGGCGCTCGCGGGTTGCTCGAGCGAGAGCACCGACGACGCGGGCAGCACCGCGGGCTCCGCAGCGACCAGCGCCGTCGAGCTGCAGATCTTCGCCGCCAACTCCCTCGAGAAGGCCATGCCCGAGGTTCAGGAGCTCTACACCGAGCAGACCGGCGTCACCTTCGCCGACACCCAGTTCAAGGCTTCCGGCGACCTCGTCGAGCAGATGGTTGCGGGCGCGGCCGCTGACGTGCTCATCACCGCGTCCACGAGCACCATGGACGACGCTGAGGAGAGCGAGCTCATCGACACCGACACCCGTGTGAACATGTTCGTGAACGATCTCGTCATCATTCGCGCCGAGGGCAGCGACGTGACCATCGACTCCCTCGAGGACCTTGCCGATCTCGACGGCACCATCGCCATCGGCGATCCGGACTCCGTTCCCGCGGGCAAGTACGCCAACCAGGCGCTCGCATCGGTCGGTCTCTACTCCAACGAGGAGGGCGTGGACGGTGAGTACGACGAGTCCATCGCCTCGAAGATGAACGCCGGCGCTGACAAGGTGGGCACGGTCGCGTCCTACGTGTCGACGGGCGACTGCACCGTGGGCTTCGTGTACAGCTCGGACGTGTATCGCTATGACGGGATCGAGATCGCCTACATCTGCCCCGAGGAGTCCCACAGCAACATCGTGTACCCGGGTGCGGTGTCGGCCACGAGCGAGAACGCCGATGCTGCGCAGGACTTCATCGACTTCTGCCTGACCGACGAGGACGCTCAGAGCATCTGGGCCACCTACGGCTTCGAGCTCTCGGCGTAGCATCGGGCGGCTTTGACGATGATGACGGACACCCAGCGCGCGCGACGTGGCGCGGACGCCCCATACAGCGGTCTGCCCGTCGCGCGCGCGGGTGCGCCGCGCGCGCGTGGTCAGCGCGCCCGTGCTATGGCCACGGCGCTTGTTGCCGCGATCATGATCGCGCTCACGGTCCTCTGCCCGCAGGTCGCGTGGGCCGATGATCTTGAGGCCGCCGAGGACTCCGCGCTGATCGAGGGGGTCGCCTTCGGCCTCAACGGCTTCGAGCGCAACGCCAAGGGGACGGCCCGCGAGATGGAGGGGCAGCCCACGGGCTATCGCTTTCCGCTGCAGGATGCCTCGACTCTCGTGGTCGTGCGCGCGCCCGAGGCCGTTCTCGTCTACGTCGACGCCGACGCGGCCGCTGCCGCGGGCTTCGACATCGACAGCGCGGATGACCAGGAGCACCTGCGCGAGATGATCTGCACGCTCGATGAGACGCACTCGATGGGCGGGTCTCTGCTCTCCGATGTCGAGGATCCGTGGGTGTTCACGACGGACGCCGAGATGGACGCGGGGCTCTATCACTACCGCTTCGTCGTGGAGGGCGAGAACGGTCGTCTCTACGCCGTGGTCACCGCCGCCGACGGGGCCTCCGAGGACCTCGATCTCGGTGATGGCGCCCTGTGGAGCGTCGACGCGGCGCTCGTCACCGCCGATGAGGTCGAGCTCGTGGCCGCGCCCACCTTCTGGGATCGCGTCGAGGAGTTCTTCACCGGCATCGACTACCGGCCGTTTTGGGTCTCGCTCAAGACGAGCGCGGCGGCTCTCGTCGTCACCTTCGTGCTCGGCTTGCTCGCGGCATGGCGGACGATGGGGACCTCGAGCCGCCTGAAGGGCCTGCTCGACTCGGTCTTCACCATCCCCATGGTGCTGCCGCCGACGGTCTGCGGCTTCTTGCTGCTCTTGGTCTTCGGGCAGTCGACGCCCGTCGGTCGCTGGCTCATCGCGCACGGCATCTCCCTCGTGTTCACCTGGCCCGCCGCCGTGATCTCGGCGATCGTGGTGAGCTTCCCGCTCATGTACCGCACGGCCCTGGGCGCCTTCGAGGGATTGGACCACGCCATGCTCGACGCGGCGCGCACGCTCGGGTGGTCGGAGTTCCGCATCTTCCGCACGCTCATGCTGCCGCTCGCCTGGCCCTCGATCGCGGCGGGCACGGTTCTCGCCTTCGCGCGCGCCATGGGCGAGTTCGGCGCGACACTCTTTTTCGCCGGCAACTACGCGGGCATCACGCAGACCATCCCGATCGCCATCTACTTCGAGTGGATGGGCGGCAACACCTCGGTCGCCCTGTTCTGGGTCATCGTGGTCATCGCGTTCAGCTTCCTCGTGATTCTCTTCATCAACCTCTACACCGCGCATTCGCAGACGTATCGCATGCGCGGGACGACCCGCGCCGAGCGCAGGCAGCGCGCGAGCGACGCCGCGGACGGCACGCAGACGGCGCTGGCGAGCGCCGACACGGTGCGGCTCGACCAAGAGGCCCTCCGTGCCCTGCTTGGCGACGAGGCCGGCGCTGGCGATGACGAGGGGAGGGGCTGATGTCGCTTTCGCTTGACATCCGCAAGCACTACCCCGGCTTCACGCTCGACGTGGCGCTCGAGGCGGGGGAGGAGCGCGTCGCGTTGCTCGGCGCCTCGGGATGCGGCAAGAGCTGCACCCTGCGTTGCATCGCGGGCGTCGAGACCCCCGACGAGGGACGCATCGTGGTGAACGGCGTCACCTTCTTCGACTCCGAGCGCGGGGTGAATCTGAGCCCCCAGGAGCGCAAGACCGCCCTGCTGTTCCAGAACTACCAGCTCTTTCCCAACCTGACGGTGGCGGAGAACGTCTGCGCCGGCATGGACGCGCCGCGATCGTCCGACGCCCGCGCCCAACGCGCCCGCGCCTTCCTCTCGATCTTCGGCATGGAGGCGTTTGCCGATCGCTATCCGGCGCAGCTCTCCGGCGGTCAGCAGCAGCGCGTCGCCCTCGCGCGGATGATCGCCGCTCGGCCCGGGATCTTCATGTTCGATGAGCCGTTCTCGGCCCTCGACTCCTATCTCAAGGGCGCGCTCGAGCAGAACCTGCTCGATCTGTTCGACGTGATGCGCTCGACGGTGCTGTACGTGAGCCATGACATCGACGAGGCGTTCCGCTTCTGCGACCGCATCTGCGTGCTCGATGCTGGGCGCGTCGCCGAGGTGGGGTCGACTGATCGCATCGTGAACCACCCCACCACGCTCGCGGCGCTGAGGCTCACCGGGTGCAAGAACACCTCGCGCGCGCGGCGCGTGGACGCGCACCATGTCGAGGCGCTCGACTGGGGGATGACCTTCGCGCTCGCGGACGAGGTGCCGTCCGAGGTGGCGCACCTCGGCATCCGCGCGTCCTACATCCACCGCGATCGCCGTGATGGCGAGAACACCTTCGAGTTGCGCGTGGCGCGCGTGTCCGACTCGCGCTTCGAGCGCGTCGTGCTGCTCGAGACGCCGCAGGGCGATCCGCAGCGGCGCATCCAATGGAAGGTGTCGCGCGTCGACGTCCCCGAGGACGAGATGCCCCATGTGGGGGACGTGCTGAGCCTGCATTTCGACGCGAGCCGCATCTATCTCGTCAACGACTAGCCCAAGCGCAGCGAACCCTCTGTCGCCCGCGCGGACCCCGTGCTATCATGCCCTGGTTCACGATCATCAGGGTCCTGTTACGAGGTGCGACATGCCTGCTGGGCTGCTTCCGATCATCTACCTTGCCTTCATCGCGCTCGGCTTGCCCGATTCCGCTCTCGGCTCCGCCTGGCCCACCATGGCGCCCGCCCTGGGCGCGGGCATCTCGTGGGCCGGCGCGATCAGCATGATCATCTCCGCGGGAACGATCATCTCGAGCCTTATGAGCGTGCGCGTGGTCGAGCGCTTCGGCACCGGTCGGGTCACGATGGTGAGCGTGCTGCTCACCGCGGTGGCGCTCGCGGGATTCTCACTCTCGGGCGCGTTCTGGCAGCTGTGCCTCTGGGCCATTCCCTACGGGCTCGGCGCGGGCGCGGTCGACGCGGCGCTCAACGCGTACGTGGCCGTGCACTATAAGTCCCAGCACATGAGTTGGCTGCACTGCATGTGGGGCGTCGGCGCGAGCGGCGGGCCCGTGATCATGGCGTTCTGCCTCAATGAGGGGACGTGGGGCGACGGGTTCCGGGCGCTCGCAGGCATCCAGCTCGTCATCGTGATCGCGCTCACGCTCTCGCTTCCGCTCTGGCGCGACCGTTCCCTTCCTCGGAGCGCGGAGGGCGCTTCTGCGCGCCCTCGCCGCTCGCGACTCGAGCTGCTGCGCCGGCGCGGCGTCGTTCCCGTGCTCGTGAGCTTCTTCTGCTACTGCGGGCTCGAGAGCACCTGCGGGGCCTGGGCGGCGACGTTCTGCTCGCTCGGTCTCGGCGTCTCCGCGGCGACGGCGGCGAGCTGGGCGTCGCTGTTCTACGTCGGCATCACGGCAGGCCGGGTCCTGAGCGGCTTCATCAGCATGCGTCTGCGCGACAGCCAGATGATCTTCATGGGCCAGGTGATCATCGCCGTCGGGCTGATCATCATGCTGGTCCCGGCACTCGAGGGCGCCGTGCTCGTGGGGCTCGTCCTCATCGGGCTCGGGTGCGCGCCCATCTACCCCTCCATCATCCATGCGACGCCGGCGCGCTTCGGCGATGATGTCGCGCTCGAGCTCAGCGGCATGCAGATGGCGTGCGCCTATGTGGGCAGCCTGGTCATGTCACCGCTTTTCGGCATCATGGCGCAGGTCATCGACGTCTCGCTGTATCCGGTGTACCTCGCGGCGCTGCTCGCGGTGATGATGGTCACCGCGGAGCGCGCCCGGCGCACGGTGGGGTAGGGGTCATCGGCGGCCCGTGTTACGGTCTGTGACATGCGCGTCGCGCGCCTTGCGGGTCAAAACCACGTTGGAGTAGCATCGAGGGGCCGTGCGCTGTCAGCTGTGCGCGCGGTACGAAGACGCCGCACCGTGACGATAGGAGCATCCCATGGATAAGAACGTGATCGCTTCCGAGAAGGCGCCCAAGGCCCTCGGCCCCTATTCCGCCGGCATCAAGACGGGCGAGCTCGTCTTTCTGTCTGGTCAGCTCGGCATCGACCCTGCGACGGGCGCCATGCCCGCGAGCGTCGTCGACCAGGCGGCGCAGTCCCTCACCAACATCGAGTCGCTGCTCGCCGAGGTGGGCGCGACGCTCGAGAACGTGGTCAAGACCACCGTGCTGCTGGCCGACATCGCCGACTTCACCGCGGTGAACGAGGTGTATGCGTCGCGCTTCCCCGAGCCCTATCCGGCGCGCAGCGCCTTCCAGGTCGCGGCGCTCCCTGCGGGCGCGCTCGTGGAGATCGAGGTCATCGCCGCCCTGTAGACGCCGCCACGCTTTCGCGCGCGGTGGCTTGGCGCGTGGGATGCCGTTAGAGGGCATGAAAAAAGCAGGTCGAGCGTGTCCGCTTCGACCTGCTTGGTTTCAATGGAGCGGGCGACGGGAATCGAACCCGCGTCATCAGCTTGGAAGGCTGAGGTTCTACCATTGAACTACGCCCGCGTTCTGGTCGGGACGACAGGATTTGAACCTGCGGCATCCTGCTCCCAAAGCAGGCGCGCTACCAAACTGCGCCACGTCCCGACGTCCGAGCATCACATTATACGGGCAGTTTGGGGCGAGCGCAACCACGGCGCGTTCGGCCGCCTCGCCCGTTGAGGGCATGGCTCCCTATGAACGCCGATCGCCGAATGCCGGTGCAAGATCGCACGGTCGCCGCGCAAAGGGGGTCATAATGCTGGGTGGCCGCGGTGGATGACGGGAGCGCTGCTCGTCGCAGAGCTTGCATGCCGCCGCTCAGGAGTCACGGCTGTCGCCTGGCCGCTGTAACCGCACACGCATCCTTCCACACGAAGGGAGAGACCCCATGTCCCTCACCGTTGATGAGGCTACGCGCACGTTTACGCTCACCACGCGGCGATCGACCTATCAGATGCGGGTCGACGATCACGGCTACCTGCTCCATCTCTACTACGGTCCGCGCACCGAGGGGCGCATGGACTATCTGCTCACCTATGTGGAGCGCAGCGGCATGTGCGCGACCCCGCATGACGTCGCGGACCGCACCTACTCGCTCGACGTGTTGCCGCAGGAGTTCCCCTTCCAGGGGGCGGGCGACATGCGAAGCCCCCTGCTCGTCGTCCGCGATGGCGCGGGCGTCTTCGGGTGCGACCTGCGCTATGCCCGCCATGCGGTGCGCTCCGGCAAGTACGGCCTCGCCGGGCTCCCGGCTGTCTACGCCAACGGCTCAGACGGCGCCGAGACGCTCTCCATCACCCTGCGTGACGAGCGCCTCGGGCTCGAGGTCGAGCTGCTCTACGGAATCCTGCCTGAGCTCGACATCGTCACCCGTGCCGCGATCGTGCGCAACGCCGGCGCCTCCCGCGTCGTGCTGGAGCGCGCGCAGACGGCTTGCCTCGACATGGTCCACGGCGACTTCGATGTCATCACCTTCAACGGGCGCCACGCGATGGAGTGTCGCCCAAACCGCCAGCCGGTGCGCAACGGCTCGTTTTCGGTGGGCAGCCGGCGCGGCATGTCCTCGAACCAGTACAACCCCCTCATGATCCTGGCCGATGCCGGCACGACGGAGACCGCCGGTCGCGCATGGGCGATGATGTTTGCCTACAGCGGCGGCTTCATGGCCGAGGTCGAGCGCGATCAGTTCGAGCAGACCCGCATGCAGATGGGTCTTTCCGACGCGCAGTTCTCCTATCCGCTCGAGCCGGGCGGCGAGATCGTCCTTCCCGAGGTCATCATGACCTTCTCGAGCGCCGGCCTCGAGCGCGCCTCGCACAACCTTCACCGCTGCCTGCGCTCGCATGTCTGCCGCGGCCCGTGGCGCGACCGCCCGCGCCCGATCCTCATCAACAGCTGGGAGGCGGCGCATTTCGACTTCGACGGCGATTCGCTCGCGCGCCTGGCCGCAAAGGCGGCGGAGCTCGGCATCGACATGCTCGTCATGGACGACGGATGGTTCGGGACGCGCGATGACGACCGGCGCGCGCTCGGCGACTGGACGGTCAACGAGCGAAAGCTCGGCGGCACGCTCGCCCAGTTCGTCGACCGGGTGAAGGCTCTCGGGCTCTCGTTCGGCATCTGGGTGGAGCCCGAGATGGTGAGCGAGGACTCCGAGCTCTACCGCGCGCATCCCGACTGGGCGCTCGCGGTGCCGGGGAAGGACCCCGTGCTCGGGCGCGATCAGCTCGTGCTCGACCTGAGCCGCTCCGACGTCCGCGACAACCTCTTCGATCAGCTCTGCGCCGTGCTCGACCAGGCCGATATCGCGTACCTCAAGTGGGATTTCAACCGCAGCATCGTCGACGTGTACTCGCGCGACGCCGCCGATCAGGGCCGCGTGCTCTACGACTATGTGCTCGGTCTCTACGACCTCCTCGAGCGCCTCATCGCGCGCTATCCGGACCTCCTCATCGAGGGGTGCTCGTCGGGCGGCGGGCGCTTTGACGCGGGCATGCTCTACTACACCCCGCAGGTCTGGACGAGTGACAACACCGATGCACACGATCGCATGACCATCCAGTACGGCGTGTCCTTCGGCTACCCGTGCTCGTCGGTGGGCGCGCACGTCTCGGCCTGCCCGAACGAGAGCAACGGGCGCATGACGCCGCTCGAGACCCGCGGGGTCGTCGCCATGGCCGGCGGCGGCTTCGGCTACGAGCTCGACCTGCTCAAGCTCTCTGACGAGGAGTGCGCGACCGTCGCGCAGCAGGTCGCGGCCTACCGCGAGGTCAAGCAGCTCGTGCGCGAGGGCCTCTACTACCGTCTCTCCTCGCCGCAGACGGACGCCGTCTGCGCGTGGGAGTTCGTCTCTGAGGACGGCCACGAGGCGCTCGTGAGCGCGGTTGTCATCGAGGTGCAGGGTTACGGCGTGGCCCGCTACGTGGTGCCGCGCGGCCTCACGCCGGGCGCCTTCTATCGCGAGCGCGGCTCGGGAGCGGTGTATGCGGCGGACGCCCTCATGGACATGGGCTTGCCGCTGCCCGTGCCGTGCGCGCCCTACACGACGCGGATGTATCGCTTCGAGCGCATCGACGCGGCCGGCGCATGATGGGCGGGCGATCCGGGCAGCGAGCGGCGACGGGGGAGCCGGGCGCTCCTGTCGAGCGCGGCGTGGCCGAGCTCGTGGCGTACGCGCTCGATCGGGGTCTGATCGAGGCGGAGGACGCCGTCTGGGCGGTAAACGGCATCATGGACGCGCTCGCCGTCGAGCCGACGGGCGACTTTGTCCCGAAGGACGCCGTCTGGGCGGCGCGCGCCCGCATCGCCGCGGGCGCGGCACCGACGCTCGAGGAGATCCTTGCGGGTCTCCTTGATGACGCGGGCGCACGCGGGCTGATCGACGGAGGCATCGCGAGTCGCGATCTGCTCGATACGCGCCTCATGGGCGTGCTCACGCCCCGCCCCTCCGCCGTGACCCGTGCGTTTTGGGATCGCTACGCCGAGGCGCCCGAACGGGCGACCGACTACCTCTACCGCCTCGCGCTCGATTCCGATTACATCCGCTCATACCGCATCGCGCGCGATCGCACTTGGACGGTCGAGACACGCTACGGCGTGCTCGACATCACGATCAACCTCTCCAAGCCCGAGAAGGACCCGCGCGCCATCGCCGCCGCCCGCGCGCGGACGAGCGGGATCGAGCCCTACCCGCGCTGCCAGCTCTGCCTCGAGAACATGGGCTACGCGGGCCGCGTTGATCACCCGGCGCGCGAGACGCTCCGCCTCATCCCCCTCACGCTCGCCGGCGAGCCGTGGTACCTCCAGTACAGCCCGTACGTCTACTTCAACGAGCACTGCATCGTGCTCTCAGAGCGCCATGTTCCCATGAGGATCGACCGGACGACCTTCGTGCGGCTCCTCGCGTTCGTCGAGCAGTTTCCGCACTATACGGTCGGCTCCAACGCCGACCTGCCGATCGTCGGGGGTTCGATCCTCGCCCACGAGCACTACCAGGGAGGGCGCTACGAGTTCGCCATGGCGCGCGCGGGTCTGCGCGCGGAGGTGTCCTTCCCAGGGTTCGATGACGTCGCGGCGGGCGTCGTGGACTGGCCGATGTCGGTGATACGGCTTCGCGCCGCCGATCCCGCACGTCTCGTGGAGCTCGCGGATCGCATCCTCGGTGCCTGGCGCGCCTACACGGATGAGGCAGTGGGCGTGCTCGCTGAGACGGGGGGCGAGCCGCATAACGCGATCACCCCGATCGCGCGCCGCCGCGGCGAGGCCTTCGAGCTCGATCTCGTGCTTCGCAACAACCGCACGAGCGCGGAGCACCCGCTCGGCATCTTCCACCCCCATGCGGAGCTGCACCATATCAAGAAGGAGAACATCGGCCTCATCGAGGTCATGGGCCTCGCGGTCCTCCCGGCGCGGCTTCTTAGCGAGATGGACCGCCTGCGGGAGGTCATCCTCACGGGCGGCGACCCCGCGTCCGTGCCTGAGGTGGCCGCGCACGCCCCCTGGGCGGCCGACGTCATCGCGCGGCATCCGGAGTACGCGCCCGCGCAGGTGGGCGCGCTCGACGAGGCGGGCCGCGCGGCTCTCGGCGGCATCATCGAGCAGGAGATCGGCCAGGTCTTCGCGACGGTGCTCGCGCACTGCGCCGTCTTCGCCGACGACGAGCCCGGCCGCGCCGCCTTCGACCGCTTCATCGCCCACGTGTAGCCGCCGCCCACGTCGTCTCAGCCCCGTTTCGGCAGCCATCCGCCCGGACCCCGGGCGTGCAGGAAAGGACCTATCATGGCCATGCCCGACGCTTCCCGCCTCGCCGACGTCTACGGTGCCGCCGCGCCCGCCGCGCGCGCCCGCCTTGAGGAGCTCGCCGCGCGTCATGTCGCCCGCTTCGGTGGCGCGACCGATCTCTCGTTCTACTCGTCCCCCGGGCGCACCGAGATCATCGGCAACCACACCGATCACAACGGCGGCACGATCCTCGCCGCGAGCATCACCATGGACACGATCGCCGCCGCGGCGCCCACGGGCTCCTCGGTCGTGACGATCGTGAGCGAGGGCTACGCCGAGCCGATCGTCGTCGACGTCGATGCGCTCGACGAGGCGCCGCGCGGATCGGGGTCGACGGCGCTCGTGGCCGGGATGCTCGTGGCCGCGCGCGCGGCCGGCTACCGGGTCGGTGGCTTCGACGCGACCGTGTCCACGCAGGTCATCCCGGCGGCCGGCGTGAGCTCGTCAGCCTCCTTCGAGATGCTCGTCGCAGCCATCGTGAACGACCTCTTCAACGCCGGCGCCATCCCCGTCGACGCGCGCGCCCGGATGGGGCAGTACGCCGAGAACGTCTTCTGGGGGAAGGCGTCGGGCCTCATGGACCAGATGGCCTGCGCCGTCGGCGGAACGATCGCCCTCGATTTCAGCGCGGGCGTCCGCTATGAGCGGGTTGACTTCTCCTACGACGCCCTCGGCATGGAGCTCGTGATCGTGAACACCGGGCCCGGCCACGCCGACCTCTCCGACGCGTACTCGGCCGTGCCCGCAGAGATGCGCGCGGTGGCCGCGGCGCTTGGGGTGGAGAACCTCTGCGAGACGTGCGAGGGGGAGCTCGTCGAGCGCCTGCCCGAGGTCCGCGCCGCCGTGGGCAACGACCGCGCGATCCTGCGGGCGCTTCATTACTTCGAGGAGTGCCGGCGCGTCGAGGCCGCCGTGCGCGCGATCGCCGCGGGCGAGCCGGCGCGCGTGCTCGACCTCATCGACGCCTCGGGTCGCTCATCGTGGACGCTTTTGCAAAACGCGTACGTCGCCTCCAACCCGACCGAGCAATCGGTGCCCGTGGCGCTCGCGATGACGAGGCTCTTCCTCGACCGTCTCGGCGCGGGTGCGGCGCGCCTGCACGGGGGCGGCTTCGCGGGGGTCATCATGTGCGCCGTGCCCCGCGACGCGACGGATGCCTACATCGACTTCATGGCGCCCGTCTTCGGTTGCGAGAACATCTACCGCACCGGCATTCGCCAGGCGGGCGCCGTCGCGCTGTAGCTGTGTGGGGATGCGGTTCTTCCGCACCGAGCAGGTGCCATCTGCTATCATGCTAAGGCTGTGCGCGAATATGCGGGCGTGGCGGAATTGGTAGACGCGCTGGATTTAGGTTCCAGTGGGATTCCCGTGAAGGTTCGAGTCCTTTCGCCCGCACCATCGCGAACGCCGCGCCCTCGGCGCCGGCACCCATGTTGGTACACAGGCTTCCAGCACCTGAAGTCATGCTGGGCAGGCTAGAGGAGGAACGTTGAACATCACTGCTTCTGACGTCGAGAACGGCAAGCTCACCGCCACGGTCGTCATCCCCGCCGCCGAGGTCGATGACGCCATCCGGAAGGCGTATCGCGAGGCGGCCAAGAAGTACCGCTTCCCGGGCTTCCGTGCGGGCCGCGCGCCGCGCCCGGTTATCGACAGCGCGCTCGGCAAGGAGGCCACGCTCGCGCAGGCCACGAACGACCTGATCGGTGCGAACGAGCCCGCCGTGCTCGACGAGCTCGACATCGTGCCGGTGAAGGATGGCGACTATCAGGATCTCGACATCGTCGCGGATCATGAGGACTACACCTATGAGGTCGTGTTCTCGCTCCGTCCCACCGCTCCGCTTTCCTCCTACGAGCCCGTCGCGATCGAGATGCCGCCCTCCGAGGTCACCGAGTCCGAGATCGAGGCCCAGATCGAGATGCTCATGGGCTATCACGCCACCTTCGAGGACGTGGAGGACCGTGGCGTCGAGCAGGGCGACTTCGTGACCGTCGACGTCACCAACGTCAAGAACGCCGAGGCCCTCGCCGGCGAGGGCCGCATGATCGTCGTGGGCTCCGGCAGCCTGCCCGCCGCCTTCGATGAGGGCCTCGCGGGCATGAAGGTCGAGGAGACCAAGGAGATCGCCTGGACGCCCGAGGTCGAGGGTGCCGAGGAGGCCGCGGCGGAGGTCACGGTCAAGGGCATCCGCGCCCGCAAGCTCCCCGAGCTCGACGACGAGTTCGCGAAGACGGCCTTCGGCTTCGACGACGTGGCCGCCATGCGCGACGCCGTGAAGCTGGAGCTCGAGGCCGACAAGACCTCGCGCCTGCCGCAGCTCAAGGAGACCCGCGCCGTCGCTGCCCTCGCCGAGCGCCTCGAGCTCGATGAGGTGGATGCTGATTACGAGCAGACCGTCTTCCAGGAGCTCGGCCAGAACTTCCTGCAGAGCCTCTCGAGCCGCGGCATGTCGCTCGACGCTTGGCTGCAGGCCAACGGCCTCTCGTCCGAGCAGTTCATCGCCGACCTGCACCGTCAGGCCGACGACGTCGCCCGCGAGTCGCTCGCGCTCGACGCGCTTGCCCGCGAGCTCAAGATCGAGGTCACCGATGAGGATGTCGACGCTGAGTTCGCGCGCGCCGGGGTGGCCGACGTCGAGGCCTCCAAGGCGCAGTTCACCGCCGAGGGTCGCATGCCCGCCGTGCGCGACTCCATCCGCCGCTCCAAGGCGTGCGACTGGCTGGTCGAGAACGCCCAGGTGACCGAGGTGGACGAGACCGCCGCTCCGTCGGGCGACGAGGACGCCGCCTAAGGGCGCTCGCGCATACCCCTTCGCGCGAAGGGGTACACCATAGGCCATGCAACCTCAACTACGGTGCGCGACCTCGCCATGCGGGTGTCGGGCACCGTAGCGCGTATCGGGCCCATGAAAGGAGAGCACATGATTGCCGGGATCGAAAGCGCGCTCGTACCGTACGTCATCGAGCAGACCCCGCGTGGGGAGCGCAGCTACGACATCTACTCGCGCCTGCTCAACGACCGGATCGTCTTCCTCGGCGAGGAGATCAACTCGACCACGGCCAACCTCGTGATCGCGCAGCTGCTGCATCTCGAGAGCCAGGACGCCGAGAAGGACATCTCGCTCTACATCAACTCGCCGGGCGGCGAGGTCTACTCGGGCCTCGCGATCCTCGACACGATGAACTTCATCAAGCCCGACGTCTCCACCATCTGCGTGGGCATGGCGGCCTCGATGGCGGCCGTGCTGCTCGCCAACGGTGCGAAGGGCAAGCGCTTCTGCCTGCCCAATTCCATGGTCATGATCCATCAGCCGAGCGGCGGCGCGCAGGGCCAGCAGACCGAGATCGAGATCGTGGCGCAGGAGATCAAGGAGACCCGCCGGCGCCTCAACCAGATCCTCGCCGACGCCACCGGTCAGCCCTTCGAGAAGGTTGAGGCCGACACCGAGCGCGACCACTACCTGCGCGCGCCCGAGGCGCTCGACTACGGCCTCGTGGATCGCATCATCTCATCCCGCACCGACGCCGCGAACGGTGGTGAATGATGCCGCGTGACATCTCAGACCTCGGTTCGCGCCCCATCCGCTGCTCGTTCTGCGGCAAGGAGCAGGACCAGGTCCGCAAGCTCGTCAAGGGGCCGACGGACATCTTCATCTGCGACGAGTGCGTCGCCGCCTGCGCGGAGATCCTCGAGGAGTCGCTCGCGCAGGACTTCATGGCGCAGGGTGCCTACCCGGGCCTCACCGACATGGGGTTCGAGAGCGAGCCCGTCCCCGGGGAGCAGGACGAGGAGCACGCCTCAAAGCAGGTGATCCGTCGCGTGCCGACCCCGCATGAGATCTACGACGAGCTC